>JAFYON010000133.1 GCA_017560145.1 Clostridia bacterium | reverse complement strand
TCGCTCCAGTCGAATTCGTTTGTAATCGAGTATGTGGGAATAGGATACTGGAATCCTCTTCCGTTTGCATCTCCGCCAATCATAATTTCGATAAACGCCTTGTTTATCATATCCATTTCGGCTTTACAATCCTTGTACTTGAAGTCCATTTCCTTGCCGCCGACGATACAGTTGAGCTCTGCGAGGTCGTTGGGAACGGTCCAGTCAAGGGTGATGTTCGAGAAGGGCGCCTGAGTACCCCAACGCGAGGGAGTGTTTACGCCGTAGATGAAGGATTCGATGCACTTCTTGACCTGATCGTAGGAAAGGTTATCAACCTTTACGAAGGGAGCAAGATAGGTATCGAAGGAGGAGAATGCCTGAGCGCCTGCCCATTCATTCTGCATAATGCCAAGGAAGTTAACCATCTGGTTACAAAGGGTTGCAAGGTGGCTTGCGGGCGAAGAGGTGATCTTGCCGGGAACGCCGCCCAAGCCTTCCTGAATAAGCTGCTTAAGCGACCAACCTGCGCAGTAGCCGGTGAGCATCGAAAGGTCGTGGATGTGAATATCTGCATTGCGGTGAGCGTTTGCAATTTCATCATCATAGATTTCGGAAAGCCAGTAGTTTGCGGTGATAGCGCCCGAGTTGGAAAGGATAAGACCGCCGACCGAGTAGGTAACGGTGGAGTTTTCCTTAACGCGCCAGTCAACGTTCTTAACGTATTTGTCTACCAATGCCTTGTAGTCGAGCATGGTGGACTTCATGTTACGAAGCTTTTCTCTTTGACGGCGGTAAAGGATGTATGCCTTTGCTACGTCAGCATAGCCTGCCTGAGCAAGCACGCTTTCTGCGCTGTCCTGAATGTCTTCAACGGCAATAAGGCCGTCCTTGATCTTGCTTTCGAAGTCCGAGGTAACTTTGAGTGCGAGGAAATCGATAACACTGGGGTGAGAGGGTCTTTCGCATGCTTCGAATGCTTTTTCGAGAGCAGCGGCGATCTTTTTGATGTCAAATTCGGCAGTTTTGCCGTTGCGTTTTACAACCTGATACATGATCTGTTACCTTTCTATAGTTAAAAAATTTTATTTCTATATAAAACCTGCAAAAAACGCAGGGTTGCTTGCGCGATGGCTGGCAAGATAGAGGATAACATAATCTTGCGCTCTTGTCAATAGAAAAACACAAGATATTGTGGTTTTGTTACTTTGTACAATATCTTGTGTTTAATTTGGTTATTTTTTCCACGGGGTGCAATAACACGTTAAAACGCTGCTAAATGCCCCTTGATTCGGCGTTGGGAACGTTTTTCCTTACTGCCGCAAGCAGTTTTTCGGTTTCTGCGGTGTCAAAGGCGGAAAATCCGCTTTGAATAAGGTCGCCCGAGTCGATAAATTGCTGTATGAAATATTTCCTTGCGCCGGCTATCCAATCGCCGATCTTTTCAAAGTCGGACACAATATGTAGTCCCTTAACCGCGGTCGTGCGGAATTCATAATCGATCCCCGAATCCATAATAAGCTTCACGCTTTGCATTGCGGGGGTAACGTCGATGCCGTCGATCCCAACCGCGCGCGCATAGCCCTCGGGCGAGGATTTGATGTCCATCGCAATATAATCGACCAAGCCCTTTTCGATAACCTCCTTTAATCTTTCGGGGTAAAAGCCGTTCGTATCGAGCTTGAGCTTGTATCCGAAGCTTTTAAGAAATTCGATAAACTCGATCGAATCCTTTTGCGCCAACGGCTCGCCGCCGGTAAGGCAGACACCGTCGAGAATGCCCTTGCGCTTTTGCAAAAACGCGCCGAGCTCCTCTTGGCTTATTATATTTTCGGGCTTGCGGATCACTAATCCTGCGTTGTGGCAAAAGGGACAGCGCAGATTGCAGCCGTGTGCGAAAACGGTGCATGCGACAAGCCCGGGGTAGTCGAGCAGGGTGGTTTTTTGAAGTCCTTCTATTATCATATACAGCCTCTGAAAACGTTTATGTATCGCTTTTATTATACAACGTCGGGCAGAAAATTTCAACACCATCTTGAAAAGCCGATAAAAATATTGTATTCTTTAATCAATAGAAGGCAACGGAGAAAAATATGGATTACAGAATAAAAAAGAAAATAAAGCGCGTGATAACGACCTCGCTTATACTCGCGGTGGTCGGATTTGTTCTCGCAGGGATAGTAATGTTTTCCACGGTTATATACCGTCGAACCGTCTGGAACGATTTTTTGCTTGATTTTGCAGGCACCGTTTACGAAACGAACGAGGTGCGCGTTGAAAGAGCCGACGGCAACGTAAGGCTTGACAGTCTTAATCAGCGCAACCTTTACAATATGCTTACAAACGGAAGCTTTACCTTCGATCTTTTCCGCCCCGGCGACATAACCGAAAGCATATTCGTTTATTTCGATAACGGAAGCGAAATGGAAATATGCAACACCGAGGACGGCTACGTTTGGGTCGAGCTCTATTGCGCCAACGGCGAGGATTATCAATTTATGATGGGCAAGGACGTCCGCTTTTCTTACATCAAAAATATCACCTCGGTCAAGGGCGGCTCTGTCGCCAACGAGCCTTGGATCGATAACGAATAGTTAAAAGACTCCCTTTACACAAGGGAGCCTTGTTTTTTTGTCTGCGAAGCTTTATTTAAGGAAGAAGCACTTAAAAAGCTCCTTCAGAACCGAGCTGTAGGAAACCTCGTCGATCTCGCTCTCGGTATATATCGGCGCGCGCCCGATCTCCTGCCCGTTGCGGTAATAGGCAATATATCCCACCTCGGTGTTTTCGGCAACAGGCGCTGTCAGTGACTCGGAAACAAAGACCTTTGACTCGGTACTGCCGCTTCCGCCCTTTTCAATAAGTATGTTGATCGGCTCGGATCTAAGACCGACGTTTTTTTCAACGCCGCGTGTGACGGGGATCGGTTCAAGATTTGGCGTTTCGGGCGTGAGTATCGAGTAATTCGCAAAGCCGTAATCAAGCAAGCCCTTTGCGGCGGCAAAGCGCTTGTCGCTCGTTTCCGCGCCAAGAACTACCGCAATAAGATGCATTCCGTCGCGCTTTGCAGTGCCCGAAAGGCAATATTTCGCCTCACCCGTAAATCCCGTCTTCATTCCCGTTGCGCCCTTGTAAAAGCGTATAAGCTTGTTTGTGTTTGCAAGCCCGAATTTACCGTCGCGTATCGTGTCCATCCATATTCCCGTGTAGTTAAAAACAAGCTCGTGCTTCATCAGCTCACGCGTGATTAACGCAATGTCGTAAGCGCAGGAATAATGGTTTTCGGCAGGCAAGCCGTTCGTGTTTACAAAATTACTGTTTTCACATCCGAGCTCGCGCGCACGCTCGTTCATCGCGGCAATAAAAGCCGCCTCGCTTCCGCAAATATATTCTCCGAGTGCAACCGTCGCATCGTTTGCCGAAACGACGATGACCGATTTCAAAAGGTCCTCGACGCTCATCGATTCGCCCGCTTCCAAAAACACCTGCGAGCCGCCCATGCTTGCCGCGTATTCCGAAACGGTAACGCTGTCGGAAAGGCCTATTTTTCCGTCGTCGATCGCCTCGGCAACGAGTAGCGTGCTTATTACCTTGGTTACCGACGCAATGGGAAGATGCTCGTATTCGTTTTCGGCAAAAAGCACTCTGCCCGTTGAATATTCCATAAGCAAAAGCGCTCTTGCGTCGCCGTTGCTTATATATTCCGCACCCGTCGGCTCGAACCAATATTCGCCAAAGTCGACGTCATAGGGGTAAACGCTCGCCGTTTCGGTCGCGCTTGCGTTTTGCGATGAAAGGATCAAAAGAACAACTATAATCGCCAAAAACAGTTTTTTCATAAAAGGCTATCTCACTTTCGGTTTGTTCGGTTAATTATATTCGGAAAACGGCGGATCTATTACCGAAGCAGACGCGAAAAAAATGAAAAAAATATCGAAAAAAGTTTAAATTTCTATTGTATTTCCGAATTCAAACTGATATAATATTTCATCATATTTTTAGATTTTTCGAAAATTTGGAGGATAAAAGCAATGCAAAACAACCTTCGCCCCGAATCAATGGCTCGTATCACAAATTTTGAACTGGCAAAAGCCTTTATCGACGAGCAAATCGCCGAAATCCGCGCGCAGGTTGGAGATAAAAAGGTGCTTTTGGCGCTCTCCGGCGGAGTTGACTCTTCGGTCGTTGCCGCTCTCTTGGTAAAAGCAATTGGCAAGCAGCTCGTTTGCGTTCACGTTAACCACGGCCTTATGCGTAAGGACGAGTCCGAAAACGTTATCAAGGTTTTCAAGGACGAGCTCGATGCAAACCTTATCTACGTTGATGCTACCGACCGCTTCCTCGATCTCTTGAAGGACGTTTCCGATCCCGAAAGAAAGAGAAAGATCATCGGCGCTGAATTCATCAACGTTTTTGCCGACGAAGCAAGAAAGCTCGAAGGCATTTCCTATCTCGCACAGGGTACCATCTATCCCGATATCCTCGAAAGTATAAAGCAGGCAGAGGGCAAAAAGGCAGTTAAGTCGCACCACAACGTCGGCGGACTTCCCGAGGACCTTAAGTTTGAGCTCGTTGAGCCCATCAAGCTGCTTTATAAGGATGAGGTAAGAGTTGTTGGTGAAGCGCTCGGACTTCCCCACGCAATGGTAT
>JAFYON010000132.1 GCA_017560145.1 Clostridia bacterium | reverse complement strand
CTGTATTTGAGTTCGATTATTCTCCCGCAGACAGCGAAACAAAACAAGCTTTGCTTGATGAGCTCGAGGCGATAATCGCCAAAAAGAGCTATGGAGGCGAAGCGGAGGATATGCTCAGAAGAGGATTTTCCGAAACTATCGATCATTATCACAATTTCCAAAGAACATTTGCGTTTCTCGGCGCACCCGACGTTTCGGAATACGTGAGAACATATATGCTCGATCCGCTCGACACGATGGTCAATACCATCATCTATGAGCAAAGCGAGGGCGACCATGCAGGCTCTGCGTCCGACAGCACAAAAACGATGTTTATTGCCAAGGGTGCCGCAAACGATGCTATCGAAGCGTCGATACTCGTTCACGAGCTGTATCATATGGCTGTCGCAAAGGAGCATTGGAACGTCGATTCATCATACTACTTCCCGCTCAATGAGGGCGGTGCCACGATTATGGAGCTTACGCTTCTCGGCTCGGATATGTTTTACAATCTGACTACGCTTGATCATACCAGACACGGTTTCGGCAACGGAACGGCACACTCGGGATATTCGATATATTTCGGAAAGCTCGGCCCAATGAACTATTCGCTCTATTCGTCGATATGGTTCAGACTTTTCTCGCTGACCGATTTCAAGACAATGGAAAACTTCCTTTACCCCAATGGCACCGACGCGATACGCGAGGAGCTTGTACGACGCTACGGCAAGGACGGCGGAATTTATTTTGACAGACTTCTGACATTTTTCGTAAGCCAGGGCCACGATACTGCAATCGATGCCGAATCGCTCTATCTCGAGCTGCTCGGGCGCAGATTGAAGGAAATCGACAGCAAACAGGAAATGTTTTCGTTTATCGAGCTTTACCGTATGTTGAGAAGTGTTTTCGGCTCGGACTACGTATATCAATCGACGGTTGAGGTTATGCCCGACTGTCTTGCAAGCCGCACCAATGACGCAATACACCCGAGGCTTAAATATCACACGCTTGATTATCTTACCGCTATGGCGATGCTTGACCACGGGATATTGAACACAGAGGAGCTGAGCGATAAGGAGGCATACGCGCTTGCTTATTCGATTATCGCACCGCTTTGGTTCGATGACCCGATCGAATACCGCGATTTCGGCGGAGGGGACGTTGACGGAAGCGCAATACATTTTTATCAGACTGTATGCACGGCAATATATAATGACAAAGGCCGCATTTGCTTTGAATTCAAAGCCGTGAACAATGACGAAGTCTATTACACACCAAAGGCTTACGACGGAAAAACACAAAGGTGTTATATTACGTTTATATAAAAATATTGATTTTGTAAGCGGTATATGTTAGAATGAAAAAGGTTATAGTAATATTAAGTGTGCTTGCGGAGGTATAACAGACGTTGGTTTTTAAGATCATTGGCATTGTTTTCGCCGCGTTGCTGCTTTTTATCGCCTTGTTGTTGGTTTTGAACGTAAAGTTTCTTTTTGATTTTTCGACAGAGGGAGCTCTTAATTTCAAAATCAAGCTTCTCTGCTTTACCGTCTACGACATAAACAAGCCCAAGGACGAAAAGAAAAAGCCAAGCAAAATCGGCTCGGCGATAAAGCAGCTTTTGGGGTTTGAAAGGGTTATCGAAGCCCAAACCGAAGAGGGCGAAAAGCAAACCGAGCGTATTTCGAGCAAGCTTACGGGGATCGTTACCGTGTTTATGCTGCTTACCGATTCGAACCTTTGGCTTGCGAAAAAGATAAATTTCAAGCGATTGGGGCTTGAAGTTATCTGCGGCGGCAGCGATGCGGCGGATGCCGCTATCGAATACGGCATAGTCTGCTCGACGGTTTACCCATTTATCGGTTATCTTGAAACGAATTTCAAGGGTGCCGACAAGGCGCTTGACGTCAATATCGGCTGTGATTTCGAAAACGAAGCGTATCTTGGCATAGAAATAAAGGCGAAGCTACGCATTATCCACATATTACGCGCTTTGATCAGAAGCGCAAGCGAGCAAATGGAGGCAACGAATGAACAATAACGAAATAAAAAAGACCACCGCGGCTGAAAACCTTATGCAGCTTATGTCCTTCACCGCCGACAAAGCAATGGAAATGGCAGATGCGGGATCTGTGCTTGGCGAAGCAACCGTTATCGACGGTATGACCATCATTCCCGTTTCGAAAATTTCGGCAGGCTTTGCAGGCGGCGGTGCAAATATGGTCAACGCAACCGTTAAAAAATCGAACACTCCCGCAGGCTCGGGCGCGAAGGTTACCGTTACCCCCATCTCCTTCCTCGTTATTAAAGAAGGCGAAGCAAGAGTTATTACCGTTGATGCAGTCCCCAAGGACGGCAAGGCAGGACTCATTGCAAAGATCACCGAAGCGGTAAAATCCTTTGCAAAGAAGAAAAAAGAGAATAAATAAAAAAAGGAAGGTAGTTTTTTAACTACCTTTTTGAATACTATGAAGATATATTACAAAAGGCTTTCGCACTTTGGCGAGGATGAATATGTTTATTATCTTTCGATGACCGACGATAGCAGAAAGGAAGCTATTGCAAGGATGCGCGTTGAGAACGACAAACGTCGAAGCATTCTCGGCGAATCGCTTGCAAGGCTTGGAATATCGAAAATAATCGGATGCGACGAGCGCGAAATTAATTTCACCCGTACCGAAAAGGGCAAGCCGATCTGCAATAAGGAAGGCGTCTTTTTCAACGTAAGCCATTGCGACGGTACAGTCGTTTGCGCCGTCGATATGCAAAACGTCGGCATCGATCTCGAAAGGATCCGCAAGATCGAAGCGCGTGTGACCGATATTGCCTGCACAAACGCCGACAAGCAATTTATTTTCGGTGAAAGCGATTACGGAATCGACGATATCATCACCGACAAGGATATATTAAATCGCTTTCTCACCGTCTGGACGGCAAAGGAGGCATATTTTAAATTTGTCGGCATCGGCGTTATCGGATTTCAAACGGTGTCCTATTCGGATATCAGCGCAAGATGTCAAACGCTCGAAAGGAACGGCTATATGATGTCGGTTTACAGCGAAAACGAGAAAAACGCACTTGAATTCATCGAAGTGTTATGATATACTTATTTCAATAAATCGTTAATTATCGGAGGCATATTATGTATTGTCCCAATTGCGGCAAGCAATCACCCGATGAAGCAACCGTTTGTACCGAATGCGGATTGAAGTTCGGCCCCGTTTCCACAGAGCCGGTTTACGATCCTGCTATAAATGCATACCGTCAACCCGTATATATCCCTGCGACCGTCCCCGGAAAGGGCGTTAGCATCGCATCGTTGGTGCTCGGCATCATTTCCGTCGTATTTTTCCTCACGGCGTACATAGCGGCGGCAATTGCGGTGGTCGGCCTTGTGCTCGGTATATACGGCAAAAGCAAATCCAAAAAGCTCGGACTTCCCAACGGAAGCGCAACCGCAGGTATCGCATGCTCCTCGGTTTGTCTTGGTATCGAGCTTACCATTCTTCTCGTTGCGGTTATCGCAGGCGCATTCTATTTTTAAAATATGACCGATAAAAGATTTAAAATCACCGTGATCGTACTTGACGCGCTTGCGGTGATCGGCATTTTCACGCTTAAGAGCATTGCAAAATTTATGATCGATTACTTCCCCGAATGTTATTTTTGGGGCAATTACGGGATCGAATGTCCAAGCTGCGGCGGAACAAGATGCGTTTTTAAATTCTTCGGCAGTGATTTTGCCGAGTCTTTTTCGCTCCATCCCCTGTTCTTCCTTGCGATAGTTTATATGATCGTTCTCTTCGTTTTTATGAATCTGTCGCTCTTCGGTCTTAAATTTGCGCGCCGCGTTGTTAATATCATGGCATCGTGGCAGGCGGTGGTCGGCTTTGCCGTGTGCTATTTCGCGTTCGGTATATACCGTATCGTTCAAATGTTTATATAAACAAAAAACAAGTGAAGCTCAGACCGAGAGAAACGAGGTTGTTTTTCGCGAAAAGCGAGCGTAGGCTTACAAGAGTAAGTTAGTCGAGCTTTTCGTGAAAGCCCTTGAAAATACAATAAAATTTAAAATTCCTTATAAAAAAGCAAGTGTACTTTCAATTAAACCGAAAGTACACTTTTTTGTTGATTATTCTTTCAAGGGCGTAAACAAACCGTTTATCCGCGGTCTGATTATTTTCTTGTGGTTGCGGTGGTGTTATCCTTAAGAAGAACGTCGTGTGCGCCGCCTTCGATGATCGAGGTTGCGGAAACGAGAGTGATCTTTGCATTCTTCTGAAGCTCGGGAATAGAAAGCGCGCCGCAGTTGCACATTGTGTGGCGAACCTTGGAAAGGGTAAGACCAACGTTGTCCTTAAGAGGACCTGCATAGGGAACGTAGGAGTCAACGCCCTCCTCGAAGGAAAGCTTTTTGTCGCCGCCCATATCGTAACGCTGCCAGTTACGTGCACGTGCAGAGCCTTCGCCCCAGTATTCCTTCATAAAGGTACCGTTGATGTTGACCT
>JAFYON010000018.1 GCA_017560145.1 Clostridia bacterium | reverse complement strand
CGCCAATTGGTCGGCTTGTTGGTGCCGAAAAGGATCGCGGCGTCTATGACCTTGCCGAAAGCCTCGGTAAGACGGGGTTTAACCTCTCCCCATATATCATAATCGGCGTCGTCAAGCGCCGCTTCGGGGATCGGGACGATAACGGCGACCTCTTCGGCGTAAATCTTCTTTTTGTCCCACGCCATATTGGTCGTCTTCTTGGCTCCGGTGTCGCCGTCGACGAAATACGCTATCGGCAGCGAATCAAGCACGTTAAGAGTCTGAGTCTTGGACGTCATATTCGGGAGTCTGCGTCCCATTGCAAGGACGGCGCTCCCCTCGGTGACGCCCTGAATGATTTCGCGGGTTACGGGTTCGGGGATAAGTCCCGAAAGATTGCTGCGGGAAATGATGTTCGCATCGAGTGCCATTTTTTATTCCTCACTTTCCATTTCTTGCCCTTCTGATCAGGGCATTCATTGCGTCATTCGGCTGCGGCGTCTGTGCCCTGCCGAACAACGGCGCGCCTAAATCAACGCGCGCTGAGTCTTTGCTCTCCTGCGACGTACGCGCCTTTATGACGGTCTCCGCCGCCTGCTCAAAGGTTGTCGTGTCGTTTACCAGCTTACCGGCTTTAAAAGCGATATAATCGACGTCATCAGCCGACACGCCCTTCGAGAGAAGATAACGCTCACGTTCGAGCTGCTCTGCTTTTGCGAGCGCTGCGGAAAGATCGCTCTGTGCCGCATCGCGCTCCTTCAGAAGCGTCGCGATCCTCTGCTGCTCGGTCTGCTGGTCTGATTTCCACGATCTGAACGCGGTCAATTCTGCCTCGTCCGGCATTCCCTTCTGTGCTTTTGCAAGCCGCCTTGCGACGATACTGTCGACTTCCGCCTGAGTGAAGGTTCTTTCGGCGGGCGCGGGATCGTTGTTATTCTCCTGCGCGGCGTTTTCTGCTCCGGTGTTGATCTGCTCTTCTGACATATACAATCCCTCCGTTTAAAAGTCCGTCGACTACTCCGTTTATAGCCCGTCGGCTTCGATAACTCTTTGTATAGATAATAACACGGCTTTTTTAAAAATGCAAGTTTTTTATACTTTCGGTATATACGCGCGCATTCTCTCTTCTTGCGTCCTCAGCCCGGCGGCGCGGGAAAACGTGACGTAACGCCGCTGAAGCGCCTTTATCCGCGATCTTGCCGTCATCTTGTCTTCGTCTGTGATCGCGGCGGCTTCTCTGCGTTTCCAATGTCTGACGGCGTTCTCCAGCTGGCGCTGCACTTGCGTCGCCTCGTACGTCGTATACGTTTTTCCCTCGAACGTGAACGGCGGCTTGTCGATATTCTTCAATTGCGCGTCCGTATACGTCCGTTCCATTACGCCCTCGACGAACGCGTGAAAAGAATGACGGCAATTAGCGCCGATTATGCCCTGCACGTCTCCGAGACCGCAAGTGTCCTCAAAATCGGGATATTTGCCCCTTGACGCCTTGGGAAACTTTTGCGTGTATTTTGCCCACCGGTAAACCTTGCCCTGCCAAGATTTATGGTTGACGAATCCGTCGCCCTTGTCGCGCGCTCCGGCGTGAGCGGAAACCTCGACAAGATCGGTCTCAAGCGTTTCCATATTCTGCTCGTCATACTTGCGATTGATCTGTGATACGCCCGTCATCACCGCGCGCCTGACGGCAACGTCAACGTGATCGGCGCGCTTTTTGTTGCCGTTCTGATATACGACGTATTCGAGTCCGCTATCTGCAAGCTGACGTGTCGCGTTGCTGATTGCCTCGTCATAGCTGATCGCCGAACTCTCGATCTGCATCACGGCATTGTCAAGCGCCCATTGATAGGCATCGCCGGGCGGGATAAGCTTACCGTTGACGATAAAGCCCATCGACTGCGTTATGTTGCGGCATTCGCCTATGGTCTGCCGCTTTACGGCGTCAACGAACGAATTGTCGACCATTATCTCCGGCTCCGTCACGTCGGATATTTTAATCGCCCACTTGTAGAACGCCTTATTGCGCGCGACAACGTCCCTGAAAAGCTTTTTAATCTTGCTTGTTGTGGCGCCCGCCGTCTTTTTGATTGCGCGCCTGATCTCCTTCAGGGATATGCCGTGCGATCTCAGCGCCTTTATGTCCTGAACGGTGACCTCGTTCAGCTTGTCGGATATCTTCAGCCGGTCGGCGATATTTTTCAGAAGCGTCAATTCAAGCCCACGGAAAAGCTCCGCCAACGCCTCCGGCATCGCGTCCAATATCTCCGGCGAAAACGGATATTTCACTTTTTATCACCCGCGATCTCGCCGCCGCAAGCCGCATATCCGGCAAGGTCGACAAAACTGTCTGCCGTGCCCTTGCCCGTACGTATGCGCGCGATTTTAAGCAGCGCCATCATCATCGCGACGTCAAGCGCCGTAAAATCAACGCCTTTATACGCGCTCCATAACTGCGCGATCGTCCGAAAATTGTCTTCGGGCGATCCGTAATCTTGTTCGCGTTTGCCGCATACGCATTTTTCGGCGGCGTCAAGGACGTCTTTACGCGTCATTATAATATCTCCTTTGAAATTAAAGCTTTCCTTGCCGTCCTTAAACGACGTCTATATGCCATCAATGCTTTTTCGTCTCCGTTTTCGGTGCCTCGTTTAATGGCGTCAAGCTCTTTGCCGATAATATTATCCTGAGCGTCAATGGATCGTTGCAACGCGCTTACTTGACGCGAAGATTTTACAGACTCAACCTTTTTTTCAAGCTTTGTTACTTGTTCGTCAATGCCGGGATACGTCCATTTTTTGCCGCCGGTGCCACTTTCCCCCGTTGTGGAATTAAAAGCATTTTCCACGACAATAACTCCCCGGCGTCCGCTGCTGCCTCTTCCCATCACTCAACCTCCGCCCTTTTATCTTCCTGAATCAACAGATCCGCCATCGTCGGCAAGGCTGCTTTTGCCGTCTCTTCATCCTCGTTCATCAGCAGCGCGCGCGCCTCTTCCGGCTTCATCAGACCCGCCTGAAGCATACGATATATACGCGCCTCGTCGACGGCTTTATCTTCGATAATGCTATCGTCAAAGTCAATGCTTATCTCGACGTCCTCGTCAAGACCGGCGCTCATATACGTGTTTCCAAGCCGTAAAAGGATACGGCAAAGCTCCGTAAGCAAAGACTCAAGGACGATCTCGTGCTTTTTGACTGTCCTGAACATATCGCTATTCTCGGATATGATCTGCGTCGCCGTGCTTACGCTGCCCCGGTCGAATTGATAATGATTTGTTCCAAAGCCGCACTTGCTCGAAAGCTGGTTAAGCTGCTCCTGCAAGCCCTGCGAATGCTCCGACGTCCTCAGCGGCATATCTATCGGATGAATCAGCGCCCCGTCTGACACGTCCTCAGGCAAGACATAAAAGACCACGTCCGACGGGTCGAATACGTTCTCGCCGTCAAGGTTCTTCGTCGCCGACGGCTTGACCATTACGCGCTTTTTACCCAGCAAAAACTCGTTCACGTATGAATCATACGCTATGTCGACGCCCTTTATCTGATCGATTGCGTTCGCAAAGACCGCGATCCCCATCGGATTATTATCGTCAAGGTTGTTGACGATATTATATCGTCCGATAACAAACTGCGGTTTTTCGCTGCCGGTTAAGATCGGCTCGTCGGGCACGGACTCAAGTCCTTTTACGTCGGCAAAGCTGACCTCTTTCGACATTCCGTCCGTTGTCTCATATATCAGGTTGCGGATCGTGTATTTCCCGTTTTCCAGCACGTGAAGCTGCAAATATAAATACTCGCTGCCCTCTGCATTAAAGACCGACGCAAAGGCGCATTCGGTGATCTTGCGCCCGACCCACGAGAGCGGAAAGATATTCTCGCCGGTGACGTAATCCAGCGCAATATTCCCGCCCCCGACGATGACGCCCTGACTATTGACCGCCGCGTGAACGACGCGCGGGATGATTGCATACGTGCCCGCTGCGGCGCCGCGTTCTTGCAACTCGTTCATTGAAACCTCAAAATCATTCTCGTCGAAGACCGCGTCAATAAAGTCTTGTTCTTTATCGCCCTCCAGCGTGATCGTGACCTTTTCATTCATTAAGAGATTTGCCCAATCCTCACAGACCTTCTTCGCCATCCCCAGCGAATACCGTGTGCATTTGACGTTGTTTAGCCCATTCCATACCGTGTAAGACCTGAAGCCGTTATCGTCTCCGGTGTACCAGCCCTGCCAATCGGCGATCAGGTCGTACCAATCCTCGTGTATGGTTTTATAGCCCAATTCCCTCAGCTTTGCGACAACATCCACGTTTTATATCCTCCATCCGTCAATAATATCAAGATACGGCAGCCCGACCCGACCTCCGAGCTTTATCTGCCATTCGCGCGGCAAGTCCGCCGCTGACACGCTCGCCGCTGCCGGTGTCTCCCACGTGACTCCGCCCGCCTCGACCGTCACGCTTTTCTGTTTATGCCTCGGCGGAGTCTGTCTCCACTCTTCACGCCCGGCGCGCCACGCCGCCCACGGGATCGCATAAAATCGGTTCAGGCTAAAGCTCACGACCACGATCCCGACGGCTGACGGGTCTGCGCAGAAATCGTCCATATACGCCGCCTGATGGTCTTCCACGCGATCCCATCGTATGCGATCGTCTTCGGTATGCTTTGCCTCGACCGCGACCGGCACCGAGCGGAAACGTCCGAGATAATCGACGCAGCTTTTACGCTCCACCTTCACGCTCACGACCTGACCGTATGCATTCCTCAGCGGGATAAACTCCGTCGGTACTTTGTGAACGCAAGCGATCCCGCTGCGCTGGTATGCCTCGTGTGAATAATATAACAAGTCCTCAAACGGCTTGCCACGGTTCGCCTTGCTATAATCCTTCATTTCAGTCCCTCGTGTGCCCTGCCGCCTCCAGCTGCTTATAATACGGCTCGATCGAATATTCAAAGGCGTCAAGACTGTCTATATCGCTCGTCCCATCGTCAAGCCGCGTATCAACCGGCTTTTTATCGTCATAGACCGCCGACGCAAGCGCATTGATAAGATAAGGGCATTCCTTTGACACGTAAAAGCGCCCCTGCGCCATCAAAAGCAGCGTGAGCTTTATTCTGTCATTGATCGGCATTTTAAGCGCGTTCTTGACCTGAGTCCGCAAGCCCTGCGTCTGCGCCGTGTTGAATAGACCCCTGATCAATATCTGTTCTGCGGAGTCTGCCCGCGTGATGCCCGCGCCCCATTTCGCCGTGCAACGGTTAATAAACGCGGCAAAACGCTTATTCAGCGCGTCCGGATCGACGCTTTCCTTGTGATGGTCGATATATTCCTCTTCCAGCGCGATCACGACGCCGTCGCCGGTAATGCCGGTACATTGAAACTTTGTCGCGCTGCCGGTGCCGCCGAAATCGACGCCGAACGTGACCGTTCCCAGCCGTCTGCCCTGCTTCATCAGCCACGTTTTCACGTCCGAGATCGTGTATTTATCCGGATTATTCGCGAAATCGCGGTAAATCAGCCCTTCGGCTATGACCCAGCGCCCCAATATCAGGCGTTCATAATATACGCCGACGTACTCGCGTTTTATTGACTCAACGTAATCGCGCGGCAGCGTCGTATTATCGTCAAGCAAAAATCTGACGTCGAGAAAATCAAGCTCATCCGCGCGGTCGATATAGTCCGTCTTCAGCCAATGCCTCGGCGTGTCCGGGTTCGTCGTTGCGATCAGCTTCGCTCCGGGCAGACGCAAACGCGACAAGAGCATCACAAAAAAATCTTGTGGAAATAGCGTCAATTCGTCGCAATAGGCGCCCTGAAGCGTAAGACCTCGGATTTTGCTCTCAGATCGGATATCGTTCGCGCCCTCCAGCAGCACCCGCCGCCCGAATAGGACGCCCTCTTTGGCTGACGTCGAAAAATAAAAATTGGTCTCTCCGACAAGCTCCTGAAGCAATAACAGACAATTTCGTTTAAGCGTCGTTAAGCTTTTGCCGCACATAAGGAAAAGACCGGTCTGCGGCATTGACCGCACCCAAAACGCCCACAAAACCAGCGACACCCACGTTTTGCCGGACGATACGCTCCCCTCCAGCAGATTAAGGCGTCTTAGCTGATTCGTCCGCCATAACTCCATCAGCGCCCTTTGCTTCGGCGTATAGATCATTTGTTTCCCTGCGCTTCATCCGGCGCGTCGTTGCCGTCTAAGACAACAATACACGGCTCCCGCAAGCCGTCGATAAGCTCGGCAAGGCTCCCTTCGTCTGCATTCAGCAACGTGTCCGCCTGCCCGATGTAACGCTCCCATTTCTCGACGGCTTTAAGATCGCCGTGAATGGCTGCGCGATACACCGCCGCAAGTATGACGGCGTTGTTCGTCAAGTCTTCGTCCGGGACGCCGATCTCGCGTAACTGATCAATCAATTTCTTCTGTTTGATCTTCGTATTCCCGACGATTTCGGCGATCTCGCGAATGGTTCGCCATTGATGTTGCTTCGCGTTGCTGACCGCTGCGCCTTTCCGCCCTGCTCTCCTTGCCGACTCCTTGTCGGTAAACCGATTGCCTTTTTTTAAGTTTGCAAGACTATTCGGATGTGTTCCTCTCGGCACTTTCACCACCCCTTAAAAGCCCATCCGGTGCCTTTATTTTTTCTTTTTTGCCGTTGTTGCTTTTGCTTTTTTAGGCTTCGGCGGCAATTTTATATTATCCTTAATAGGCTTATATCCTCCACAATAAGAAATAGACATATTTTTTATTTTCTCCTCTCTAAAGTATAATTATATCCATATATCTTTTGTCCTGAACTTAATGTATTATGCATATTTATTAGAAATTTATTAAAGGCTGCCGTTTTTCCGTCTGCATACTCTCGTACGCCTTGTTCAACGTCGCGTAAGACGCCTCTTTGCGCCCATATGCTTCGGACACCGCCGTATATTTTGCGGTCGCGTCCTTAAACTCTTGCTCATAATTGTTCCACGCCGATGTCCGCGCTTTTTGAAAATAAGTTTTTAATCCGTTGCCGTCAAAGGCTTGTGTCTTAGATATGCTATATGTGCCCTCCGGCGCGGCGGCTCGATTCACTATCATCGGTTGATTGGAAAAATTGTTTATATCGGCTTGTGAAAACGTTCCGCCAAGCATTCCGTTTGTGCGCGGATGGTTGTGGGTCATCGCGTAACTGTGTTTTGCAGCATAAACCGATCCTCTTACGTGATGCGCGCTGCCTTTATCCTCCTCGATTATTCTTCCGTTTGGATCGACAAAACGCATATACTCAATTTTGTTCGAGGCTCTTTTCTTTTCAAACTCTTCGACGGACGATCTCGCGGAGCCTGTTAATTGCTGATCATCGTTGCCGTAAGTTAAAGGCGCGGGAAGATCAATTGGCTTGTTGTCCGTGCCAATCAAGCGCGTCACGCTATTCCCGGTCTTTGCCCCGCTGCTACCTCTGCCCATCGTTCTCCCTCGCTTTCCCCAGCGTTTTTCTTTTCTGCTCGTAATAAGACGGGATACGGATGATGTTACCTTCCAGCCCGTCGATCATATCGCCGTAATACAAGACTGTCTTCGGCTCCAGCCGCCGGAGCATTTCGTCGTATCCCTTCCGAAAGATATCGCCGCCCGATCCGTTCCATTCCTTGTCACGTTTGACTCCGACGCTCGACACCGCGACCGTTCCGCCTTTCGGTATCCCGTCGAAGCAAAACTCAAACGTCTTTTCCTCGCCCCATACGACGTCGGGGATGACGTCAAGACCGATGCTTTGCCAATAGGCGCCCAGCCAATTGCGTTTATAACAAGACATTATCTGCAACGCCAGCGGGAAATCCGTGTAAAGAGAAAAATCCGGCGCTATGACCGCTTTAAACGCGCGCAGCCGGTCGACGTATATATCCGGATCGCGCCACGTCGCGATGAATTTGTAATCGTCGTAATAAAAATGCGCGATTAGCTTGCCGTGATCGTCCGTTTCCTTCCAATCGCAGAATCGCGCGAACTCTTTGCCCGTTGTCTTGGTTTTTGCCAGCTTCGGGATGTCATATTTGCCGCAGACCTCAGGGCGAAACTCACGCTCGAAATTGTCGAAACAGTTGTGTTGCAATCTCGGCAGCGGGTCGGTCTCCCGGTCTGTGATGTTTTCTGCTTTTGCCTTTTTCTCCGGCAGCTCGAAATCATACGCCGATAAATCCAAGTCGATGTTTTTCAACTCGAAATCAAGCATTTTGACGTCGAACTCGCTATTG
>JAFYON010000131.1 GCA_017560145.1 Clostridia bacterium | reverse complement strand
TTTTGTATTCTTGCTTATTTGAATACTGTTATAATACTACCGGAATTTTTCGAATTCCTTCCTCAAGGTGTTGGTTTTACAGGTCCTACAGTTGGCGTAATTTTTGCAGCTTTAACCTTTTCTGCTGACGGTCAGCAACCTCGAACTGTCGCACCAATTGTAGTGGGTTATGGCGTTTTGTTCTTTGTTGTATGCGGAATTTGTGCTATTCTCGATATGGAAATTCCGTGGACGTTATCTACACAAGCTTATATAAACGGACTTGCATTCGCGACCGGCTTGTGTGCTTTCAGCGGTAAATACGGAAAAACGGTTGGTGTTATTGCAGGCTTTTTAAGCGCAGCAATATGTACGTCGACTGCGAATATGCATGGTGGCTTCGTGCTTTACAACGGCGGATTTACTGCAGGCCTTACCGCATTGGTTTTGTTGCCGATTCTTGACTTTTACAAAGTTAAGCCCAAATTCGATGACGATAAGCATTAAAATACAAAATGAAGAAGTGCTGCTTGGCACTTCTTTATTTTGTATTGACATATTTCGACATTGAAAATATAATCAAAAATAGAAAGGCGTAGGGTGTAAATATGAAAAGAGTTTTTTTGTTTGTAATAACTTTTATGATTGCTTTAAGCTCTTGTTCAAATGAAAATGAAGTAGATCTTGAATCAAGCGAATATTCAAAAGATAATTTGGTCAATACGTCAGAATCGGTATCTTTTCCCGAAGAAAGCGTATTGGATCAAAATTTCGAAGAGGAAAGAGAATTTATGAAGGCTGTATGGATCTCGCAATTCGATATGTCTGCTATTCTTAAAGAAAACGGTGAACAACGTAATAGGGAATCGTTTGTGTTTCTTTATAAAACCGTTTTAAATAATATCAAAAACGATGGTTACAATACGGTTATTGTACAAGTTAGACCTTATGCAGATTCGTTTTATCCAAGCGAATATTTTCCGTCTTCTAACTATGTTAATGAAGATTTTAAAAGCGAATTTAAATATGATCCGTTTGAAATTATTGTTTCTTTATCTAAAGAAATCGGGCTTTCGGTACACGCTTGGATAAATCCGATGCGAGGAATGAAAACAAAAGAAATTGTTGAGGTACCCGATAGTTTTCCTATCAAAAAGTGGTATAACGATCCCGAGAAAAACGGGAAATATATTGTCGAAGTAGACGGGAGATATTATTTAAATCCTGCATATAAAGAAGTTCGGGAGCTTGTCGCTAACGGTGCAAAAGAGGTTGCTGAACTATATGATATTGACGGTGTGCATATAGACGACTACTTTTATCCGATAAAAGACGCATATTTCGATGATGAAGCGTTTTCGCAGTACAAGAGTGAGGGCGGCGAAAAAACTCTTGCCAAATTCCGCAATGAAATGCTTGATCTATTGGTAAGCGGAATTTATAACGCGGTTAAATCTGTTGGTAAAAATCAACTTTTTGGAATAAGCCCTGCTGGTAATATTGATAATACATATAACGATTTATACACGGATGTTTATAAATGGTGCTCTGAAGAAGGATATATAGATTATATTTGTCCTCAAATATATTTTGGACTTGAACACCAAACACACGATTTTATTAAGGTTTACAAAATTTGGAACGATATAATCAAGAATGAAAATGTTCAAATTTACGCAGGATTAACTTTGGGAAAAGCAAAAAGCGGTGTTGATAATTATGCAGGCAGTGGTAAAAACGAATGGGCAGAAAACAAAGACGTTTTAAAGCGATGTCTTGAATTTATAAAATCTCGTGAAGAATGCAAAGGCGTTGTAGTTTTCTGTTATCAACATATGTATGATCCGATCACGGGTTTAAGCGTAAGCGAAACTTTCGAAGAACGAGAAAATATGAAAACTGCATTGAATGAATTAGGTTAATTAATTTTAAATTGTTTATATTTTTATTGACAAAAAACAAACTTTCGGTTATAATCAAAACATAGCTTTTACATAACTGACGGACAAAGCAGATAACTGCAGGGAAGTGTAAAAGTATAATGCCGACCGTCTGGGCAAATCAGTGTAAGAGCTGATTTGCCTTATTTTGTTTTTAGAGGTGTTTAATTATGGAACATAGTAATTGGAATGGATTTAAATCCGGCATTTGGCAGAACGAGATCAATGTCAGAGATTTTATTCAACAGAATTATAAAGAATACAAGGGTGACGCTTCTTTCCTTTCGGGCCCAACCGAAAGGACCTCGAACGTTATGAAAAAGGTAGAGCTGCTTTTCGCGCTCGAACGTCAACAAGGCGGTGTGCTTGATATTGATACCGCAACAGTATCATCCTTAACAAGCTACGCGCCCGGTTACATTGATAAGGATGCCGAAATAATTGTAGGCATGCAAACAAACCGCCCTTTAAAGCGCGGTGTAAATCCCTTTGGCGGTATCAGAATGGTCCGTCAAGCTTGTGAAGCATACGGTTATAAGCTCGGCAATAACGTTGAAGATGAATTTCGTTATCGCACTACTCACAATGATGGCGTTTTCCGCGCATATACTGATGAAATGAGAGCGGCGAGAAAAAGTCACGTTATTACCGGATTGCCCGATGCATACGGCCGCGGAAGAATCATTGGCGACTATCGTCGCGTTGCACTTTATGGAGTAGACCGTCTTATTGAAGAAAAGCGCAAGGATAAGGCTGCGATCAAGAACTTCAAAACAGATACAATCCGTCTTAACGAAGAGCTTTACAGACAAATAGCTTTTCTCGGCTATTTAAAAGAAATGGCAGCTATGTACGGCTTTGACATCAGTAGACCCGCTTCCAACGCTAGAGAAGCTGTTCAATGGACCTATTTTGCTTATCTTGGCGCTATAAAGGAGCAAAACGGCGCGGCGATGTCCTTGGGCCGTGTAAGCACCTTCTTTGATATTTATTTTGAACGTGATCTTGCCAACGGTATTCTTACCGAAGAAGACGTTCAGGAAATTCTTGACGATTTTGTTATCAAGCTCCGTATCGCACGTCACCTTCGCACACCTGAGTATAATGAGCTTTTCGGTGGCGACCCGATGTGGATAACCGAGGCTGTTGGCGGCATGGGCGAAGATGGCAGAACGCTTGTAACAAAGAGCAGCTACCGCATTTTAAACACGCTTTATACACTCGGCTCTTCGCCTGAACCTAATCTCACGGTTCTTTGGTCTACTGAGCTTCCTGAAGGCTTTAAACGCTTCTGTGCCAAGGTTTCTGCAGATACCGACTCAATCCAGTACGAAAACGATGATATAATGCGCCCCGTATACGGAGACGATTATGCTATCGCATGTTGTGTATCTGCGATGAAGGTCGGTAAGCAAATGCAGTTTTTCGGTGCTCGTTGTAATCTTGCAAAGCTTTTGCTTATTGCAATCAACGGCGGCTACGATACAACGACCGGAATACATATCGGACCTCAGATGTCTGTTCTCGAAGGAGACAAGCTCGATTTTGATGCCGTTATGGAAAGATATGACGCTTATATTGCGTGGCTTTCCGAGCTATACGTTAACACAATGAACATCATTCACTATATGCATGATAAATATGCATATGAAAAGATCCAAATGGCATTGCACGATACTGATGTTCACAGATTTATGGCGTTTGGTATCGCCGGTCTCTCGGTTGTTGCCGACTCCTTGAGCGCAATTAAATTTGCAAACGTTCGTCCTATCAAGGATGCTCACGGTTATATTGTCGATTTTGAAACTGTCGGAGAATTTCCTCAATATGGCAATGATGACGATAGAGTTGACTTTATTGCTAAGGATATTTCTCACAAGGTAATTACCGAGCTTAGAAAGACTCCTACCTATCGTGATGCTGAGCATACTTTGTCTGTTCTTACTATCACTTCTAACGTCGCATACGGTAAGCATACCGGTGCTACACCCGACGATAGACCCGCAGGCGCGCCTTTTGCACCCGGTGCCAACCCGATGCACAATCGCGAAAAGAACGGCGCTCTCGCTTCGCTGAATTCTGTTGCAAAGCTTGACTATGCTGATTGCAGAGACGGTATATCCAACACCTTTTCTATCACTCCCGAAGCGCTTGGCAGAAACGACGAAGAGAGAATTGATAATCTTGTGTCGATACTTGACGGATATTTTGCAAATAAGGCGCACCATATCAACGTTAACGTGCTCAACCGCGAAACTTTGATGAAGGCGTATGAAAATCCCGAAGCATATCCCAACCTCACAATAAGAGTTTCCGGTTATGCGGTTAATTTCTGTAAGCTTTCGCGTGAGCAGCAACGCGAGGTAATCGTTCGTACCTTCCACGAAAGTATATGACAATAGGAAAAATAAACTCCATTCAAAGTCTTGGCGCTCTTGATGGCCCCGGTATTCGTTTTGTTGTGTTTATGCAAGGCTGTAATCTTCGTTGCGGCTGTTGCCACAATCCCGAAACATGGGCACTTGAAGGCGGAGATGAATACACGCCCGTCGCTATTTTGGAAAAGGTAAAGCGCTTTAAATCATATTTTGGTTCCAAGGGCGGTATTACCGTTTCCGGTGGCGAACCTTTGCTTCAAGCAGACTTTGTTTACGAACTGTTTTCCTTGTGCCATGACGAAGGCATCAATACCTGTATTGATACATCGGGAAGTGTTCTTAACGATAAGGTTATTAAGGCTTTATCGGTTACAGACAGAGTGTTACTTGACATTAAATATGACAACGACGAAGATTATTTAAAGTTTGTTGGTTGCAGCATTGAAAAGCCAATTGCTTTTCTTAAATCTTTAAATAAAATGAAAATTCCTACAACGATACGCAACGTTGTAATTCCGTCACTTAACGATAATGAAGATAGTATTGAATATTTAAACGGCTTAGCAAATCAATTTGGTTGTATCGATAAAATTGAGCTTTTGCCTTTTAAGAAAATTTGCAAGGTAAAGTATGACGATATGAAGTTGCACTTTAAATTCGATCATATTAACGAACCCAATAAGGAATTAATGCAAAAACTTAATTCAAAAATTATTTTATAGGTGGTTGTGATGAAAAGAATATTAATATTACTTTTTGCTTTATTGTTAACCGTATCCTCGGTAGTCGCTTGCACTGATGGAGAAAATTCAGAAGAATCGCTTAATTTATTGGTTTCGGAAACATTCAAAGATAGCTCTTTGAATTCTGATGATGCTAATGTCGAATCTTCGGTTTTAGAATCGATAAATTCTAACGAGATTTCGGAAAATTCATCTGATATCGAATCTTCTGAAGTTGAAGATTCCGAAACGTCTGATGAATCTTCTGACGTATCCGATGAAAGTGTTAGCGAAGACATTAGTGAGGACATTAGCAAGGACATTAGCAAGGACATTAGCGAAGACATTAGCGAGGATGTAAGTGATGAAGTAAGTGAAGATGAAATCGACACATCCGAAGAAGAAAAGCCTGATGAAGACAATAAAGAAATCATTTCTTTGTTTGACAGCTCTAATCTAGAAAATTATGCATCGCCTTTTCTTCCGTCGTATGCGCCTTTTTCGCTTTACGATACGACCTTGTTTTCGGATTCCGTAATTACTTCAATTTCTTTCCCGTTTGATTCTTTAGCTTCCGGATATTCGGTCGATTCCGATAAATTGTATATGCCGATATATGTCGTTAAATCCGATTTTTCGACATCGAAGGAAGAATGCACCGTTGAAAATGGTAAAAAGATTATATTGGATTTCACCGGAAAGCTTTCGGATGTTAAGCGTGGCGACTGGTTGACGGTCGATAACCTTGAAATTAAGGTTAGTGCTGATGAAACTATTGCATTCGGCGATACCGATATGGCTGTATTGCCGATGTTCTTGCGCAATGATGGAACCTTTGGCTTCTGGAATAAAATTTTTACCACCAAGGGCGGAAACAATCACTCGCTCATCTTTACCATCAAAGGCTATAAAACCTCTGTTAAAGATAATGATGATGAAGATAACGGAGATAAAGAAGGGAAGTATATTTCTTTCCTTGGCGATAGTATTTCTACCTTCAGTGGTTGGTCAAATAATACTTCGCATAATAATACCATAGGCAATAATAAAATCTGGTATCCTAACAATAATTACAACGGCGCTAATCTTACCGTTCAAGATACTTGGTGGTATAAGGTGGCTAATGAATTAGGTTATGAGATAGCCGTTAACAATTCTTGGTCCGGCTCTGTTGTTAATACCGCACAAACTTATAACGTGCGTGCCAAAAACCTCCACAACAACTCTACAAACGCAAAACCTGATATCGTGGTGATATTTATGGGTGTCAATGATTTTGCGGCAGGGACGACTGTAGGGGCATATGACGGTAAAGCTACACCTCCTTTAAATCCGACAAACTTCAGCGAGGCATACGGAAGAATGATTCAAAACATCAAAGATACGTATGAAGGCGTTGAAATATATTGTTGTACTTTTTTGCCGGACAGAAAACGTAACAGTGGTTCAACAAACAAGAATGGTATCGACGATAGTGAATATAATAATACTATTCGCACAATCGCTAAAAATATGGGCGTTAATATTGTTGATCTATTTAATGAAAGCGGCATCACGCCTCAAAATATTACGCAATACACTGTTGATAAATTGCATCCTAATAAAAACGGTATGACTTTGGTTGCCGAAACGATCATCAATGTAATTAAGTAAAAATAACCGCCGTGAGCATTAAATTCTCACGGCGGTTTTGTTATATTTTATTGAACGTTTATATGATATTCTTCAGGCAAAAATTCAAGCGGTATATATTTATAAAGTGTGTTAAGCAACGTTTCTTTTGAAAACTTACCACCGACAAGTGTTGTGCTATGAGATTTTTCATATCTAACCACTCCGTGAGTTGATGCCAATTCTTCGGTATAATCCGATAGATGATATATTTCAAAATCTCTGTAGCCGGTATCGTTTGATGCGACACGGCTCTTCTTTACATAGTGAGTTACAATTGGTAAAAACACAGGTGACTCAATATAAACTTCATTTGTTTCGATGTTTTTAACAATTTCCATCGAGAGCATACCCGCAAGCATATTGCTACCGGAAACCATTCCTGAAACGAAATTGCCCAATGAGTATACAACCAAAGTTCTATTTCCGTTTTCGTTTATCATCCATTCCATAGGCTGAATAACGTGCGGATGCATACCAAGAACCAAATCAACGCCAAGCTCGTTCATAAGCCTAGCATAAGATTTTTGTTCATCATTTGCCTTATACGTGTTTTCGTAACCCCAATGGCAAGAAACGATTATAAAATCTGAAATTTCCTTTGCAATTTTTACTTGTTCTTTGATCAAATCTTCACTAAAATAAGGGATAATAAATTCGCTATCTGTTGAAATTCTTAATCCATTGGTGCCATATGTATATGCAAGAAAAGCTATTTTGATACCGTTTTTGTTGATCACTGTAATATTTTGAGACGATTCGGCATTTGGATAATATCCAATTACATCGGCGCCCTTAGATATAAAATATTCGCTACAATGCTCAAGATATTCTGTATCACGTGAATCAAGCATATGGTTATGCGCAACGTTAATGACGTCGAATCCGAGATCTATTACAGTGTCCGCAACAGCCATCGGGGAGTTGAAGCACGGGTAACCGATTATTTTTCCTCCTGCGCCGCCTGTTAGCGTTTCTTGGTTTATGTAAGCTATATCTGCATTCGAGATAATATCTTCAACATTCTTGTAAATTTCCGTAAAATTATATTCCGTATTGTGCAAATCCGAATAGTCAGGTTCTTTCCCACTGTCGCGCGCAGCGCGTTCAAGCGCGTCATAAAAAACAGAGGGGTGAATGATGTTGTCGGGGCAAGCGAGGAAGCTTGTTCGAAGCTCTATAGGTGCTTCGCTAATCTCCTCAGAAACCTCATAATTCTCGTCGAATTCGCTTTCTTCAAAAGAATTTTCCGATGATACATCAAGCGTATTTTCTGAATAATCTTTAATACTGTTTTCGGATGTAACATTAGTTGAAATTTCGCTGTTGATCTCCTGATCCAAACAACCGCATTGAAGAACAAAAATAATCAAAGTTAAAAGTATAACCGAAAATTTTATAAATGCTTTTTTCATATTACGCTCCTTGATCAATATTATAATTTATTATATACTTTTAATTTGTAAATTCAAGTATTTGGTAAAAGTTTATTAACACAACAGTAATGCTCAAATGCTTGACATAACGACAAAAAAATACTATAATATAACAAATTTGAAATCTTTGGGAGTCTTTAATATGAAGCGCATTATAGGATTAATTTTAACATCGCTTTTATTGTTATCTTGTATTCCTTTTACGGCATTTGCCACATCTGCGGAATTGATTACCGGTGTTGTTGTTTTCGATAATAATGATGCCGACACTATCACTATTGATAACGTTGATTTTAAAGCAACGACCGATTATGAATTTAAGGCAGTTATTAAGGTTTCTGACTCCTCAAATACTTATAACCAGATACAGTTAAACGGTAAAAAGATTGCCGACCTTATAGACGGCGAAAACGTTATTACAATTAAGACCGATGACCTTGTTGACGGTAATAACGAGCTTCGTGTTGTACTTGGTGCGGGAAGCTCTCTTTACAATGATAATACCGTTTACGGAACAGTTAATATCGATGATGTTGTTGTTGAAAAGGTCAGCTTCGAAGGTATCAATTTTACTTCGCCTGATTCGATAAATTATTATCTTCCCATTGTCGGTTCTGCGGGCGTTACTAAAAAGAACGTTGATTATAAAGACTCGATTTCTGTTGGCGACGGTTGGTTTTCCGATACAGGTCTTGGCGGTAGCACCCCTAACGCTCCTGTTTATGTCGGTTATGTTTTTGATTTTTCGAAAAACAACGGTATTTTCCTTGTAGATACCACCAAGATTAGCGATGGTGAGCACACCGTACAATATAAAAAGAACGGGAAGGTTGTATACGAAAATAAGATTATTGTCGATAACTCGGCTCCCGAAATTAAATTTTCGATAAACGACGGTGCTTTGGTTTCTAAGCTTCAAAAGGTTTCCTTTGAAGCCAATGATATTACAAACGTAAGAACAACGCTTATGGTTGACGGCAAAAGAGCAGTCGCCATTAACCCCAAAAAGCTTTCTTATGGCAAGCACGTGGCAGTAGTTTCCGCGGTTGACCAAATGGGCAATGAATCTATTGCAACCTTGCGTTTTGAAGTTACAAACAAGCTTTACCACGTTGAGTTCTTTGAAGAAAATCTTAACATTTCCGTTCTTGGTAGCGGTGAAATTTATTCCGGTCAGCTTCTTAAAGATATAAGAATGTTTGAAAACCGATACGGTGCTATGAATCAGGACTTTTTAAGATCTGAGGATGAAGTTCTTATATCGTTTGATGATAAGGCTGATTACGTTACCGAATCTATCGGCGATAGCGTACCTTATCAGTCCTTTGTTGTAAACGTTGACGGAGTTGAGGATGACGAGGTTTTAGTTTCTTATACCGGCACTACCGGAAACGGCAGCGACATTGTTCTTAAAGCTTGGAATTATAAAACTTCATTTTGGGATAAGATTGCTTCGTTAAGGAGCGGTGACTCCGTTTCGGTTTATGTACCCATTGAAAACTATGCATATAAAAAGAAAATGCGTATAAACGCAATGCCCGACGTAGTTTTCAATGGTAGTGATACCTTGTTATGGAACTCTGATACTCAATTTTATTCTCGTTTTGAAGATCTTAATGAATTTTATTATAAGATCAATGAATACGCTGTAGAGCAATATAAGAACGGTAATATTGGTTATTACGTTCATACCGGTGACTTAGTAGATCAAACCAACGTTGGTGACGAAATTGCTAATGCCGAATTTACCGTTGCTTCCAATGCGCAAAAGATTCTTGACGATGCTTTGGTTCCCAACGGTGTTGTTTCGGGTAACCACGACGTTCTTCATACTGGCGAAAGCTACGACTATTATTGGAAATATTTCGGCGAAGATAGATATAAGGATTTCAATTGGTACGGCGGTAGCTTGAACAATAATATGCACCATTACGATTTGATTTCGTTGGGATCGTATGATTTTGTATTCCTCTATATAGGAAATCACAGAGAAACCGATGAAGACCTTATCGAGTGGGCAAATAACGTTTGTAAGGCTTATCCTACCAGAAACGTAGTTATCTGTACACATGAATATTTGCTTCCTTCGGGTGAATATTCGGGTGACAGAGCACAAGTGATTTGGGATAAAATCGTAGTTCCCAATGACAATGTAAAGATGATTCTCTGCGGTCATAACGAAGGCGTCTGTGACCAAGTTAAACAGGTTGGCAATTCCGATAGATACGTTCTTGAAATTCTTGCCGACTATCAATTCGCAGAATTAGGCGTTGGACCTCAACACGTATTAAACGGTTGTACTTGCGACGGTGAAGGCTTTGTTCGCTTGATGACGTTTAACGATGCTGGTCAGGTTATTTCTAAAACCTATTCGCCCATGGCTTCTCAGTATGGCAAAGATCCTAACAATTATTATCCTTCATATTCCGATAGCTTTGTCTATGATCTCGATTTGATCGGTGCTAACCGCTCTATATGCACTAGTTCCTTTAACGTAATGCACAACCCCGAATTCGTTGGCAACGTTGGTGAAGAGGACTTGAGCCTCAAGGGTTGCGAAGCATTCTACACTGTTGTTGAGTACAATGAAGTTAAGAATACGTCCGAAATTTTCGTTTTGTGGGAATATGAGGTTGATTACGAACCCGATGAAGCTCCCGTATATCCCAAGACCGAAGGTTCCAGAGTTGAAGTTACCGGCTTTGACTATGTAAGCGAAAACTTCAGAATGGACGAGGAAAATATCGTTCCTGACGAGGATTTTATCGACATTGGGCTTAATTTGCTTCCTTCAAACGTAAGCCTTATTAAGAAAACCTCCGGTACAAATGAATTTTCGGTTTCAATCAGTAATGACGGTGGTGTAATTTTACAAAACGTTGCAGGAGATTCTAACGGAAGCTGGATTACCGCAGGATATACGATTTATCATCAAGATAACGTCTGCACCGATTTGAAGTATGAGGTCAATACATCTAAGCAAATTGTTTTGGATCTCGACAAGTATGACCGTTTGTATTTCGGCGTTTCTACTTCTAAAAACGTAAAGTGGAATATTCAGGTTAACTTTGGCGGAGGTACCTCGGTTAATTTCTCGCAAAACAAAGCGGTTGCATCTCAATTCGGTTATGTTAACAGCACTCCCAGTGATATTAAAGGTACTTGGAACGGATATATCGATCTTTCCGATTTCGTTAACGGTAAGAAGGTTATTCACAGTATTTATATTACTAATGCTTCGAGCGACGAGGTAGTAGAATTCGATTATCTGTTTATCGGAAAATCCAATGGCGGCAAGGTCAGATTTATCTCAGATGAAAATAAATCTATCGCTTTTGAAAAAGCTATCGGTGATAAAATCTCGCTTCCCGGCAACCCCTTTAAAACAGGTTATGAGTTTGCCGGATGGTTTACCGCAAAAGATGGCGGGGAAAAAATAACCGATCCCGTTCTCGTTTCCGAGGGAGTAAAGGTAATCTATGCACAATATGTGAAAAAGCAATATTCATCCAGCGAGATAAAAACAAGTAATACCGAAATCAATCTCGAAAAACCTGATTACGGAAAAATTGTTTTCGTATGCGCAAGTCTTGCTATAATGATTATTGTTGTTATAGTTTTGCTCATTAAAATCAGCAAAACTAAAAAGAAAAAAAGCGGAGTAAAAAAATGAAGAAATCAATATTTTTCATATTTTTAGCACTTGCTTTAACGCTTGGTTCGATTAGTTCTTCTGCGGCATTTGAATCGGATGCAAAGCTTAACGTTTCATATAAACAGAGCTCCGAAAATATTGTTGTAACTGCTTATTTTAGCGACATTCATGTCAAAGATGGTATTATCAGCATTGAATATGACATCGTGTATGACCATACTTCGCTTGAATTGGTTTCGGTTAAGCATTTCATACCCGAAAAATGGAATGCTCTTATCGAAGAAGAAAATGTCGAGAACTTTTCTGTAAAATCTGAAAATGGTGTTTACCGTTGGGGTTATGCGGTAATCGCAATAGGTGAAGGGGCAAAAAGCGATAAGGATTTGGGTATCGTTGCCGAATTCAAGCCTTTGAAGGAAGCTGTCAACGATATTAAAATTAATTATTGCGATCTAAGAGGCGAGGTTCTCGAGGATGGCAAAACAAACGAATTTGTCCATATGTCTTCGAATTCCGCGAAAATTACATACGATACGGCAAATGCGGCAAATACTAAATTGTTCTTAGCAGACGTTGAAGCCGAACTTAGCTATTTAAGACCGATGTATTACGAGGTTACAAATGATGAAACGTTGGTACTTGAAGAAAGCGCGCCGGCTATCGTCGAAATCGATGATGATAACACTGTTATTTATATTGTTTTGTCAATCTCGATAGTATTGATTTTCGCCGTTGTAACGTTCTTTATTTTAAAATCCAGAAGGAAAAGTTGATATGTTTAAATTTATTCGTGAAAATTCAAAGCTGATCGTTAAGTTTATGATGACTCATTTAGTTATGTCGGTTTTGGGTATTATGGTTGGTCTTGCTGTGCTTACGCTTGAAGATGGCGACGGCGGCTTTAGCTTGATTGCTATTATCGCAGGTGCTTTTACAGTTGGTTTCTTGTGCTTTATGCATTATGATGATACCTTTTTTGCCGGTGTGAAGGAAGGCATAAAACACCGTGCTGAAGGCACCAAGCCCGATGCGTTAAAAGGATTGAAAATTGCCCTCATCGGCTATCTTCCTGTAATTATTATCGGTTTGATTGTGCTTATCGTTATTTGGGCCACACCTAAAGGTGAAGATCAAACTGTTATCCCGTTGTTACTTTTCTACGCTTGCCAAGGTAGCTTTTTGAGCTTTTATAAGCTTATAGATTTTATTGGTATTTCGGGATTTGTAATTGTAACGTTGCTTCCTTCGATTATTGCAAGCTTCCTTGGTTATGCAATTGGATGTAAGGACAAAACCTTGCGTGGCATGTTTGGTATGAACGTTAAGCCACCCTTCGACGGTCCTCTTGAACGTAAACCGAGAAATAAAGAATAAATAGTATTATCGATAGGTTAGATCGCATATAGATTTACAAAAATATTTGTGAGGTTTATATGCGTTTTAACTTTTATAGAGAGGCTCGATTAAGCTTATTGATCCTTTCTATTGTTCTATCGATATGTGTTATTTTCTGTTTGATCGCATCGATGTTTACTTCAATGGGTTATAATGGTTACTATACTGTAAATGCCGATGTCGGTGAAATCAACTTGGCTATACCGATCATTATTATTGATGCAGGGCACGGCGGCGAGGATCCAGGAGCTGTTGCTAACGGCTTGATAGAAAAGGATTTAAATCTTGAATTAACAAGGTATATCAAAATTATTCTCGAAGCAAACGGATATAGAACGTACTTAACAAGATCAGAAGATAAATTGTTATATAATTCGGGCGAAGAGAATCGAAAAAAATATTATGATATACGAAACAGATTAAAAATTGCTAATGAAATAGAGAATGCAATTTTTATAAGCGTACATATGAATAAATTTCCCGCAGAATATTGTAAAGGGCTTCAAACTTTTTATAATTCCGAAAATCCCCTCGGAAAGAAGTTTGCGGAAACAATTCAGAATAACGTCAAAAAACTGCAAACGGATAATGATAGAAATATTGCCGACGGAAAAGAATCGATATATTTACTCGATAAATTAGAAATTCCCGCAACACTGATCGAATGTGGTTTTATTTCTAATTTTGAGGAAGCGGAATTATTAAATAAAGATAATTACAAATTATCATTGGCAATGTCAATATATTGCGGTATTGCCGAATATATGGAGAATTATAAATGAAAACCGAGTATATTTGCGAAAATTGTGAGT
>JAFYON010000017.1 GCA_017560145.1 Clostridia bacterium | reverse complement strand
TAGGTGCCTTCGATGATGGCAAAGTCTTCGGACATTTTGCCGTCATCATAAAGCGAGATGTTGAATCTTTCATTTTCTCCGTCAAGGGTGTAAGCAATTTCGAAATATACGTCGTCAAATGCGCCGTTTTGATCAACCGTGCCCATATAGAACTTGAAGTTTCCGTCAACAAAGGTAGCTCTGATATCGAATTTTTCTTCGGGCTTGTCGCTTATTTCGATGCTGAAAGCAACAGATTTTTCATCAACAACGGTGTTGGTAAGCTTGATCGATTTGGGAAGATCGGATTCGTCATACTTTAACTCGTCGCCTGCTATGGATTTGATGGCTTCGTTAGCGAGAAGCGCGTCTACAAGCTCTTTTGCGATGGTTTTTACCTTTTCGTCCGAGAGGTCGAGGGTAATAACGGTCGCACCGTCGAATTCCTTGCCGTCAACGGTTACCGCTTTGGTTTCGGAAACGAACATTTCCTCGGTAATGTTCTTATTGAGAACTTCGGAAATTGCCTTTACAACGTCCGAAACAGCTTCCTTATCGAGCGAGACGGAGGCGTTTGCTACGTTTTGACCGAGTGCTAATGCGCCTGCTTCCAAGAGAATGGGCTTTTCATTAAGGCCGAAAAGATCGGTATAATATATTTTTTGGCCGTTAGCATCTACGACAGCGCCCAAGGTGGGCTTTTCTCCGAAAACGTCGAACGACATATCGAGCTTTGAAAGACCGGAATCTACGTCGTTGGAGGCGGTGGCAGAAAGCGATAACTTGCCCATCGAGGCGAGGTCCTGATTTTGAACCTTAAACTTATCAACGTTAAACGAGAAGGTTGCAATCTGATCGCTAACGTCGCCGCTTAAAAGCTTGGAGAGTAAGCTGTCTTCTTCGGCTGCAAGGGCGTTCGTGAGCGAATCGGTGAACAATTCCTTGGGTGTGGGCTCTTTGCAGGATGTAAATGCAAAGGCGGACAGAATTAAAACGAACGCGGTAAGTGCCGCAAGAACTCTTTTTTTCATAATATTAGTCTCCTTTTCGTCAATTGCAGTTTTTACTGCATATTCATTATATACCTTACATATCCAAAAGTCAACGGAATGTTTTAATTAATTATTCGGTTAACACGTTATTGGCGACAAAGTCCCCGAAAGCTCGCGTTTTCGGGGACTTTTTGCGGATTTTAGTTATAAGAGCCGATGTCATCCATATTGATTTCAACGGAGTATATCAACCAATAGAGGTAGCGATCCTTGTAATATCGGAAATCCTCTTCGGAACAAGAGAGCTGCTCTTGATAGATACAAGATTTACCCACGCCTGCGGTGACGATATAGCATATTCCGGCATTATTTTTATAGGTGATATAGGGAATACCTTCACCTAAAACCAAGGTCGCTTCGACGTTGGAAAGATTTTTGCAGACGCTTCTGAGATATTCCTCTTCAGTCATCTTTCCGCCGATATCCTTATATTCGATCTTCTTGATCATTACGGTTGCCGAATCTCCCTTAAATGCATAGCAGTGAGGAGGAGCTTTTGACGTTTCAAAGTCTTCGGGGAGATAGATATAAAGCTCACCATTGACGAGAAACGGCTTTAAAGGCTCGTTTACGAAATAGAATTCAAACAGAGAATCCCAAAGCATTGCGTAAAGGTTGGGACATTTTTTGCTGAATTCCCGTTCCACAACATCGCGGTCGTAGCTGTCCAGATCGTCATATTCGGTGATTTTTTCAAGAGTTACGTCTTTATATTTATGAACCGAAGTAAGGGTTGCGGAAAGCTCGATTTCGCCTTCTTCTATAAATTTATAGTTTGCGGTCAAAGTGCTTTCGCTTTCGGTTTCTCGGTAGTCCAAGGAAAGAACAAGATTCAAATTATCCTGAACGTCATTGGCAATCGAGATAAAGGGACCGATCTTTAAGCTAGCGTTTTCTTCCTTGTCAACCAATTCATATCGGAATGACAAAGATTCGTCGTAGATATTACACGAAACAGAGCCGTCGTGAACGCCGTCCTTGTAGGTTCCCGCAAGCTTTATAATTTCTTCGGTGTCGCCGTTTTCACACGTACCGAACGCGAGATTTTCGTTTTCGCCGTCAAGAGTGTAGTTTATAAATAAATAGCCGTGTTTTTTGAAATATTCGCCGTTTTCGTCGGCAGGACCGAGATCAAGCTTGAAATTGTCACCGATAAAGCTTGAATGCAGTACGATCCTGTTGTAATCACGTCTGCTTTCATCAACAAAACCGTCGGTCGGTGAGATCTTGAACGCGACCTCGTTGATATTTGCTTTCTGATTGGGAAGCTCGATGATAACGTCGATCGCAATCGATTTTTTATTAACGGCGGTGCTGATTATCTTGATTGATTCGGGAACATTTTCTTTATCGATCTTAAAATCATCGCCTGTGCTTGCAATAAAATCCTCGTTGGCACGAAGGGTATCGGTAATATCCTTTACGATAGCGTTTACCGTTTCCTTTTCCATTGAAAGGGTAATGACGTTTGCATCTGTATAACTGTTGCCGTCAACGGTTACGTTTTTGATTTCGGAATCAAATATGAAATCGCTTGCGTATTTATTGGCGGAATCAATTGCCGCATCGTAGAATAGCTTTAACAGATCGACGTCGGTGCTCGTTTTCAAATCGGATACGAGTAAGCCGTTGTTATAAGAAAGCGGCTTTTTGAGTGCGCCCAAGAAATCGGTGAAGAAGATATCTTGATTTGCGCTGTCACACAGGATGCTTGCGGAAAGCTTTTCCTTCAAGGCGTTTACCGTGAAGTCGATACTGGTGAGTTGATTGTCGGCATCAAATTGCGTTTTTCCCGTTAAGGCGATTTCGCCGTTCAAAGCGAGGATATCCTCGCCTTCCATTTTGAACGTATCTACTTTCATGGAAAATTCGCCGACAACGTCCTTCGTTTTTTCTTCGCTGCCGAAGAGCTTAAATATGAGCGAATCTTTTCTGCCGGTGTTAGCGTTGATAAGAGATTCTATAAACTGCCCCTGCGGTGTTATTCCCTCTGTGCTTTCCTCCGACGATATCTCCGACGATATCTCCGAGGAAGCTTCGGTCACCTCCGAAACTACGGAGCTTTCGGAGGTTTCTGTGTTTTCGCCGTCGCACGACGCAAGATTAAGTGCAGTCAAAAGCATGAGGAAAACTAAAAATCCGACAAAAAATCTTTTTTTCATAATATTAGTCTCCTTTCGGGGTTGCTGAAGTTTTGTTTACAACATTAGTGTTATATACCTAATTATGAGGAAAGCCAACCGTGCGTTTTAATTGGTTATTTAGTTGAAACGATTTGCGGGTAAAAAATTTTATCGAGTCAATGCAACTATGATAGGCAAAATGGCAGATGCGGAAATATAGACCGCACCAATATCTTTATATCGCGCCTAATACCAGCTGGAACGAGGAAAATCCGCTTCCGTTGTCATTGGTAAGATATACCACGTTTAAGTAAACAATGGTGCCGTCGGAAAGCGTTGCTTTGTATGCAGATTCCTCTTGTCTGATATTGCCTGCTGTACCGCTTGAGTTTTTAACGTTGATGTTTATAAGCTGAACGCTTTGGGTTTTACGGCCGGAAAGGTATTGGCTCATTTGAGTATATGCCGAATCGGGCTTGTTGTTAGCATCGGGATGCATAAATGCTTTTGCATCGGGAATACGGTTTTCCGCCAAGGCGGTCATCATTTGCTCGACCTTTGGTGTTGCTTGCGAATCACCTGCCAATGCGCCCGATACGTTTGAGTAGAAATTACAACCCGAAAGGCAGGAAGCTATAATTACAAAAACAAAAGTAAAACAAAAAAACTTTTTCATAGCAAATTCTCCTTGTTGAATAATTTTGTTTTGATAAATATAAAAAGTGCGCAGCCGAAACTGCGCACTAAAAAACGCAGTTTGCTTCTGTTGCTACACAGTTCACATCGCTCGAAGATATGACAAGCAAAGGCTACGTTTTTTGTAACGTAAACCTCGGGCGATAGATATTAAACTGTGTAGCATGTACATTGTAACATACTAAAGCGAATTTGTCAAGAGTAACAACTGTTGATAAGACAAAACCCCGAAAACGCGAGCTTTCGGGGTTTTGGTATGTTATGATCAGAAGGACTCGTCTACGTGTTCATAGACAACGCCGGAGTATTGTGCCCACTCGATGAAGCTATCGTAATAATCGTTAAAGAGGTCTTCGGTGGTAAGGTATTGGACCAGCCAGAAGGAGTCTTCGCCTTCGTAGGCGGTGACGAAATAGTGCATTCCGTATTCGCTGTTTTCATAGATGAAATAGGGGAGATAATCGTCGAAAATTTCGCTTGCGTTGTCGCCTACGCAGGCATGGAGAAAGCTGATATAGTCATCAAGAGTAAGATCCGCTCCGATATCGGCGAATTTTTCCTCGATAACAAAAATCGTTACGTCGTCGTTATATATAACTGCGGTGTAGCCTTCGATCTCATCTTCTTCATATTCAAAGCCGTCGGGGAGGCAAAGCTCTAGTCTGTCGTCCACAACGTAGTAGTAAAGCTCTTCGCTTTCGTTGCCGTTAAGCATCGCGTAAATGTTGGGGCATTTTTCTGTAAATGCATCCTCGATAACCGATTCGTCAAAGTCTTCGACGTCGACGTAGTCGTTGATAGGCTCAAACGTTACGTCCTTGAATTCGCAAGAAACACTGTAGTCGGCAGAAAGATCTAATCCGCCTTCCATTGCGAAATTGATTTCGCCGCTAACGTTAATTGTGGTTTCGGTTATGGTGTAGCTTGCGGTATAGTTGAAATCAAGCTCGATCGTTTCGCCGTCGCTTGTGACGGTGACGGGACCAAGCTGAATATTGCCGTTGTTTTCAGAGCCGCTGAGCGAATATTCAATAGTCACTCCTTCGCCTTCGACTTCAAGGGTAAGCTTGCCCTTGCGCTCGCCGTTTTTGTTGGTGCCGTCCAATTTAATAAGCTCTTGCTCTTTGCCTTCGCCTATAAGTGCGAAAACAAAGCTTTCCTTTTCGTTTTCGAGCTTGTAAGCAACTTTAATATATCCGTGCTCGTCAAAGAAATTGCCTTCGTCGTTGGCAGGACCGAGAACGAGATTGAAATTGCCGTCCAAATAATCTGCCTTGACAACGAACTTGTTATATTCGGGGTCATCGTCTTCTGCGGTATCCTCGTCGGATGCAGCACTTTCATCGGCTTTATCCTCGGGACACTCGACGGTAACTGCGAGTGCAACCGATTTTTCGTTTACAATAGTGTTTACAATTTTGGTAGAGAGGGGAATTTCATCTTCCGCAAGAGTAAGCTCTTCGCCGAAAAGCTTAACGATTTCTTCGTTGGAGTTGATCGAGTCGGTAATTTTGGTCAGTATGCTTCTTGAAGCATCGTTGCCGATGGTAAGTGTAACAACGGTAGCGTTTTCAATGGTTTTGCCGTCAACGGTAACGGTTTCGGTCGACTTGGTGAAATCCTCGTCCTTGACGTTTTCGGTAATGGCTTTGATTATATCCTCGAGAAGCGTTTCGATCACGGCAGGATCAATCTCGCCAATGGTGCTTCCAATCGCGCCGCCTTCGATAACAGCACTTCCGTCTTGCATAAGAACCGGCTTTTCAATAGCGCCGAGGATGTTGGTCAGATATACCTTGGTGCCGTTTTCTACGAAAATGCCTGCGTCGACAGTTTCGCCAAGTAAGAAAATATTGTAATCGACCATAGCCGATTCGGTTTCGATATCGGCTTTAACGTCGGCAGTCATACCGATTTTTCCGAGAGAAGCAAGGTCAACGCCTTCTGCGGAAAGCTTGTTAACGTTAACTTCTATCTTGCCCTCGGTGTCCTTTGACTGATCGCCGAAAAGGATATCCTTAAACAACGAAAGGTCGCCGGTGTTGGCGCCGCTGATCGCAGCTTTTAAAAGCGAAGCGGTGAAAAGCTCACGCGCGGTAAGCTCCTGTTGGCTTTCTGCCTCCGAGGAGGTTTCGACAACCTCATCCTCGCAGGATGCAAGCACAAATACCGACAATATCATAAATATTGCAGTAAGGAATGCAAAAAATCTTTTTTTCATAACATAGTCTCCTTCGAATGTAGTCTACTACATTAGCAATATACACCTTGAGTCAATAAAAGTCAAGATAAATCATGTATTATTGTTGTAAAGTGTTGAACCAAAATCACACCAAAATCACACCACATCAAACGCCCATTCAGCTCGACAAATTGGAGTTAATATGACACAAATTGAGATTTATATACCTTTGTCTTTGGGGCGGTTCCGATATATGGTTATACATCAAAACTGAAAATAAACAAAAGGATGTTCGCCTGTAAACGCTAACCCTAATATTAAACCACAAACAAGAAATAGAATTGTTAAACCTAATACAGTATTAAGATTAAACAAAGGATAAAAACCATTAACTTCATATTCATTACGCTTTTTAGTACGAATTATTGCGATTACCGTTCCTATACAAACAACCGCTATTGCAATGAACGTCCAAAAGAAAGGCTGAATTATTCCGTCTTGCAATGTAAATATTCCCTTTATGATCAACCATGCGTTTGTAAAACTGTCCGAACGGAAAAATATCCAAGTAAATGAAACAAACAAGAAAGTTCCCAAAACGCTCAATACTCTGAATATTGTTTTTCGTTTTTTCTTTTTTGGTATAAGCTTGTCTATGCACAAAGCTCCACCATGCAACGCACCCCAAAAGACAAATGTCCAACTTGCACCATGCCATAATCCCCCCAGAAGCATCGTTATAAAAAGATTGATATACTGTCTGGCTTTTCCTTTTCTGTTACCTCCAAGAGGAATGTAAAGATACTCCTTTAACCAGGTGGACAAGCTAATATGCCATCTTCTCCAAAAAGCAGTAACATTCTCGGATATATAGGGCATATTGAAATTGGGACAAAAATCGTAACCAAAGCACTTTGCACAACCTATCGCAATATCCGAATATCCCGAAAAATCAAAATATATTTGTATCGAATATGATATTACGGCAAGAAGGATTGAAATCCAACTAAATGCAGCTGGAGTATTAAAAACATCATCAACAAAAACAGATAAATGATCGGCAATAACTATTTTTTTTACCAAGCCAAAAACCATAAGCTGAATACCAGTTTCAACATTCTTTAAGGTAATATGTCTATCTTTCCTCAATTGAGGCAAAAAATCCGAAGCCTTTACTATAGGACCGGCAACGAGTTGTGGAAAGAAACTGATATAAAGAGCAAGCTTGATAAAAATTTTTTCTGCTGGTATCTTTTCTCTTTTAACATCAATCACATAGCTCAACGCTTGAAATGTATAGAACGATATTCCAACGGGAAGAATAATTGCAAGTGTACCAATATCTTTGTTTATAAGCGTTTCCAAACTATCAAGAAAAAAGTTGAAATATTTAAAAAAGCCAAGAACAACGAGTGGTACAATAATGCCAACAGCTAAGGCAAGTTTTTTATGTGAAAACAGTGCGGTTATGTAGGCAGCCACAGTTACAAATAACAAAAGGAAACAAAACCGCCAATCCCAATATCCATAGAAAAAATAACTTGCAACAAGCAAAAAGAATTCTTTATAAAGTGTGTTCTTAAATTTCTGAAGGAAGAGTACAAAAACAAAAACAACCGAAAAGAAAATCAAGAATTCCAAGGATGCAAAAGACATTATCCTACCGCCTTCATAATCTCATATAACGATTCCGCAATCAATGCGTGGCCATTTTTATTCAAATGACCTGTACCAATTGAAGTATTTGTAAAGCCATGAGGAAGAATCGACTCATTTTCATAACTTTCTAAAAACTGATTCGACATATCTAAAAAGATTATTCCATTTTTCTCACAACACGCTGCAAAAAATTCGGAAAGTTCCTGATCGACGTTTGCCGATGCAGTTCCATCCTTGTTCAATATTAGAGAAGGATGATATACTATGATTAATTGTGAACCTTTGTCACTCACTGTATCGCTAAGCTTTGCCAAAAGAGAGCAATAATTTTCTTCACTACCAATTGTAGTTTCCGTAGAGATAGGAGGTGCGGCATCATCTGCGGCATTGCCGGAAAAACTTTTGAGTTGTGAATATATAAGCCTCAAAAAAGGATTTTTTTGAAGGAGTTCCAAAACTCCTCCAGTGTATGATGTAAGATCGGTAACATTTTCATCAATCGCGGTTTGAAGTTGTACATCACTATATGCAAGGCCATGAGTTTCAATAATTACATACTCTTTGGGCTCATATTTGTTTACGGCATTAGCAAGATTATCTGCACAAACCAAGAAGTTATGTCCGGAGATACCTATGTTATAAATGGTTTTATCAGGCATCATTGAACTAAGAATTCCCGCAGTGGATTTATTTTGCGGAACATTGTATGCCTCCATATGTGATGATCCCATAACGAGAATATCAACCTGCGTAGATTCAGTATAGTCAATAGGGTTGAGGTAGCCTTCATTATTGGTTTTTCCCCAAGCAAATCCTTCAGTTCCTCTGGAATAAAACTTATTTTTTTCCCATGAATAATCTGTTGCTCCATCAACGGTATCGTAATGAACGGGTAAGTTATAATATAGCATACAAACACCTGTTAATATGGCGAATGCGATAACACCACTCAGAAGAGCCTTAGCCATCCATAAAAATATACGTTTGCTCATTTTTTATTTTACCTCCGACATAACATTTATCTTTAACATAATACCTTTTTGTTGCTTTTTAATACAATCACACACTTTTTCAAATTCAAGCTTGATTAATTCATTATACCATAAAACATCTAAAATGTAAATAGGACGGCGGAGTTTTTACAAATAGAACCGCCCTTCTTTGCAGGGGCGACCATTGGTCGCCCGTGGGAGTGCACGCCCCTACAAACAACAAAAAGCTCTGCCGAAGCAGAGCTTTTTGTGCGGTTTGCGCCGTATCCAATCACGTAAAATGAGAAGGCACGGTAGGGAGTCAAACGCCTTGTTCGGTTGCAGACGGATGCAGAATGGAAAAACAGAATCCGAAGCTGTAGAAATCTACTGCGAGAGGTTCTGTTTTTTCATAGCACAAAAAATATAATGAAAAAATAAAAGAGTCGGTAAAACCGACTCTTCCATAATTTGCAAATAAGAATAAATCTTTTTGTGCGGTCTGCGCCGTATCCAATCGAACAAGAAATTATCTCTTGGAGAACTGGGAAGCACGACGAGCTGCTTTGAGACCGTACTTCTTTCTTTCCTTCATTCTGGGGTCACGAGTGAGAAGACCTGCCTTCTTAAGAGGCGAACGGTATTCATCAGCTGCCTGAAGGAGTGCACGTGCAACGCCGTGACGGATAGCGCCTGCCTGACCGGAAACGCCGCCGCCCTTAACGGTGCAGATGATGTCGAAGGTGCCTTCGGTCTTGGTAACGCCGAAGGGCTGGGTTACGATCATTTTAAGGGTTTCAAGGCCGAAATATTCAGAGATATCTCTGCCGTTGATGGTAACGTTGCCGGTACCGGGGATAAGGCGAACGCGAGCAACAGAGCTCTTTCTTCTACCGGTTCCGTAGAAATAGGGAATAGCGGATTGATAGTTCATGTTCTGTTCCTCCTTACTTTACTTCTACGGCGATGGGGGTCTGAGCAGCCTGCTTGTGTTCAGGACCTGCATAAACCTTGAGTCTGCCGAAGCTTGCATCGCCAATCTTGTTCTTGGGAAGCATACCCTTAACTGCGAGCTCAACTGCCATTTCGGGCTTGGTTGCCATAAGGGTGCGGTATTTAACGGATTTGAGACCGCCTACGTAACCGCTGTGACGATAGTAGAATTTCTGATCGAGCTTCTTGCCGGTAAGAACTACCTTGGAAGCGTTAACAACGATAACGCATTCGCCGCAGTCAACGTGGGGGGTGTATTCGGGACGGTGTTTGCCGTTGAGGATGGTTGCCGCAAGAACTGCTACCTTACCGAGGGTCTTGCCTTCAGCATCGATAACGTACCACTTACGTTCAACAGCCTCTTTCTTCAACATAGTTGTAGACATAGGTTGAATTCCTTTCGATAATATCTATTTTTTTCGTACTCCGCAATTATAACACAAGAAACGCCTTTGTCAATACCTTTTTTAAAACTTTTTTCGATTTTGGGCATATTTTTTGCGTTTTTCTTCGTTTTTCTTTAATTTTTCAAATTGCCGGGAATATATAACGGGGATTTTTAAATATTTTCCAAACCCTATTGACAAAATCAAAACGCTCTGCTATAATCATCGATACCGAACAGATGTTCGGTTATTAAGGAGTCGGACAACGCGGTTAGCTCCATCCGCGCCCGATTGGAAACGAATGGCTTTGATTTTATGACGAAAGGATGGAAAATGGACTACAGAGAATATGCAAAGGATCTTCTTGCAAGGAAGAACAGCCTTATTTCGGCTTACGGCTCGATCAAGGAGGAGCTTAACGTGCTTGAAAGGGAAAAGGTCGCCTGCAAGGAAATTATGAACGAATGCGAGGTCTTGGGAAGGGACAGAAGCATTTATGAGGACAGATTTATCAACACGTTGGCGAGCCTTGACGATTGCCGATTTCGGTTAAGCGTCGTCGAGCGAGAGCTTAGAAAGATCGAAAAGGGAATGACTCTTTTAAGCGATTACGAATGTGCATTGATAGATGCCTTTTACGTTGAACGGCATATCGACGCCGTTGAAGAGATTATGGAAAGATTTTATCGCGAGCGCTCGACTGTGTACCGCGACAAGAACCGCGCGCTTGACGTGTTTACAAGATCGGTTTACGGCGTTTTGCAGCTATAATATATAATTAAAAGGAGAGGATTCATTGCGAATCTTCTCCTTTTTTGCTTTTTATTAGGTTAACGAGCGATATCAGCAATACTGCCGTAATCGCGCCTGCGAGGTCGATAAAAACGTCGCGCCATTCGGGCGAGCGGCCCGATGAATTGCGCTGTATCACAAATTCGTCAAAGATAGCGATTGCCAGCGTTATCATTGGCGACAGCATAAGCGCAAGCCTTTTTGAAACAAAGCGCTTAAGCAGTGAATACAAAAGCAGAGTAAGGGTGAAATAGCCGATAAAGTGTGCGACCTTGCGGACGTAAAACGTTACAGTGTTTACACTGCATTCGATCCCGAACAGGGCAAGAACGGGTGTTATCGCATTGACGAAAACGTCGCTTATTTTGCCGCTTGTGTCGGCATCCTGCGCGGAATTAAGAAACAGAAAAGCGCAAAACGCGAGCAATATTACCGCCGAGGCGACCGTAACGGTTAATTTACTTTTGTTCAAGAAAGCATCTCCTCTGCGGCCTTGAGCACGGTTTCGGAAACGTTAACGCCGCCCATAATGCGCGCAAGCTCGTCTCTTCTGCCGGAATGATCAAGCTTTTCGACGTTGGTAATAACTCTGCCGTCGGTTTCTTTTTTGGATATCTTATAATGAGCGTCTGCCTTTGCGGCAAGGATCGCCGAGTGTGTAACGCAGATTATTTGTGTTTTTTTGCCGTCGGTCGCGTTTTTAAGGCGGATGCCGATCTTTTCGCTCGTTCTGCCCGAAACGCCTGTATCGATTTCGTCGAATATAAGCGTGCCGATCGATTCGGTATCGGCAAAAACGCATTTAAGGCAGAGCATAATTCTCGAAAGCTCGCCGCCCGATGCAATCTTTGACATAGGCTTTGGGATCTCGCCCTTGTTGGCGGAAATAAGGAATTCGGCAAAATCGCTTCCGTCCTCGGCAAAATCCTTTTCCTCGATATTAACGGTAAAGGTGACGCCCGGCATATCAAGCTCGTTTAATTCCTCGGTCACGCGGCGGCAAAGCACGACAGATGCTTCCTTTCGCGTTTCGGTTAATTTCCCAGCGCTTGCGGAAAGCTCCTTTTTGGCAACGGAAAGCTCCTTTGTAAGGCGTTCCTTTTCCTCTTCGCTGTTTTCGTTTGCCTCGAGCTCGGTTATCCATTCCTCCAAAAGGCTTGGGAATTCGTCCGCGCCGACGCGATATTTCTTTTCAAGCTTTTTAATAAGCTCAAGACGGGTTTCTACGTCGTCAAGACGCGCTTGGACGTTTTCGCCGTCGGTATCGGTGTATTCCTTTACCGTGTCGGCAATATCCAAAAGCTCGTATTTTGCGCTTTCAAGACGGGAGTTAAGGTCGTCTGCCTCGGGAATAATGCCGAGAAGGTTTGAGACGGCGTTTATCGCTTTGTCGACCGATTCGATCGCCGAGCCGTCCTTTGCGTAAAGGCTTGAATATACCTCGCCTGCGTTCATAACGATCTTTTCGCTGTTTGCAAGGCGTTTTCTTTCAATTTCAAGCTCTTCCTTTTCGCCGACGGAATAATGAGCCGATCTTAATTCGTTCACGCGGTAGCGCAGCATATCAAGACGTAATTCACGCTCGCGCGCGTCCTCGTTCAAGGAATCAAGCCTTTGCTCGATCGACTTGAATTTATTGTATTTTTCGGTGTATTCGTTAAATACCGATTCGTTTTTCGCAAAGGAATCGAGCATCGACAGTTGTCTGTCGTTATCTGCAAAAGCTTGGGTGTCCTGCTGACCGTGGATGGAGATAAGCTGGGACATAACCGCTTTTAAGCGAGAAAGGGGGACGTTCCTTCCGTTTATCTTTGCGCTCGAGCGTCCGTCCCGTGTGAGCTTGCGCAATACCGCAACGGTGTTGTCCTCCTCGGGCTCGATATCAAGCTCGGCAAGAAGATTTTTTGCGGTTTCGTTGACGGTAAAAATACCCTCGACGGTTGCTTCGTCCTCGCCCGTGCGGATGATATCCTTATCGCTTCTTGCACCGCAAAGCAGTCCCAACGAATCGATAATTATACTTTTACCTGCACCCGTTTCGCCCGTGAAGGCACAAAAGCCGCAATCGGGCTCAAGCGAAAGCTTTTTTATTAATGCAATGTTTTCAATATAAATCGAAATCAGCATAAATTACTCCGAAATTCAGATCAAATCTTTAAGCATGGCGGTTATTTCCGATGCGTTTTCGTTATCGCTTGCGATGATAAGAAGCGTATCGTCCCCTGCGAGAGTGCCGATAACGCCCGATAATTCCATCTGGTCGACTGCCGCACCTGCGGCAGAGCCCATGCCCGTGTAGGTTTTTACAACGATAAGGTTGTTTGCACAGGCAACCGAGGAGACGGCCTGACGAAGGATGAAGGCGAATTTGCTGCTTATCTCGACCGATGCGTGCTCCTTGCCGGCACGGTATTTGTAATTGCCGTCGCCGTTGTTTGATTTAACGATGCCCAGCTCGCGTATATCGCGTGAGACGGTCGCTTGTGTGACGTTAAAGCCGCATTCGCTTAATTTCGCCTGAAGCTCCTCCTGGGTATCGATGTTATATTCCTTTATAAGCTCAAGTATTTTTGCCTGTCTTATACTCTTCATAAATCATCGTCCTTTAAGACATTTTGTTGTAAAGGGTTTCGTAGAATGCATCCTTCTTAAGCTTTATAAGCTCGAGCGTGCGGTCGGACCTTGTTACCACGATTCTGTCGCCGTATTCGAGGTCTATTACCTTGACGCCGTCCGAAAGAAGGATGTTGCCGTTTTGAAGCTTGTTTTTGTTGAGCGCCTCAAGACGGGAGTTGGGGGAGAATACCATTGCTCTTGCGCCCAACGCGTGGGGGCAGATGGGGCAAACGCAGAATGCGTCGAGCTTCGTGTCGATAATGGGACCGCCCGCGCTCATTGCATAAGCGCTCGAGCCCGTGGGGGTGGCGAAGATGAGCCCGTCTGCGCGGTAGGTGCAAACGGTCGCACCGTCGCAAAGCAGATCGAAGCTTGCGATTTCGCCGTCGGTGCGTCTTGAAATGACTGCCTCGTTAAGCGAGGTCGAGGTTGCGACTGCTTCGCCGTTTCTTATAACCTTTATGTCAAGAAGCATTCTTTTTTCGGTGTCAAAGCCGCTTTTGAGTGCCGAGAGCATCGAAATTTCGCCGTTTTCAAGACCGCTCATATAACCGAGCGTGCCAAAATTTATCGACATTATCGGCTTGCTTTTACGGAATGCAAGGCGTGCTGCATTGAGCATTGTGCCGTCGCCTCCGAGCGCGATTATAGCGTCGAACTCATAATCTTTGCCGTTTGTATATCTTTCGTGAGCGATGCCGACCGAATCGAGCATTTCCTCGATAGGTCTGATCTCTGCTTCTCCGACGTTGCCCTTTGGGTTGGGGAAGAGAAGTATTTTATCGACTGTCATTTGGGTTACCCCCTGATGAAAATAGCAAGATATTCCTTGTTGCCGTCTCCGCCGACTATCGGCGAATCGGTAATTCCTTTGCGCGTGAAGCCGAATGCGGATGCGCTTGAATCTATCTTTTCCAAGATCTCTTTAATGATTTTTCCGTCCTTGTCGTGGACTATGCCGCCCTTGCCGATATGCTTTTTGCCTGCCTCGAATTGCGGCTTTATAAGGGTTATCATCACCTTGCCCGACTGCAAAATATCCTCGCAGGCAGGGTAGATGAGCGTTTGCGAGATAAACGAAACGTCCATAACGATAATATCTATCGCATCGTTAAAATCCTCGCGCTTGGCATAACGCGCGTTGAAGTTTTCCATAACGGTAACGCGGCTGTCGTTTCTTAAGCTGTCGGCAAGCTGTGCGGTGCCTACGTCGAGAGAATAGACCTTTTTTGCGCCGTTTTGGAGCAGACAGTCGGTAAATCCGCCCGTCGATGCGCCGATATCGAGCGCAGTCATGCCTTTTACGTCGACGCCGAATTCGTTTAACGCGTGGAAGAGCTTTTCGCCCGCACGGGAAACAAAGCGCTCCTCGTTTGCAATTTCGATCCTTTCGTCGCCGATTATATCGAGCGACGCTTTTTCGGCGGTAACGCCGTTGACCTTAACGTTGCCTGCGGAAATTGCCGCTTGTGCCTTGCTTCGGCTTTTGAAAAAGCCGTTTTCGGTAAGAAATAAGTCAAGTCGCATTTTTTATTCCCCCAAGGAATCGACGATCGATTCGGGCGAAAGCGAAAGCGAGCTTAAAAGATCCTTATTGCTGCCGTGGTCGGGGAAGATGCCGTCGATCGCCTTGATGACAAAGCGCTTGCCGCAAAGTGCGCCCCTTTCGGTCAGTTCGGCGCAAAGTCTTTGAGCAACGCCGCCGTTTTTGATGCCCTCCTCGGCAAAAACGATGTTGTCTATGCCGTCTAAAAGCTTTATCAAGCCTTCAACGGGGAGAGGGGAGAGGGTGGTGAGGCTGATGACTCTTGTCGGTCTGCCGTTGTTATTAAGTGTTTCTGCCGCTTCGATCGCATTTTCCTGCAATCTGCCGTAGGTGATTATTGCGTTTTCTACACCTTCGCCGAAATCCTTGAACGAAACGCCGCGCGCGTTATAAAAGCCGTCGCATACGATATCCTCGCTTTTCGGGTAGCGGATAACAACGGGGCCTTGCACGTTGAGTGCTTCAACGAAGCATTTTTCGAGCGATTCAAAGCTGTTGGGAGAATATAGAGTTACGTTGGGGATTTCCGAAATGAACGCGGTATCAAATATGCCGTGGTGGGTGGCACCGTCGTTTGCAACAAGACCTGCGCGGTCAAGCGCAATGATAACGTGAAGGTTTTGCAGTGCCGCGTCGTGTATCAATTGGTCGAACGCGCGTTGAGCGAAGGTGGAATATACCGCGAATACGGGGATCATACCGCCGACCGAAAGACCGCACGCGAAGGTGAGTGCGTGCTCCTCGGCAATGCCGACGTCGAAGAACCGGTCGGGGAAGCGCTTGGCAAACTCCGACAAGCCGGTTCCGTCGGGCATAGCCGCGGTTATTGCCGCGATCCTTTTATCCTCTTCTGCGTATTTACAAATGATCGAGCCGAATCTTTCTGAAAAGCTTTCAACGCCCGAGGATTTGATTTTACCGCTTTCGATATCGAAGCCCGAAACCCCGTGAAAGAGGTCGGGGCGCTCCTCGGCGTATTTATAGCCCTTGCCCTTTGTTGTGCAGACGTGCACTACGGCGCATTTTTTATCGTCCTTTGCCTCGGTAAGCACGCGCTCGATATGCTTGATATCGTTGCCGTCGACGGGGCCGTAATAGGAAAGCCCGAACTGCTCGAAGAAATTCTGGCTCATTACAAGCTTTTTAAAGCGGTTTTTGACTGCGGTGCCGAATTTTAACAATCCGTTGCCGACCAAGGGAAGTGCCTTGAAAAAGCGCTTTGATTTGTTTTTGAAGCTAAAATATTTCGCACTCGTGCGGACCTTCGAGAAATAGCGGCTCATACCGCCGACGTTGGGCGAAATGCTCATATCGTTGTCGTTAAGCACGATTATAAGCTTTTCCTTGTCGGCACAGTTGTTGAGAGCCTCGTAGATCATACCGCCCGTGAATGCGCCGTCGCCGACGACCGCGATGGTATAAACGTCGTTTCCGCAAAGCAAATTAGCTGCCGCAATACCTGCCGCCGCCGAAACAGAGGTCGAGCTATGACCTGCGCCGAATGCATCGTGCTCGCTTTCGCTTCTCTTCGGAAAGCCCGAAATACCGTTTGTCTGACGCAACGTCGAAAATTCCTCGCGTCTGCCGGTGATAAGCTTGTGGACGTAGCTTTGATGTCCGACGTCGAATATTATTTTGTCGTCAGGCGAATCGAAAACGCGGTGCAATGCAAGGGTAAGCTCGACAACGCAAAGGTTTGCGGCAAGGTGACCGCCGTTTACCGATACGGTGCTAATAAGCGTTTCACGGATCTCGTCCGACAGTATTTTCAATTCTTCGGCACCGAGGGTCTTGAGATCCTTCGGTGAGTTGATTGTTTCGAGAATCATTTCGCTATATCCGAATATCGCGTCGGTGGTGAGCCGGCGCGACGAAAACGGTTTTCTCCGATTTATTTTCTTATTTCCTGAAGCCGCAAAGAACTCTTGCGACAAACATAACTATTTTCGTGCTGTGGTTAATCGCAACCGATTTGCCCAACGCTTTGCCGCCGACGGTTATTGCCGAAATGAGCGAGGTAAGCGCGAGCGTGAGAAGAAATGCGATATCCGCATCCATTTCCGAAAACAGCTTTATTGCAATGCCGGCACCGGTAGCGCCGCTCACGACACCTGCGATGTCGCCGACGATATCGTTACAAAACGAGCTTACCTTTTCGGCATTGTTGATAAGGCTAACCGCCTTTTGACCTGTTTTTAATCTTCTTGCCGCCATCGAGTTAAAGGGCTTTATATCCGCGGTGGTGACCGCAAGCCCGATGATATCGAAGATAATGCCCAAGGCGATGATAGCCACGAGCACCGCCGTTGCGGCGACGAGCGACATAACGTTTACGACCTTGTCGCTTGCGGCGGAAAGAATTGCGGTGATGACAAACGAGAGTGAAAACGCGATAAGCGCCCATTTCGTTTTGCCGGTTTTCTTTTTCTTTTTGTCCCTACTTCGTGGAATCGGTTTATCGTCCATAATACTCCGTGATGAAAAAACATCGTCCTGATTATTAAGCTTGAGTTTTTTGGGGTAATAAAGATGGCGGCACAAAACGTAAACTTTGTGGCTTGCGGTCAAGTAGGTTTTCCCCACGGACTACTTCTTGTCGCCAATGAAGCGGTTCCCCTTTAAAGTCCGAGGCGGTACATTACTGTATCCGCGACTTGATTGCCTATAAGTCCACACTGCAATCCGTTTTGTGCCTTTGAGCCGATTTTAAAGCGCTCTGTATCTCAGCCTAGGAGTTTTCCTCAATGCCCTTTCTTATCTGCCTAATCCTCTTTTGCAGATATGATTTCAACAGGGATATCCCGTCTTTGGTAGCTAATCGCCGACGGGCGAGACCTGTATCCGCCGATATCCACGCAAGGCAGGCTACATCTATCCACAGCGTCAAAAAATGCACCGCATGATAGGTTTAATCTTTAGACTGTAGATAACTCATATGCTTAGGGCTTACCCCTTTTGAGTACGGATATCCACAGAAAAAAGCCTCCAAAGGTAGGTGGGTCGAATTCCGTATGCCATTACAGACCGCCCACAAACCTATTCTCCCAGCACCCACCCTCTATTGGGCATAGACAGCAAGCACAAGGAGCTTCATCGATTTGCCTTTACGCGTATTTTTAGGCACGCTTTCAGCAGCAGAAGAACAACTAGGATACTGCGCCATCATGTATAATATAACACATAATATACAGAAATTCAAGACCAATTAGCACGAATTATATTATATAGGTTTGAATTTACTTGTATATTTCAGTTAAATTTCTTACTTTTTTCTTGTTAAAATGAAATCGCAGAATTCGGTCAGACGCTCCTTTGATTCGGAGTCTGCGAAATCGTCAAGCGATTTTTTTGCCTCGCTTATATATTCAAGCGCCAAAGCCTTTGCGCCGTCCTCGCCGAGGAGGGAAGCAAAGGTGCTCTTTTCGCTTTCGATATCCTTTCCGACCGTTTTTCCCAAAACCTCGGGGGTGGAATGGATGTCCAAAAGGTCGTCGGCGATCTGGAACGCTCTGCCGGTTAAAAGACCGAATCGCTTTGCCGCTTGCTTTTGAGCTTCGCTAGCGCTTGCGGCAATACATCCCAGCAAGCAAGCACAGGAAAAGAGCGCGCCGGTTTTCAGGTCAACAAGACGGGTAAGCTCTTCGATGCTGAGCCTTTTACCCTCGCCGTCGAGATCGTATTGCTGACCGGCACACATTCCAACCGAGCCTGCCGCCGTTGATAAGGCGATAACGGCCTGCTCGTTTTGGTTGGATGAGCAATAGGGGGTAAGGCATACTACGCCGAAGGCGTCGAGCGCAAGGCTGTCACCTGCAAGGATGGCGGTCGCCTCTCCGAACGCTTTGTGATTCGACGGCTTTCCGCGGCGCATATCGTCGTTATCCATGCTCGGAAGATCGTCGTGGATAAGCGAGAAGGCGTGGATCATCTCCAAAGCGCAGGCGTAATCGATCGCTTCAATTCCGGTTCTGCCGCAAAGCTCACAAAATTCCTGCACGAGATATGCGCGAAGTCGCTTGCCGCCGCCGAGAAGCGAATAGCCGATAGCATCGTTAAGCTTGGTCGCACCGCCCGATGCTTTGTTTAAAAGATCGGCAAGACGTTTTTCGGTAGCCTCCGCGCAGAGAAGCGCGTTTTCCTTGAAATCCATTATTTATCAAACTCCTCTGCAGTCAAAACGCCGTCCTTCATTTGAAGAAGGCGAACCTTTTCCTCTGCCTTATCCAAGGCGCCGGTGCAGTATTTAACGAGGCTTGTGCCCTCGTCGAAAAGCTTGATAAGGTCTTCAAGGGGAACGTTACCGCTTTCAAGCGAGCGTACGATTTGCTCAAGTCTTGCGAGTGCGGTTTCAAAAGTCATTTCGTTGCTCATTTTTTACTTCCTTTATCGCCTTTAACGGCGTTTTTTAATGCGCGTAGCTCGGTGGAATTCAATTCTCTGAATTCGCCGGTTTTTAAATCGCCGAGACGGATAGGTCCGAGCGAGATTCTTTTAAGCTTGGTAATATAAACGCCTACCTGCTCGCAAATGCGGCGGATCTCGCGGTTTTTACCCTCGGAAAGGGTGAATTTAACAACGCTGCTTATCTCGTTACGGCTTACAAGCTCGACGCCGACGGGTTGTATTTTTTCACCGTCAAGCTCGCGCACGGCGCGCAATCTGTCGAGATGCTCGTTTTCGACCTTGCCCTTAAGAGTAACGGCGTAGACCTTTTTGATCTCGCCCGACGGATGGGCAATGGCGTTTGCAAGCTCGCCGTCGTTGGTCATAAGCAAAAGTCCCTCGCTGTTAAGGTCAAGACGTCCGATAGGGTAAACGCGCACGCCGATATCGACAAGCTCGCCAACGTTTTTTCTGCCCCTTTCGTCGCTCATCGTGGTGACGACGCCCTTGGGCTTGTTTAACATTATGTAAACTTTTCTTTCGGATTTTATAACAACGGGCTTGCCCTTGTAGGTAACCGCGTCATTATTCGGATCGACGCGCATACCGATGCTTGCCGTTACGCCGTTCACCGCGAAATAGCCGAGTTCTATTTCCTTTTCAGCCGCTCTGCGTGACATAAGTCCGCAGTCGGCAACGTATTTTTGAAGCTTGATGCTTTCCATAAGTTTATTCTCCAAAAAGCTTTTCTGCTAAGGTTTTCTTTTTTTCTTTTATTTCTACTGTTGTTTCTAAACTGATTATGTAAACTATTCTGCCGTTTGCGTTGAGGATGGCATAGCCGATGATTTCGCCCTTTTCAGCAGGTGCGCAAATCGATTGTGGAAGCAATAGCTCGCAGCTGATCTTAGCTCCTTTGGGGAGCAATATTTCGGCAGGAAGACTGTTGGTTACCGTTGTGAATTTCAAAAAGCCGTTTTCGATCGGCACGACCGATTCGATATCGAACGCTTTTGCAAGGGAGACGCTTTCGAAGCTTGAAAACGCATAATCGAGCAGTGCCTTGTGCGTTGAGGTGGGGAAGGCGTCCTGCAGAGTGACGGCGATAAGAGTCATTCCGTCCTTTTCTGCGGCACTCACCAGACATTTTCCGTCACGCTTGGTATAGCCGGTTTTGACGCCGATGACGTGATCTGCGCTGAAAAGCAGCTTGTTGTGGTTAACAAGACGTCTGCCGTTTTCTGCTCCGTCATAACGTACGGAATGGCTTTTCGTTGCCACGATCTCACGGAAAAGGGGATATTCCATCGCGGCGGCGGTGATTATCGCAAGGTCGTGCGCGGTGGTATAGTGGTTATCCGCGCTTAATCCGTGCGGGTTTGCAAAGCTCGTGTCGGCAAGACCAAGCTCCTTCGCCCTTTCGTTCATCAGTCCGACGAATTCTTCCTCGCTCCCTCCGATCGAGATGGCGATCGCGGTCGCCGCATCGTTGCCGCTTTCAAGCAGAAGGCAATATAAAAGCTCGCGCAGGGTGAGCCTTTCGCCCTCCTTTAGATAAACCGAGCTTCCCTCGATGCCGACGGCCTCCTTAGGGATGACGAATTCTGAATCGGGGCTTTGGCTTTCGATCGCAACAAGTGCGGTCATTATCTTCGTGGTGCTTGCCATACCGCGTCTTTCGTGCGCGTTATGGGAAAAGAGCACGTTGCCGCTTTTCGCATCGATGACCGTCATACACCTTGCGGCGTTTATCGGTGCTTCCAACCCGAAATCAATGATTTCCGATTTAGGCATAGGGATCGATTCGGTATCCGAGCCGTTCGAAGAAATCAGAAGCACCGTAAAGGCGAAAATGATCAAACAGATAAGAATAAGTGCGGAAATTGCAATAACGATATACCGTTTCATAAATTCACTCTCCAAAAGAGAGTATATTTGCGTGACGGCATATTAATACATCTATATTCTATATGAAAAATATAACAATGTCAACAAAAATGTTATCGTTTGTGACGCTTCTTTCTGCTTGACAAAAGCGGAAGATAATATTATACTAAAGGCAACGAATAATTAGCTATTACAGAGGTATTCCAAATGAGCGTACTTATTACCGGCGGTACGGGCTATATCGGCTCGCATACCTGCGTTGATTTTATTCAAAAGGGCAAGGAGATCGTTATTCTCGACAACCTTTCCAATTCCAAGGCAGAGGTAGTCGACCATATCGAAACCATTACCGGAATCCGTCCCAAGTTCTATGAAATCGATCTTCTCGACCGCGAAGGCGTTAAGAAGGTCTTTGATGAAAACGATATCGACACCGTTATCCATTTCGCAGGTCTTAAGGCGGTTGGTGAATCGGTTGCTATGCCTATCGAATATTATCACAACAATATCACCGGCACCCTTAACCTTATTTACGAAATGCGCGATCACGGCTGCTTCAAGCTCGTTTTCTCTTCGAGCGCAACCGTTTACGGCAAGCCCGAAAGCGTTCCGATTAAGGAAGATTTCCCCCTTTCCACCACCAACCCTTACGGTACCACAAAGCTCTTTATCGAACAGATACTTCAAGACCTTTGCGTTGCGGATAAGCGCTTCTCGGTTGTTCTTCTCCGTTACTTCAATCCCATCGGCGCGCACGAAAGCGGTCTTATCGGCGATAACCCCAACGGTATCCCCAACAACCTTATGCCCTACGTTACCCGTGTTGCAAAGGGCATCCTTCCTCACCTTAACGTTTTCGGCAACGATTACGAAACTCACGACGGCACAGGCGTGCGTGACTTTATCCACGTGCTCGACCTTGCGGCAGGTCATTATGCGGCTCTTAAGGCGCTTGAAAAGGAAGGCGCTTCGGTTTATAACCTCGGCACCGGCAACGGCTATTCGGTTCTCGATATGGTTCACACCTTCGAGCGCGTTAACGGTATGAAGATCCCTTATCAGATCACCGACCGCCGTCCCGGCGATATCGGCGAATGCTATGCGGATGCAACCAAGGCGTTCGAGGAGATCGGCTGGAAGGCAGAACGCGGTCTTGAGGACATGTGCCGCTCGGCTTGGAGTTTTGAATCTAACTGTA
>JAFYON010000130.1 GCA_017560145.1 Clostridia bacterium | reverse complement strand
TCAAAAATTCAAAAAGTCTGCCGAAATCCACCTTGCCCTCGCCGATATGCAGAGTTTTGAGATTTTCCCAATCCATATAACCGCCGTTATAATCGTTTATATGCATATGTCTGATCCGCGAAAAGAGCCAATCGTTTTCTTCACTGTAGAGCAATTCGGTCTGGTTGTGAAATTCCGACATTTTCGTATCGAAGGTAATGACGGCGTCGGGACAAGCGGAGGTAAGCTTTGAAAGATTGCTTATCGGATCCGCGCGGTTGCAAACGACGTTTTCGACGGTAAGAAGCAAACCAAAACGTTCGGAAATCTCGCGCAGGCGCTTGTAAACGCTTATATTGTTTTCGATATCCTTGTCCGAATCGATCCCGCCCCAAAGGTGAAGCACCAAAGCCTCCGACCCGATATCCCGTGCGATGGCGCAATTTCTTTCAAAAAGCGAGATCGCCGTTTCGTTATCCCCGTCTTCGTTGCGGCTTATAAGGTTCCCGATATCCTTTTCGGTATGAAATACGGGGAACGCAGTATCGAGCGTTTTTAAAAAGCCCGTCAGCTCGTCGACTCGCTCGTGCCACGGATTGTACATCATAAATTCAAAGCCGTCGCATTCAAGCGCATCCACGCACCGCGTAAGAAGCGTGAAATCGCGGCAGTTCCAGCGGCCTATCAGCGCGCCGGTCGAGCACAGTATTTTATTTCTTGCCATTTTTTCACCTCTTAACGGGCAGCAGCTTGTTTTATATACAATAACACATACGGAAAATTATTTCAAGTCTGCCGCACCACTTGTTTTTTCAATGAACGCGTGGTATAATCAAATCAACGTTAAATAAGGAGCGATCGTATGATTATTTTGATCACGGGTGCATCGCACGTCGGAAAGACGAATCTTGCACAAAGGCTGCTTGAAAAATACAAATACCCCTATCTTTCGATCGACCATTTGAAAATGGGCTTGATACGAAGCGGCAACACGACGCTTACCCCGATGGACGACGACAAGCTTACCGATTATCTCTGGCCGATAGTCCGCGAAATGGTTAAGACCGCCATTGAAAACGAGCAAAACCTTATCGTCGAGGGGTGCTATATCCCCTTTGACTGGGCAAAGGATTTTTCGGACGATTACCTTAAAGATATAAAATATTACTGCCTTGTGATGAGCGAGGCTTATATCAACGCGCATTTTGACGATATCAAGAAATATGCAAGCGTTATCGAAAACCGTCTTGACGATTCATGGTGCACAAAAGAAACGGTTTTGGAGGACAACGCAAATTATTTGAGTCTTGCCCAAAAGCACGGCGTTGATTACATCCTTATCGACGATAAATACGAAATAAATTTATAAAAAAATCAAGCCCCGATGCGTTTTTGCACCGAGGCTTTTTTGTTTTGCTTTTTTAAAATCACACGAATCTTTGCGCGTAGCCGCATCTTTTGCAAAGCTCCTCGGACGCCTTGCCGCACTTAAAGCCGTTGACCATATTCAGCGCGCGCTCGGAATTGAGAATCGCTTCGCTTTCCTCGTAAAAAATATTGCCCAGACCGATAACGCCGTCGCTGTCAAGACAGCAGGGCACGACCGTGCCGTCGGCAAGGATGCCGAACTGATCCTTCAAGCCGTAGCAAAAGAACCTTTCGCCCTTTATTTCCGCTTCGCTGTCGGGCCATTCAAAGCGCTCGCCCCATTCAAGAAAAAGCTTGTCCTTTATCCTTATACCGCGCGTATTTTCTGACCATTCACCTTGTATATGCGACTTTAAAAGCTCGATTGCGGCTTTGTTTCTGCCGCCGTCAACGCCCTTGTTCCAAAGGCGGAAAACGGTTATAACCCCTTTCGACGAAGCCTTTTTCGCAAACTCCGCAAGCGCAAAAACGTATTCCGCGTGGTCGGACTCGCTCCCGTTTTCAAAGCTGTGCAGAGAAATGTTCACCTTATGCACCCCTGCGGACAAAAGCTCGCTTCCGCGATTCTTTAAAAGCGTGCCGTTCGTCGTGATTATCGATTTGAATCCGCGCCCGTTCGCCGTCTTGATAAAATCGGGCAGATTCGGATGCGTAAGCGGCTCGCCCATTAAATGGTAATAGATATATTCGGTCTGTCCGCTTATCCTGTCGAGCACCAACGAAAACTCTTCCGTGGTCATTCGCCTCGGCTTCCGCTTGTGCCCGTGACAAAACGAGCAGCTCATATTGCATATATTCGTAATTTCAATATAAACCTTCTTGTACACGGCCCCACCCCGTTCAACAATTTACTCCATTATACCCCATTTCCCCGCACTTTACAATCGCTTTGAAGAAAAAAACAGCCTTACCGTTTCCGATAAGACTGTTAATTTTATGCTTTTTCGTGATTATTTGCCGTTTTTGCGGTATGCAAATCGCCGCACCATTACGGGATAATGGGCTGTCCCACGGCGGACGGTTTAGATCCGCCGTGGAGAGTTGTTCAAAATAGTTTTATTGCGACTCTATTTACCAATGGCTCTTGTTTGGGCTAAATAGTCTCCAATGCGCGTATGTTTGCAATCGCATAAAGACTACAATGTTTTATATAAGACCAAAGCACGTTGTACATAATACGCAACAAGAAAACATAGCAAAACGCAAACGAGTGTTATCCAATACCAACTATCAAAACCGTAAAACGCCATCCATACCATCAGAAATACTATTGATGAATCAATGCATTCCGAAATAACTGTAACTAACATTTTACGCTTTATACAACGCTCATAAAACTTAAAAACAAACCGAAATATCAAACAATGTATGCCCACTATAAATAATAAAAATAACGAAACAAATATGTTATCGAACAAATCAAAGTACTTACCTTGGTCTCTAATTACAGCTAAGCAAAAACACAAAAACACAGATGAAAAAAGTCCCGAAAACCATAAAAGCGTTATCTCAATAAAATAAAATAATTTTTCCATTCTACACACTCCAAAATCATTTAATTAAAGCTAGTCTATTGTTGTTATTTTTGCATATAGTAGAACCGTCGAGAGTATAACTGTGTGTTGTGAAAGTGCTTTCGATGTTGTTGAAAAATACCTTTTTGGTGCGTATTCCACTGCTGTTGTAGGTATACGTCAGCCAATCGGCGCCGGAAAGCGTTATGCCTTGCAGCTCTCTGCCTTCCCACGTTAAATTCGTTGCGTTACGCCACTTTGTCGGGTTACCTATCGTCCGCCTGACGAGTTATTGTTAGAAGAATTGTCATCCGTGTTGATTACATTGTGAAATATGGCGTCATCCTGCCAATCATGCTTTCCGTCACCGTTCCAATCCATTGCTAAGCC
>JAFYON010000129.1 GCA_017560145.1 Clostridia bacterium | reverse complement strand
TCAGACCGCCGGAGCGGGCAAAGATACGGCCGAAGTAAGAAGCGTTATCAAACACGCCTTCTTCGAGAGATGCGATATCAAGATCGCGGCTGTCGAAGAGCGCTTGCAATTCCTCGAAGGTCAAAACCGCATCAACGTATTCCTTTGCGCCGTCAAGCTGCGCCTCTGCCTTTTTGGCAGTACACGGACCGATGAAAATGACCTTGGAGTTAGGCGTATTTTCCTTGATATACTTCGCAAGAGCAACCATAGGCGAAGGATTGTGCGAAATATATCCTTCAAGGTTGGGGAAAGCGGATTTTATGTAACGTACAAATGCGGGACAGCACGAGCTGGTGAGAACGCCCTTTTCTGCGAGCTCGCGAGCTTCGGACATTGCTACCATATCTGCGCCGAGTGCCGCTTCGATAACGTCATGGAATCCAAGCTCCTTCAAGCCGGTGATAACCTGGCCGAGCTTTGCATAAGAGAACTGACTGGAAATCGACGGTGCAACAATTGCAAACACCTTGTTTCCGTTTTCAACCTTACGCTTGCTATTCTTAAGGATTTCTATAGCATCGATAATAAAGGATTTATCGGTAATTGCACCGAACGGGCACTGATATACACACGCGCCGCATTGTATACACTTGGAATTATCGATTTTTGCTTCATTGTTCTCGTTCATCGAGATCGCTTTTACCTTACAAGCGTTCTGGCAAGGACGCTTGCGGCTTACGATAGCGGTAAAGGGGCAGACCTTTGCGCACGCGCCACATTCCTTACACTCTGACTTATCAATGTGTGCAACGTGATCGTCGTCAAAGGTGAGAGCGCCAAACTTACATACGTCCTCGCAACGGTGAGCAAGACAGCCTCTGCAAGCGTTGGTAACCTCGTATCCGCCTACAGGACATTCATCACACGCGATTTCAAGAACCTCGATAATATTGGGATTGGTCTTATCTCCGCCCATTGCAAGTTTTACACGCTCGGACAAGATCGCTCTTTCCTTGTATACACAGCAACGCATCGTAGGCTTTTTACCGGGAACGAGTTTTTTGGGGACACTTAAAATGTCCTCAACCAATGTATCGTTCCAGGCAAGTCTTGCAACCTCGCGCAACACCTTATACTTAAGATGTTGAACTTTAGTATCAAACTTTCTCATCAAAATACCCCTTATACGTTAGCGCTCTTGATAACGGCCTTAAGAGCCTCTGCAGATGCGTGAAGCTTCTGGTATTCGTCATCGCTCAACTTCTGAGTAATGATCGATCTGACGCCCTTGGAATCAACCAAGGACAACGAGCTCAAGCATACGTCGGAAATGCCGTATTCGCCCTCGTGCAAGGAAGAAACGGTAAGAGCGGTTTCTGCATTACCGCCAAGAGTATTAACAATGTGAGTACTCGACATTGCGATACCGTAAACGGTACAGCCCTTACGGGAAATGATCTTACCGCCGGACTTTCTAACGTAGGTTTCAACGTCTTCGCGCTTGTATTCGGTAGGAAGATTGTATGCGGAAGCGATGGAAGCGTTATATTCGTCAACAGGAACGCCTGCGATAGTAGCAGAGGACCAAGCAACGAACGAAGTGTCGCCATGCTCACCAAGAACGTTTGCGTGTACCTGCTGCTTGTTTACATGGTAGATCTCTGCAAGACGGGTGCGGAGACGGATGGTATCAAGCACGGTACCCGTACCCATAACCTGACTTTTGGGAAGTCCGGTGTATTTCAAGAATGCATAAGTCAAAATGTCAACAGGGTTAGCAACGAGAATGTAAATAGCGTTGGGCGCATACTTAACAATATCGTTAGCAATGCTCTTGATGATGCCAACGTTGGTCTGAACAAGCTCAAGACGGGTCTGACCGGGCTTTCTGCCGATACCAGATGTGATAATAACAACGTCGGAATTCACTGCATCACGGTAATCGCCTGCGTAAATATCGCAGTTCGAAAGAAAAGGAGTGGCTTGCTTGATATCAAGCGCTTCGCCGAGTGCCTTTTCGGTGTTGATGTCTATCAAAACGACTTCAGAGGCAACGCCTCTTGCGAGCAAGGAATATGCAGTGGTGGAACCAACCGCACCTGCACCGATAATTGTAATTTTCTTCTGCATGTCTTTTCTCCCTCAAATATTTGATTAAAAATAACTTACTTTTATACGTTTTCCCATCTTCTTCAGACAAGCCGAAAGCTCGTCTACAAGATTCATTTTAATATTGAAGTTAATGGGAAGGTCGGGGTTTTGGTGTGCAGGGTTAACCGCACGTCCGACATAAAAATTAATGTCAGTTGCTTCTTCAAAGAGCAATCGGCTTATTAACGAAGCGCCGTCGCGCTTGAAGTTCCATTGCTCGTAAAGCTCGTTATCGCCAAGGTAATCCTTTGCATACTGAATAACCTTGTTCATTGTGATAACACCTTCTGTAACAAGATCCACGCCCTCGATCGTTGCAATGGGCGGGACGTCACTTCTTTCAAATTCAAGGCTTGCTTTAACCGGCTTGCCGAGAAACTTCGCCGCAATGGAGGAGGTCGTACCTCCGCAGACGATGTGTTTTCCCTCCTTCGAGAAGAAAAGCGACATCATTCTGTTTGCATCATCACGGTTGGAAGGAGGACCGAAAAGGATGTTCATCGGTTCTCTTTTTCGAATTTTAACGACGCAAGCCGTAGTATCGTCACCCGGCCGGAAGCCGTAAAGACGGTCACATTCATCAACGAGCATTGTCGAAAGATTTTTAGCCGTATATCCGCCCGCAACAAGCGCTTGCATATATTCGGCAATTTCTTCACGTCTCCAACCGAAGTTGTAGGTAATACCCAATCCTGCATGAGGACAACCGTCGCTAAGTGCAACGAAAACGTCATTTTCCTGCAGCTTAAAGGTGGACGTAAATATCTTTTTACCGCCAATGTTCATTTCTGTTTTGGGATAATCGTACTGTTCATAATCACGGATAACTATGACGTGCGGATTATCGTACTGAATAACCTCGGCAGTTTCGTTATTGATAATATGGATAATCGTAAAAGTTGAATACGCAACACCGCGAACCGAACAAACAGGAAGCGTTGCGGCTATTGTTGAAACGCATTCTTCGATCGGCAAGCCTGCCGCCATCATCGTCGAAATGATTTTCGAAGTAAGCGTCGAAAGAATGCTGGCCTTTACACCGCTGCCTAGTCCGTCGGCCAGCACGATTACCGTGGAGTTTTCATTTTCTTCAACGATATCAACGTGGTCGCCGCAAAGCTCTTCGCCGTAATGATTGATGCTTTTGTATCCGATATCTGCACAAAGATCATTCATCGTCGATCGACTCCTTTAGCTTGGTAAGCGCGATTTTCGTTTCTGCAGCGGTTTCACCGAGAAGCGACGCGATTTCCTGAACGATGCGCATCTGCTTTTCAACGACCATATCGGCAACCTCAAGAGTTTTTTGATTGATCGTATTTTTCTTCACGCGCGTTTCTTCAGCCTCGGTAACGTCTCTCATAATGCCAACAAGCATATGCGATTCATTATCATAAACAACGGTTTGTTCAACGTAACGCTTATACTCAGCCAAGTAGGTGCGTTGGTTGCGAACGGTTCTGCCGCTGTTTTTAACCTGCATAAAAATGCTAGGGTCGAGAATTCTTATGACGGGCTCGCCGAGAACGTCGGATTCGGATCTGATGTTCATTATTCTGCGTGCAGATTCGTTAATCTGCTGAACCTCGAGATTTTCGTTAAGAACGATAAGGCCGTTAGGCGTGTTCTTAACGATCGTATCGGAAAAGCTTTCTGCCTTATCCTTGAGATACGGCAAGCACATCGAAATTTCTGCCTTGCCCTGAATGATCGCAATTGCCTTTTCGCGACAAGAGTTATATCCGCAAGAGCCGCAATTCAATTCATCGGACGGCTTGAATTTACCCATTTGACGAAGCAAGGACATAATTTCCGCTTCAGAGGGCGTTGCAAGCTTGTGCTCGATAGCTGTAAAGTGCTTTTTAAGATTCAACGAATCGGGCTGTTGAACCTCAAAATCACGTTCGCCCGCATATTCAGAAACTGCGATATAATCCTTAATGGGAGATGCGTTATGGTATTTTTCCATAACGGGACCGCCAACACAGCTGCCTACGCACGCGGACATTTCGATAAAGCAACGGTGTATCTTACCGTTTTCGATATCCTTTAAAGCGGATATGCAGTTATCAACGCCGTCGATAGCTAAATAGCTGTATCCGGGCGCATTCTGTGCCATTGTTTTTAAAACGCCGCCGGTAGTCGGGAAAAATCTCGCACGGCTGTTAACGTTAGTATCCTTTTCATGTTCGAGCACGATATTTTCTGCATTAAGCCATTTGGAAAGTTCCTCAAAGGTAAGGACAGCATCTACCAAGCCTTCGTAATATTCCGCTTCATCCTTCTTTGCCACACACGGACCGATAAAGAGCGTTTTGGCATTGGGCATCCTTCTCTTGATATCTGCACAGTGCGCCTGCATGGGCGACATTACGTCTGCAAGATATTCAAGACAGGTGGGAAAATATTTTTGTACAAGTAGGTTTATGGAATGGCAACAGGACGCGATTACCACATCTCTTTCTTCCTCCATAAGCATACGTTCATATTCGTTTTTAACTATCGTTGCACCGATAGCGGTTTCTTCAACGTCATAAAAACCCAATTGCTTCAATGCTTTGCGCATTGATTCGATACCGGTGCCGTCATAGTTTGCAACAAAAGAAGGTGCAAGGCTGACAACAACAGGATCTCCGCTTTGTAGAAGCACTCTTGCCTTTTCGGTACCGTCGACGATCTCCTTCGCGTTTTGAGGACATACAACGAAGCAACGACCGCAAAGAATACATTCGTTACCGATAATGTGCGCCTGATTGCCCGAAAAGCGAATAGCCTTTACCGGGCAGTTGCGAATGCATTTATAGCAGTTTTTGCAATTCGATTTTTTTAAAGTTAAACAGTTCGGCATTTCTTATTTCCCTTCTTTAATGGCAACTTCAAGTATGTTTTTCTTGAAAAATTCATTAAAGTTTTCACGGGTCACACCAACGTGAACCTCGTCGTTAACCTGAACGGTAACACCGACACGGTTGCATTTTCCGATACAGAAGGTACCGGCAAGCTCTACGGTGCCGTTCAAATTATTTTCTTCAATTGCTTGCATCAAAAGCTCGACAATATCCTGCGAGCCCTTTAAGTGGCAAGACGAACCAACACAAACGTTAACGTGGACCATAATTATTTCACCTTTGCAAGAACGGCTTCATTAAAGAATTCGTTAACGGTTTCGGGAGTAACGGAATGAAATTCTTCGTCTACAGTAACGCATACACCCTGCTGGCAATTACCCATACAGAACGTTCCGCCAAGCTCAACCTTGTCGCCGATATTGTTTTCGGCAATAAGATTCTGGAGCTTTTCAACAACCTGACGGGAACCTTTGATGTGGCAGGAGCTACCGATACAAACAGTAATTTTCATAAGATATGTTTCCTCTCTGTTTTATGTTAGTATTGTTTTTAAACTTAATTTAAATGGCAAATTTGGACAAACTTACCCAATTGTCCATACTTGACTTTATTCTATCACATTTTTTCAATTAAATCAATACAAAATATTATATAATAGCATTCAATATTACATATATCGATTTCATTTTTGACACAATATGATAACGTTCGGGCGCAAACTCAAATTCGGGTAATTTCGCCCGCAATATCCTCTTCCATTTTTTGCTTTACGGTTTGAACGTCATAACCGCAGCTGAAGAGATAATAAAGCTTTGAAACAGCCGCTTCGGTCGTCATATCGTAGCCGCAGACTGCGCCCGCGTTTTTAAGCGCAACGCTCGTTTCATACGCACCCAAGGAAACCGATCCCTTTAGACATTGCGAACATATAACCAGAACGGTGCCGTTTTCATACGCCTTTTTTACTATAGGCAAAATAGCGTCTGCCGAGCCGGGGATATTCCCTGCTCCGAAGGTTTCCAAAACGATACCGCGAAGCGATTTCGTCATTATCTCCTCGAAATATTCAAACTGAATACCGGGAAACACCTTAATGATACCTATTGGTATTTTATCAAGATGCTGAACTCTGAAAGGAAGATCCGCTTCCTTTTGCGGAATCATTGTATTGTAATATACCTGTGTGCCGATATCCGCAAGAAGAGGATAATTCGGCGAAGAAAAAGCGTTTAGATTTGAAGTGCTGACCTTCGTTGAGCGGTTGCCCCTTATGAGCTTATTACCGAAGCACAAGGCAACCTCGTTTATTCTTCCCTCAGCGGCTACCATCATTGCGGTAACGAGATTATCGAGTCCGTCGCTTCTCACCTCAAACAAGGGGATCTGCGAGCCTGTGATAACAACCGGCTTTGAAAGATTTTCAAGCGTAAAGGAAAGCGCGGACGCTGTATATGCCATAGTATCGGTTCCGTGCAGAATAACAAACCCATCGAAGGAATCGTAGTTTTCCTTGACAATAGAGCCTATCTTGTTCCACTCGTTAACAGTTACGTTGGATGAATCAAGCAATGGATCGAGCTCCAAAAGCTCCCATTCGGGCATCTTTTCATTTCTTAAAACGTGTATTTCCTTTAAAAGCTCCTGCAAAAAGCCCTTTTGCGGAAAATATCCGTTTTCGGAGCTGTTCATGCCGATAGTGCCGCCGGTATAGATCAACAATATTTTCTTATCCATACTTTCCCCCTTGCTCAAAAAAAGAACCGCATAAATAATTTTTGCGGTTCAATTTTCAACTAAATATTTTTGTTCTTTTTGCTTTTCTTTGTGAAATAAATTTCCAATCCGATATAGAAAAGAATCGAAACGAGCATTATAAAATAATAACTCAAAAGTCGCCATATAAGCATAACGCCGTTTGCAGTCGCAACCACGGCAGAAACAGATGCTCCGCCTGCAATATACATGATGAGCGACTTAAACACCTGACCCGTGCTTCCCTCAACACCGCCCGATGCACCCGGAGTGGGAAAGAAGCCTACTGCTGTAAGTGCGAACGACGTGCCGGTAATGATAAGGAACAAGTGAGAAGGCTCAACGGGTATTCCAAACGACATAAGAATGAAATACGACGCGCCATAGTAGAAGACGTGAGCGAGGATTTTTGTGAGCAAGGCAAAGAAGAAATGCTTTTTCTGCTTTAACAGATCGGCAAATGCATCCTGCACTTGAACGAAATATTCCTCTAATTCATCCGCCTTGGATTCGAATTTCTTTAAAGCCTTGAGCTTGCACACAAAACGAACAAATCTTACGAGCCATCCACGTACGATTTTACTTCTGCCAAGTATAATCATTATCGCAAGGATCGAGAAATTGATGGTATAGCCCGCAGCAATGATCGGCAACCACCAAGAATCGATCGAGGCGGTAAGAGCATCAAGGAAGAAAAGACCAACCAACGACAAGCCATTGGTGGCGATCATATAGATAACGAGATTTGCCAAAAGCAAGCCCGTGGATTCGGAAAGCTTGACGTTTACCTTGGTGAAGGAATGCGCTTGGAAGGGTTGTCCGCCCGTTGCCCAAGGTGTTATGCCGTTAAAGAAATGCTCGGTCATTGCAATACAGTAAGTAGAGCCCGAGGATGCCTTGACCTTTCTCGCCTTGGCAAGGATACAAAGGGACAAGGGATACAAAGCAAGATAAACGACGACCATTAAAACGGCCAGAACTACATAAGAATAATCAACGGTTTCAAGCTGTTCAATAATACTGGGCAGATCATTAAAAGAAAGGACCGTTATAAGCAAAAGGACCGCTACGATAGCATATACGATAAACAACGCAATTTTTTTGCCGTTAAGCGGATTCTTTTGAGTGTTATTATCCAAAGCAATGCTCCTTCCCTTTAAATTCACAATCGATTTATTTTATCATACATTAAGACAATTTACAATAAAAATATTAAAAATTGTTGAATAATTTTTAACCTCGGTTTCTTGCCTTTTTAGTAAATTTGACAAAACAAAACAAAAAGGCCTTGTATCAACAAGGCCTTTTGCAATTATAATTATCTGATTCCGTAATTTTCGATTACGTAGTCCATATCCTTATCGCCTCTGCCCGAGAGGTTGATAAGCACCGAGCCGTGCTCCATAGTCTTTGCAAGCTTCATACCGTAAGCAACTGCGTGAGAGCTTTCGATCGCAGGGATTATACCCTCAAGACGAGCAAGCTTGAAGAATGCATCGATGGTTTCTTCATCGTCGATAACGTCGTATTTAACTCTGCCGATTTCCTGAAGGAAGGCGTGCTCGGGACCGGAAGACGGATAGTCAAGACCGCTCGCAACCGAATAAACGGGAGCGGGATCGCCGTTTTCATCCTTAAGCATTATGCTGTTGAATCCGTGCATAACGCCTTCGGTACCGTATTTCAAGCTTGCTGCGTGATCGCCGAGCTTAGGGCCTCTGCCCAACGGTTCTACACCGTAAATATCAACGGGATCATTAAGGAAGCCTGCAAAAAGTCCTGCCGCATTGGAGCCGCCGCCTACGCAAGCAACGATAGCGCTGGGAAGATGACCTGTCATATCGATAAACTGCTCACGCGCTTCGATACCAACGATACTTTGGAAATCACGAACCATCATCGGGAACGGATGAGGGCCGAGAACCGAGCCGATGCAGTAAATGGAATCCTTGTATTCCTTGCTATATGCATCAAAAGCGGCATCAACAGCCTCCTTAAGCGTTTTAAGGCCGTGAGTAACTTCGACAACGTTTGCGCCCAAAATCTTCATACGGGCAACATTGGGAGCTTGCTTCTTGATATCAACAGAGCCCATATAAATGTCACATTCGAGACCAAAATATGCTGCTGCGGTAGCCAATGCAACACCGTGCTGACCTGCACCGGTTTCTGCAATTACCTTCTTCTTGCCCATATATTTTGCAAGAAGCGCTTCACCCATACAGTGGTTGAGCTTGTGTGCGCCGGAATGGTTAAGATCCTCGCGCTTTGCATACAACTGAACTCGTCCGCCGAGAGCATCGGAAAGACGCTCCAAGTGAGATACGGGGGTAGGTCTGCCCTGAAATTCTTTTCTGATTCTGCGAAGCTCTGCGATAAACTTTCTCGATTGGCAGATAGAATAATATGCATAAGTAATTTCTTCCATAGCCGCCTTGAGCTTATCATCGATATAAACTCCGCCGTATTTGCCGAAATAACCGTTTTTGTCGGGGTAATTATTGAAATATGTTTCGAAATCAACGTTATTAAGCTTCATTTTCATTTTCTCCAAAATATAAAGATTAAATTATTCACAAGTAGAG
>JAFYON010000128.1 GCA_017560145.1 Clostridia bacterium | reverse complement strand
TTGCATAAGGTCATATTCTTCGCCCTTGTCGATGATAACCTCCGTCGCACCGCTGGGGATGCGGATCGAGGGCTTTTCTGTATCGGGTTCGGTGCTTTCCGCATCGGAAGCAACACTTTCGTTCGCATCGGTCGATGCATCGGTTACGGCAGAGGAGTCTTCACTTCCCTCCGAACAAGCACTTAGCAAGGTTGCGAGCACAAGCATAAACAGAATGAGCTTTTTCATTGTTTATACCCCAAAAATTAACCGAGCTTAACCTTTGCGCCTGCCAAGGAAACGTCACACTGATCGAGAGTAACGGGACCGCCTGCATAGCCGGTATAGAAGATCTGCTTAACAAGCTCGTTACGGCAAACCGAATCACCGGGGTTGCCAACGAACATAATATAACCGCCGTCGGGAAGAAGCGATTTGATATCGTTTACGATATTCTTAAACATACCGCCGGCATTGGTAGCGTCGATAGAGTTGGTCCACGCGAGATCGGAATTGGTGAGGTTACCCTCGGAATCGATCTGAACGGTTTCGCCGACCGCAAAGCGAGCCTGCACGAGGTTGTAATCCTTGTCGGTGATAAGGATGATTCCGTTGGGGAAATAAGGCACCTGACCGTTGTTGGTGTGGTCCTTATAATATTCGTTATATTGGTTAAGGAAGAAATCCTTATCCATTACCTGAACCTTGTCGGTGGTACGGAACTTTGTGCCTGCAGGGGTGTAAGAAAGAGCCTCTGCTTCGTTCTTAACGTAAGGGATCTTGCCGCCGAGAACGATTTCCTTCTGAGCCGCCATTTCCTTAACGGTAATTTCAACGGTAACGGTTGCGGTGTTGCCTGCTTCGTCCTTCGCTTCGATAGTAACGGTATAAGTACCTGCAACGTCTGCCTTGTAACCGCCGTCATCCGAAACCGAAACAACGATATCAGCATCAGCGGTAACGTTATCGCGTACGGTAATGCCGCTCAAAATATCGATCTCTTCGCCGGCGTTATGGGTAATAGCCTCCAATTTGCCGTTGTCTGCATCAACGAACGCAGGGGGGATCTTGTCGCTTTCATCCTTGCTTTCTTCAACGCTTGCTTCAGCGTCAGCCGAGGATTCGGCATTTGCATCGCTCGATGCATTATCGGTAGATTCAATTTTCGATTCAGCGCTCTCGGATGCAACGTCCGAAGTCGTTTCGGTCGTATCACCGCAAGCTGCAAAAACGAGTGTGGAAAGTATCAAGAGAACTGCTATGATCTGCTTAAACATAAGAATTCCTCCTAGTTTTTTCTTTATACTCCTATTATACCATATCGAAAACAACATTACAAGAAAAATCGTTATTTATTTTGCACACTATGTGAAATAGTTTTGGAAATTATTTCATTTAGGTATTGAAATTAGATGCAAGATGGTGTATAATAGGCTCATTCGATCTATAAGGGGTATTTCAATGACTGTTTACGAAGAATTTCTTACGAAGAAGCACAAAACCCGTCCCGTTTACGATTTTCGCGAGCTTGTTTATGAAAGCGAAAATGACTTTGCGGCTCTCCCTGCATTCGTCCTTCGCGAAAGAACGATAACCTATTCCGATTTTGCAAACGACTACCGCGCGCTTTGTACTTCGCTTTTGTCACGCGGATATGCCGATAAGCGAATTGCTATAATCGGTGCAAACAGCTATAATTGGATACTTGCCTATCTCGCATCCGCAACGGTCGGTGTTGCAGTGCCTATCGATAAGGAGCTTGACCCTTCCGATATGGTTGGCTTTATGAACGATGCAGAATGCTTTGCGGTGTTTGCCGACAGCGCAATTCTTGCAAAGCTCGAGCTTGACGGCTCTGTTGAAAAATTCAGCATCGCGGAAAGCAAAAAGTGCGATATTTCCTTCGAAAAAATCGAATCCGCAGTTTCCGAGGGCGCGCAAGCTTATAAAAACGGAAGCCGCGATATCGACACAATGGAGATCAATGCCGAGGAAATGAGCATCCTCATCTTCACCTCGGGCACCACCGGCAATTCAAAGGGTGTTTGTCTTTCGCAGAAGAACATCTGCGCAAACATCAACCAGACCGCAACCATGGTAAAGGTCGATCCCGATCTTCACTCTCTTTCGGTTTTGCCGCTTCACCACACTTATGAAACCACACTCGGCCATCTTTT
>JAFYON010000016.1 GCA_017560145.1 Clostridia bacterium | reverse complement strand
TTGAAAACGATCTTTGCTTTTTCGGGTGCAATTTTGCGGATCTCTTCAACGAGAGGTGCGAGCTTGTCGTAATATTCAAGCTCGGTATTTTTGCTTCCGTCGACAGTACCGTGTTGAAGTGCGATAATATCCCAATCGTCGCTCTTTATTGCGTCAACGTTGCTTACTCCGTTGGTGCAGCTCCATTCGCCGTCCTTACCGACGCTTTCGTAATAGTCATAGCCCTTTACGTTATCGATCAGGTTTGAATAATGGCGTCTTGTCGAGCAGCCGCCGATGTAAAGCACTGCGAAATGCAGATTCTTTACGCCCATCGCAAGCGCGACCTCGGGAAGATGTTGGGCGGTATCGACCGAGAAGCTATTGCCGACGAAGAGTATTTTTAATGTTTCGGGAACGGGATTCATTTTATTTATTCTCCTTTAGGTCATTTTACCAGATTTAACCACAGCGGTATTGTGGCTACCGAAAACAGATGCGAAAGCATTGCGAGCTTTGCGCCTGTAAGGCAATCCTCGTTAATAAGCTTTGGGAATACGATCGTATTAAGTCCGCACGGCATACACGACATCATTACCGCGGGCATAATTACAAAATCGAGCGAAAACAGCTTTAAAAGCCCGTAGACGAGCGCAGGAATGACGATAAGGCGGATCGCCACAAGAACGTATGCCTTATAATCGCAAACAAGCGCACGTATTCTGAAAGCCGAAAGCGTTATACCGACAAGAAGCATACTAAGCGGCGCGACGCAAGCAGACGACGAGCTTAATACCGACGAAATCACGTTTGGCAACTGTATACCCGTAAGCCCTACGGTTATGCCGAGAATTATCGCAACCGTCATCGGATTGATAAGCTTTTTAAGGGTATTGCCCTTTCCAGTGAGCATTGCATAGCCGAAGGTATAGGTATATATCGCAAACGGGATGCAGAACAAAATAAGGTCGGTAAGGCCGGATTCGCCGAATATGCTTTCGCAAAGCGCATAGCCCATATATGCATAGTTTGCAAGCGTTAAGGAATAGCGATAAACCTTTTGCTCGTATTTATCCTTTGTAAGCAGCTTAGCTATCAAAAGCGAAAAGGCCACAAGGAAAAGCAAAAGCGAGGTTGAAACGACGATCGTTTTGCCGTTTTCGGTTATATAGCTTTGTGTGAAGTTTTTTGAAAACGTGTTGAACACCTTTGCCGGCAGAAACAGGTTTACAAGCAAAAAAGAAAGTATGCCCGTGTGGGCTTGCTGTTCCTTTTTCCATTTTCCAAAGAAAAAGCCGAGCATTAAGAAGATATACAGCACGGACAGCTGTTGGATGATTATCAGCATAAAGCACCGTTGTTTTAATAAGATGACATATTGTAGCACATTTTTTTGTGTAAAACAAGTACGTTGGTATTGAAAAACGCTTTGTTTGGTGATAAAATGAAGAAAAATAGGTTAGAGGATTTTTTGTTATGAGCTTTAAATTTGACGAGGCTTTTTTCAAAAGCTGCTTTGAAGAAATAATCAACGTTCCCAGCCCTGTAGGTTATTACGTTAAGTTAAATCCCGTTTTGGTGAAAATGGCGGAGGAGCTTGGCGAAAAGGTTACCTTTGATAACAAGAGCACCGCTTATATCACCCTTGACGGCGAGGATAATTCGAAAACCGTTCTTATCGGCGCACACGCCGACACGCTTGGTATGGTCGTTCGCACTATCGATTCCGACGGCAAGATTCGCGTTCGTCAGCTCGGTGGCGTGAATTACGGCAGTCTTGAGGGCGAAACCGTTACCGTGCACACTCGCGACGGACGTGAATACAGCGGTCTTTTCACTTGTCAATCGCACTCTGTTCACGTTTTTGACGATGCGCGCACGCTCGAGCGCAACGAGAACACGATGATCGTTATTCTAGACGAAAAGGTCAAAAGCAAGGACGACGTCAAGGCACTTGGCATTAGAAACGGCGATTTTATCTCGGTCGATCCGCGTTGCCAATTTACCGAAAACGGTTATATCAAGTCGCGTTTTATTGATGATAAGGCGGCGGTTGCTTGCTGTTTCACTTTGATCAAATATCTTAAGGAAAACAATTTAAAGCCGAAATACAAAACAGTTTTTGCCTTCCCTTACGGCGAGGAGATCGGTTTAGGCGGTACTTACGTGCCGGAGGGTGTTTCGGAATATATTGCGGTTGATATCGGGCTTATCGGTCCGGGTTACGACGGCAACGAATTCGACGTTAGCATTTGCGCAAAGGATGCCACGGCGCCTTATGATTACGAGCTTACCACAAGGCTTATAAATCTTGCTGAAAAGGCGGGATGCGATTACAATATCGATATTTTCTATCGTTACGGAACCGACGGCAACGCCGCGATGCGTGCAGGCAACAACCTTCGCGCAGCGGCTTTCGGCATGGCGGTTTATTGCAGCCACGGTATGGAGCGCACACATATGGACGGCATTAACAACACGCTTAAGCTTCTTGCCGCATACGTTCTCGATATATAGCTTTAAAGGTGCCCGATGTGGCACCTTTTTCTTTTTCCGCTTGACAAAGCAATGCTTTATGGGTATAATACGTTAAGATGCTTTTAAGAGGTTATGAGAATGAAAAAAGCTTGCAAAATCACGTTTTTCGTATCCCTTGCGCTCGTTATACTTCTTGTTGCGGTATTTGCCGCATTGATAGTTTCTGCAGAAAGCGCCAACACAAGCAGCGTTGGCATTATCGGCGGTGCGGACGGCCCGACAGCCGTTTATGTTACTAGCTCGCTTTTGTCCACGTTCGCCTTCGGTAACCCGTTGGTTTGGTTTTTCTGCCTTTGCGGTGCTTTGCTTGTCGCTTCCGCAATCGGTTGGATAGCTTTTAAAAAGTAATAATTTTTCGAGGTGTGGCGCAACGGTAGCGCGCTTGCTTTGGGAGCAAGATGCTGCAGGTTCGAGTCCTGTCACTTCGACCACATGAAAATAATCCGAACATTCTCTTATTTGGAGAAGCGTTCGGATTATTTGTTTTATTCGAGTGTTCAAATTCATCTAAGCCGCTGACCTCTTGTATGCCATCCCCGAACCTTTTCTTTGTTTACTGCAACGCGGCGTATATTGACTTTTCGGTGATTTTGTGATATACTTACAAATATAGATATGGTCACCGGAGGCGGAGTGCCGTAGCGCTCGTAAGCCGGATTAGGTGTCCGAGTGAGCTCGGGTTATTGTGTTCGCAATAGCCGGAGTTTTTTATTTTTTCGGAGGTAATTTATGAAAAACACAAAGGTTACTCTTGTTCCGCTTACGACAGACGACCGTGAGCAATTCATTCTTGACAATCAGTGGGCATTCAAGTACGGCGCGATCGAGGAATTCGGCAAGCGTGACGACCACATGGATTTTGACGGCGAGATCATCTCTCGCAAAACCATCGAGCGTTGTATCGACTCGCCCGACAGAGAGACCTACCGAATCGTTGTTGACGGTAGACGAGTTGGAGGTCTTATTCTGAAAATCAACAAAGAAACGCATCACAACGAGCTGGAGATCTTATTCGTTTCTCCCGAGGAGCACACCAAGGGTATCGGATATGGTGCGTGGCTTGCGGTAGAGGCTTTGCATCCCGAGACCAAGGTTTGGGAAACCTGCACTCCATATTTCGAAAAGCGCAATATTCATTTCTACGTTAACAAGTGCGGCTTTCAGATCGATCAGTTTTGGTGCGAGTATTTTCAGCCCGACTACGAAATGTCCGATGAAGAGGAGCACGATCCCGACGAAGGTCCTGACGAAATGTTTCGCTTTATCAAGGTGATGAGACGTTAACTATCTCGTGTTTTGAATCGATTAAATTAATGTTTACAACCGGTGAGGCATATGGTATAATATAATTACTTAAGTAAATTGTTTATATTCTCTTTTTGGATGGAAATACAATATGTTTATTCGTAACGGAATCAAGTCAATTCTTCGAGAACGCGGGCGAACGACGCTATTCTCACTTTTAATTATACTGCTAACGGTTACTATGATACTCTCGCTCGGTGTACTGTTGTACAGTAATGCCGTTATGGACGCTTGCAACGAAGCTTACCGTTCTATTGCATTGGTTGAATACATGGGTTCGGAATACCCCAACGCGGATGAGCCTGATGCCGATGCCAGAGCGGCGGCATTAGCACTGACAGATGATGCCATTCTTTCTATTCCGGGTGTTACCGCATGGACAAGCGGCAGCACCGAATTCGCAACCGCAGAAGGCTTTTCGCGCCATATGGGCACTATACCCTACCGCAACAAATCGGTCATTGTCGTCAGCAACGTTTCTGACCCCATACAGCAATGGACGAAGTTTGATGAATACAACAACCCGATTGTTGATGCAGGCTCGATCACATATTACGTTTGCTCCTTAAAAACCTCCGTCTATTCGCAAAAAGGCAAAGAGGGTACTTATATCGACATACTCACCAACGAACTTGATTTTGTTCCCGAAAAAGGAAAAAGCTACGTTCTTAACGGCTCTTTCGTTAATTCCTCGGGCACACTTAAACAGGTAGGCTGTTATCCCAAAAACGGGTTTTCCGTTTTCAAAGTCGAGTCATTTTTCTCTACCGACGATCTGCCCTATGCAAACTATAGCACCGAAGAAGATATTACCGACATATTTTACAATGCCGCGGAGCAATACCGTATAATGAATAATTATATACGAGTTGTGCCGTGCAGAGACGTGAACGACGTCAACGAGTTTCATCAAAACGAAATTCAATTGGTCGAAGGCGAAATGCCCGACCCCGAAATCCCGTATTCCTGCGTTATCTCAAACGATTTGGCATATCAGCTGAATTTGAAGCCCGGCGATACCTTTTCGATGGAGGGGCTAAACGGAACGACGGAAGACCGCTATAACCTTACACCTAACGGAAAAACACAGTCCTACACCGTAAGCGGCATTGCCAAAGACTCTTCCGATTTTTCGGGCGTCGTTTGGGTAATTGCCGAGAATGCCGATACGCCGTTGTTTGGTTATTTGATTGGCACAGCCTCGCTCGATAACGAGGAAGCAGAGAGTGCGGTAGCGGAGCTGACGGCGCTCGCGCCGGAACGAGTGCGCGTGACTCTGCTTGACCAGGGATACAGCAATTCCGTACAGGTTTTTCGTGACGTTAAAAAAACAGCAAGAAACGTTTTGCTCGTCTGTTCAACAGGCATTGTGGGCATACTGATGCTGTTTGCATTCTTATTTGTCGGCAGACAACACATTACGGTTAAAATTATGGTATCTATGGGAACGCCGAGCCGCAGCATTGCCAAATGGTTCCTATCGGGCACACTTGTCTTATGCGGTTTCTCAGCTATTTTAGGCACTGTATTTGGTGCGTTCCTTCAACCCGCTGTGTTACGTATGATTGCCGAAATAGCTACCCAAGAAAACGAAGGCTTCCTTTGGTATAGCGAAACCGTTCTCGGCGTTATGAAGCAGATGGCCTTTGACCCACAGATTCCAATGTGGCCCAATTTACTCGTTATGCCTGTAGTCGTAGTGCTTGCAATGCTCTTCTGTCTATGGTTCCTACGGATGGCTCGCCAAGGCGGAACACATAAGCGCGGCAAGGTAAAGGTCCACGTTCCTCACGGAAAAACATCGTCGTTAAAACTCGGAGGATTCGGCTTTGCATCGCTCTCTATTCGCCGCGGAGGGCTGAGATCGCTGGTTGTACCTATGATTTCCATTGTGCTTACCGTGACTGTCCTTGTTCTCGGCGGAGTATATCAAGGGTGGCAGAAAAAGCTTGATGATGCATCCGAAAATATGCCCATCGACGGAATGGTCGTGAGTCTGAACGGACGTCAGTACTCGAATTTGGTGCTAACCGTAAACAATTTCCGTTCTCTCCTCTTGACCGAGGGTGTGGAAAACGTTTCGGTTTCCTATGGATATCACTATTGGTTGTCGGAAGACGAGCAAGGCTTTTCAATGGGAGCATACGGTCGGGAACACCGACTGGAATGGATAGCCGCGCAACCCGAATTCGTGGCGTTGAATTCACTTTCGGCTGCCAAAGAATTCTATTACACCGACGTTGCCATAACTTGGCTTGATGGTTGGAACGAATCTGCGCTTTCGGATCCTGACTTTACACCGCTGCGCAAACGTTCCGATAAAATAGCCGAAGAAAAGATCATTCCCGTTGTATGCAGCTCTGTATTTCTTGAAGATCACGATATGGTGCTTGGCGATACGTTTTCATGCTTTGTGCAGGTTGAACACATCGGCAACAGTTTAAAGGAGATTCCGCTGAATCTACGCGTTATCGGCAGTTATATTCAGCAAGGCGGAAAATCACAAATCTTTGCGCCGTTGGCTTGCCACGTTCCCGTTTCACTGTTGGAACGCGACGCCGATCCGAGCATTGTTGACAACTGGGGCAGATTCACCTTTCAAAGCTGTCGATTCCAGCTATCCTCTGCAGGTGAATTGGATGCAATTCGCCAACATCTGCAGGAGCAAGGCTTCAGTGCCGTAGGAAAAACATCACGTAACCGCACAACACTACTGTTGCGAGACGCGGCTTACCTTAGACTCACAGAGAATATGGAACGAAATATCTCGATGGGCAAAATTATGTTTGCGGCAATTTCGCTACTGATCGTATTTTTAGGCTTCATTATCTCTTGGCTGATGATATATGCCCGTCGCCGAGAATTCGCATTAATGCGCGGATTCGGTGTTAAAAAGCTACGTGTATTCTCCTCGTTTTTCTTGGAGCAAGCACTTCTCTGTCTTGTGGGATGCCTAATTGGATGCATTATGCTGTTTTGGTTATATACAGATGGTGCGGCTTTGCCTCTTGCCGTGACAGCTTATCTCTTCTGCTATCTTTTGGGCGCGACTATATCTATTCTGATAATCGGCAGGACCGATCTTATGGAGCTCCTGACCATACGCGAATGAAACAGGTGAAAAAATGAACGTTATTGAACTAAAGAATGTTAAATATGTTTACAAGACTAAATATCAGAGCGTAGAGGCCGTTCGCGGTATATCTTATGCCTTTGAACCCGGAAAGGTATATACCATTATGGGAAGCTCGGGATGCGGTAAAACGACGTTGCTTTCTTTGATGGCAGGACTTGACGTACCCACCGAGGGAAGCGTTCTGTTTGAGGGTATTTCAACTGCGGATATCAACCTGGAGCAGTATCGCCGTGAGCGAGTGGCAGTAATCTATCAGGACTTTCGCCTTTTTCCGCTTCTCACGGTAGCGGAAAACGTAATGTTTCCTATGGAGCTGCTTGGAATGAAGCCCGCTTTGGCTAAAAAGCGCGCCGCCGAGCTTATCCGCAAGGTTGGTTTGACCGATGCGGTGCTCGACCGCTTCCCTGCCATGCTCTCCGGCGGCGAACAGCAGCGCGTGGCTATTGCCCGTGCGCTTGGTATGGATACCAAGGTTCTGTTGGCTGATGAGCCCACCGGTAATCTTGACTCCAAAAACAGCGAATATCTTTTTAGTATTCTTGAGTCCTTGGCTCACGACGACGGCTACTGCGTAATAATCGTGACCCACGACGATGCACTCGGAAAGCGTGCAGATGAAGCGATACGTATTCACGATGGTATGTTGGCATAATGCTTCTAATACAAAAATGCCGATGAGGTATATTCCTCATCGGCATTTTTTATCTCTTTTTATAAATAACAAGCTCGGGGTTTTCGCCGTTTGTTTCGTAGGTGCAGACGAGCAAGAATTCCATATTTGCGACTATACCGAAGCATCGGTCACCACCGAATTCGCATTCAAGCTGGTTGCCGAGGTAGGTGGCGTTATCATCAAGGAATTTGACCCTTTGACCGTTTGGCATCGTATATTCCAGATTGACAAATGCACCGGGGAGCACGTTAAGATTTTCGACCTTGGGCAGTCCTTCTACAAGAAGAAGCGTGTTAAATTCGGAGA
>JAFYON010000127.1 GCA_017560145.1 Clostridia bacterium | reverse complement strand
TTGCTACCCGAAAAAGCATGGAATACGCCTTTAACATTGTAATCAAGCACAATTTCCAAGCAATCTGCAACGGCATCGCGTTCGTGGATCACAACGGGTAAATTCGCTTCAATTGCCAATTCAAGCTGCTTGCGAAAAACAGACTTTTGCAAATCCTTGTTATCGCTTACCCAATGGTAATCAAGACCGATTTCGCCAATTGCTACAACCTTTTCATGCTTGATAAGCTCCTTCATTTTTTCAAAGCTTTCATCGTTGAATTTATCAACGTCCGAGGGATGAAATCCTACAGTTGCATAAATGTTTTCGTATTTTTCTGCGAGTTGTATCGCAAACAGAGAAGTCTCGATATTACAACCTGCGTTGATAATTTTATTAACACCCTTTTCGTTAAAAAGCTGTGTTAAAAGCTCGTCGCGGTCGGCGTCAAACGCATCGTCGTCGTAATGTGCGTGAATATCGATCATTTATCTTACCTTACTTCCGGGTTTTGCACTATCATCAGCAAACATAACCTTGACACCTGCTTCTGTATCTGCAGCAAGAATCATACCAAAGCTATCTATGCCGCGAAGCTTTGCGGGTTTTAAGTTTGATACGACTATAACCTTTTTGCCGATAAGCGAATCGGGTTCGTAATATTTAGCGATTCCGGAAACAACCTGACGGGTTTCGCTACCCATATCCACCTGAAGCACAAGCAGCTTGTCACTGTTTTCGGCTTTTGCGCATTCCTTGATAAGACCTACGCGGAGATCAACCTTTGCAAAATCATCAATGGTGATTTCTTGGGGTGCGACATCTTCCTTTTTATCAGCTTTAGCCTGCTGCTCCTTTTGGGCCTTTTTAGTTTCTATTGCTTTCTTTTCGAGTTCAGCAAAATATTTTTTTTCGTCTATTCTTGCAAAAAGAATGGGAATTTCGCCAAGCTCAATCCCTTCACAGTAGTAACCGTATTTGCAAGCGGAATCGAAATCAAGAGCAGGTGCATTGAAAATATCGTTTATCTTCTTTGCGGTATCGGGAACAAGCGGCTCAAGAAGAACGTTGCAAATACGAATGCTTTCAACAAGATTGGAGAGCACGTTTGCAAGCTGTTGCTTCTTTTCGGGATCTTTTGCGAGAGCCCAGGGAGTGGTTTCGTCGATGTATTTATTGCAAGCCTTAATAGTATTAAACAATGCATTATCAGCATCTGCAATAAAGTACTTGTCAAATTTTGAAACAGTGTCCTTAACGCCTTCGTTTACGGCGGTTTTAAGTGTAACTGCAAATTCATCGTCATTGCCGTCATTCTTGGGAATGATGCCACCGAAATATTGTTTTATCATTGCACCGGTACGGGAAACGAGGTTGCCTAAGGTGTTTGCAAGATCGCTGTTTGTGCGCTTGATAAGGTTCTCGTAAGTTATGCTACCGTCGTTGAAATAGCCCATTTCTGCAAGAAGATAGTGTCTTACGGGATCAAGGCCAAATTCTGCAACAAGATCGTCGCCGTATATAACGTTCCCCTTGGATTTGCTCATTTTGTCTTCGCCGAACAAGAGCCAAGGATGACAAAGAACCTGCTTGGGAAGGGGAAGACCCAAAGCCATAAGGATAATAGGCCAATAAATAGTGTGGAAGCGTACGATGTCTTTACCGATAACCTGAACGTCTGCGGGCCAAAGCTTGTTATAAAGTTCGGAGGGGTTATTGATATCATAACCGATTGCGGTGATATAATTGGAAAGTGCATCTAGCCAAACGTAGGTTACGTGTTTGGGATCGAATTCAACGGGGATGCCCCAGGTGAAACTCGTTCTCGAAACACAAAGATCCTGAAGACCGGGCTTGATGAAGTTGTTTATCATTTCGTTTTTACGAGAAACGGGTGTGATAAAGTCTTCGTTACTATTGTAATATTCGATAAGTCGGTCGGCATATTTGGACATCTTGAGGAAATATGCTTCTTCGCTTGCTTTTTTGCACTCTCTGCCGCAGTCGGGGCACTTGCCGTCAACAAGCTGAGTATCGGTCCAGAAGGATTCACAAGGGGTACAGTAGTTGCCCTCGTAAGAGCCCTTATAAATATCACCCTGCTCGTAAAGCTTGGTGAAGATTTTCTGTACGCATTTAACATGCTCTTCATCAGTAGTTCTAATAAATTTATCGTAGCTTATGTTAAACAAATCCCAAATGGATCTTATCTGTCCCGCAACGTTGTCAACGTATGCTTGGGGAGTGATGCCTGCTGCTTCGGCTTCTTGTTGGATCTTCTGACCGTGTTCGTCTGTACCGGTAAGAAAATAAACGTCAAAGCCTCTTAATCTTTTGTATCTTGCTATTGCATCGGTTAAAACCGCTTCATAGGTATTGCCTATATGAGGCTTTTTGGAAGTATAGGCAATAGCGGTTGTAATATAAAATTTATTGCTCATTTAATTAATTCTCCTAATTAGTTTTTGAGACTATGGATTGGTGCAGGAATTCTGCCGCCACGGTTAATGAATATTTCCGGAGATTCGGATCTGAGCTGCATAATGGGTGCGGTACCTAAAAGTCCGCCGAAATCAACCGAATCACCAACGGTTTTACCGTAAGCGGGGATAATACGAACTGCTGTGGTCTTAGTGTTAGCGACACCTATAGAAATTTCATCTGCGATAATTCCGCAAATAACTGCTTCGCTCGTATCACCGGGTACGGCGATCATATCCAAGCCAACCGAACAAACTGCTGTCATAGCCTCGAGCTTTTCAATAGAAAGCACGCCCTTTTCAACTGCAGCAATCATACCTGCGTCCTCGGATACGGGGATGAAAGCTCCTGAAAGGCCGCCAACGTGCGAAGATGCCATTACGCCACCTTTTTTGACGGCGTCGTTAAGCATTGCAAGCGCCGCAGTAGTGCCATGTGCGCCGCAGGTTTCAAGTCCCATGCTTTCAAGAATATCAGCAACCGAGTCGCCGATAGCGGGAGTAGGTGCAAGCGAAAGATCGACTATACCGAAGGGGATATTCAATCTGTTTGATGTTTCGCGAGCGATCAACTGACCAACTCTTGTAATTTTAAAGGATTGCTTTTTAATAACCTCTGCAAGCTCGGAAAGACTGCAGTTGCCGGCTCTTTTTATTGCCGAGCTAACTACACCTGGGCCGGAAACACCAACGTTTATAATCGCATCGGGTTCGCCGACACCGTGGAAAGCGCCTGCCATAAAAGGGTTGTCCTCGGGAACGTTTGCAAATACAACCAATTTTGCACAGCCGATAGAATTGTTTTCTCTTGTAAGATACGCTGTCTTTTTTATGATGCTACCCATCTTTGCAATTGCATCCATATTAATACCGGCTTTTGTAGTAGCTACGTTAACCGAGGAGCAAACCATTTTTGTTGTAGCCAAAGCCTCGGGTATAGCATCTATAAGCGCGTTGTCACAGCGTGTACTGCCCTTGTGTACAAGTGCGCCGAATCCACCGATAAAGTTAATGCCGAGCGTTTCGGCAGCTCTGTCGAGCATTTTAGCGGCTTCTACGTAACCGTCGCTATCGAGCTTACCCCCGACGAGCGAAAGGGGAGTAACGGATACACGCTTGTTGATAATCGGAATTCCGTAGGTCTTTTCCAATTCGTTGCAAATCGGAACCAATCTTTCAGCGGTTTTTGTAATCTTATCGTATACGTTGTTTAAAAATCTGTTTTTATCGTCGCTGACACAGTCGAAAAGAGAAATGCCGACGGTAACCGTTCGGATGTCAAGATTCTCTTCGCGTATCATACTTATTGTTTCAAGAATATCTTTTGTATCGATCATAGTACGCTCCGTTAAATCTTGTGCATGGAATCAAAAATGTCTTCGTGCATTGCGTGGATTTCCAAACCAATTTCTTTTCCAAGAAGTGCAACCTTATCAACAAATTCGGTGAAAGGAACAGTGAGCGAATCGATTTATACTAACATAATCATTGCAAAATAGTATTTTAATACGGTTTGAGAGATATCAATGATGTTAGCGCCGTAATCTGCGCAAACGTTACTTACCTTTGCGATAATACCAACGTTGTCTTTACCTGTAACTGAAATAACTGCCTTAGTTTTCATTTTTGTTTCCTTTCGGTCTTTTTCGTAATTCTGCAAAAAAATCGGATAGTATTGCGGCACATTCGCTTTCCATAACGCCGCCTACTATTTGATATTTGTGATTAAGTGGGTATTCGTGAAGATTGAATACACTGCCGTATGCGCCCGCTTTTTTATCAAAGCAACCGTAAACAACTCGTTTAATACGAGAGTTTACTATTGCGCCAGCGCACATCGGGCAAGGCTCCATTGTAACGTATAACGTACAGTCGGTCAAGCGCCAAGCACCGAGCTTTTTGCACGCGCGGTCGATTGCAATTATTTCTGCGTGGTGCAACGCGTTTCTCTTGCTTTCTCGCATATTTCTGCCTGTTGAAACAACATTGCCGTTTTTATCAACAATTATTGCACCAATCGGCACCTCGCCTTGCTTTGCGGCCGCCCTGGCGCGCACAAGAGCCCTTTTCATATAAAAAATGTCGTCTTTAATCATAACAAACCTAAAAATAATTGAGGGAAGTATGAAAGAATGAAAATGAATGCAAATACTGCCATTAAAGGGATAAAAGCGAAGTTCAAAACCATTCTGCTTGCATATTTGAAGGTCGGTAAAGTATAGCCGTGATTTTCTTGTTTTATCAAGGATACCTTGTTCTTCTTTATCCCATTGATAGAATAAATGATAATTGCCGCAATGCCGCATCCGATAAAAGCAAAGATCAATATTCCGAGCAACAAAACAAACAAAGAATCCTCGGGCATAAGGGTACCCATAACCGAAATCGCATTGTTAATAAAGTGTATAGTCATCGGAACCAAAAGCGAGCCGGTATATTCATAACACAAGCCGAGCATCAAGCCGAATGCTGTCGCAAATATGATTCTGGGTGGATCGATATGTGCGAGGCCAAACAAAATCGATGAAATTACAATAGCTCCGCCTCTGCCGTAAGGGAGCATATTCTTTAATAAAACCCCACGGAAAGCCCATTCCTCAAGAATTGCAGGGAGCACTGCGGTCATAATAACGCAAATAAAAACGTCAAGTGGATTGTTAACGTCGATCGTAACGTCAGAGCTGAAAAATTCTACAAAGGAAGGGAAGAGAAGGCTGATTAAAAGATTTAAAATATAACCTGCGCCGATTGCACCAATAATATAAAGTGCTCCGTACTTTGGCAAAGATCTTTTTGGAAGAAATATCTTAACGTTTTTATTGTAGCCTTTGAAAACAAAAGCTGCTAATCCAAAAGGGATGACAATATATAAAACGTAAAACAACATATCCATCAGCAAGGAAATTGTCGAGCTTTCAAAAATAGTCGTTTTACTCGCAAGAACGGAATTCGCAAAAGCTGCAGCCAACTGTAACGCAAACATCAAGGCAAGCGAAAATACACATATGGAGACAACCATACGCGCGCGTTTTCCAATAAGCTTTCTTTTTTTCTTTTCAAATTCAAACACTTCGTTAAGATTCATAAAACTTCTCCAAATCGGGAAAAGACAAGAAAATATGCATAAAATCGAATTTATATAATTTCATTATATATTATCATATTTTAACCAAAGAGTCAATACGTTAAAACATTGTGAAAATATAAAATCCACTGCATTTAAGAGTGGATCTATGGGTGAATTAAGTATTCTCTTTATACAAAAAGCATTCTTTGTCGTGCGAATATATCATTCCGATTGCTTGAAGATAGGAATAAATGATCGTAG
>JAFYON010000126.1 GCA_017560145.1 Clostridia bacterium | reverse complement strand
TAATACTTATTTATTAAAATGGGAATTTAAATCTTCCCTTTTTACCTTTTTTGCCCATGAATTGCTTCATCATTTGCTTTGTCTGCTCATATTGCTTGAGCAAACGGTTGACCTCTTCCACCGAGCGTCCGCTGCCTGCCGCAATTCTGCGCTTGCGTGAGGAGTTTAATACGTCGGGGTGGTTGCGCTCGTAGGGTGTCATCGAAAGGATGATCGCCTCGGTGTGCGCCAAAGCCTTCTCGTCAATCTTTGCATTGTTAAGCGCCGAGGGCTTAACGCCGGGCATCATACCGAGCAACGATTCCATCGAGCCCATATTCTTGATGCTTGCAAGCTGATCGAGAAAGTCGGTAAGCGTGAAGCTCTGCTCGCGGAACTTGCGCTCCATTTCGGCAGCCTTCTTTTCGTCGAGCTGCTGTTCAGCCTTTTCGATAAGGGTAAGCACGTCACCCATACCGAGTATACGCGATGCCATTCTGTCGGGGTGGAAGGGCTCGATACAATCGAGCTTTTCGCCCGTACCGATAAGCTTTATGGGCTTGCCGGTGATATATTTAACCGAAAGCGCCGCACCGCCGCGCGTGTCGCCGTCCATCTTGGTGAGGATGACGCCGGTAATATCCAAAAGATCGTTGAAGCTCTTTGCAACGTTCACCGCATCCTGACCCGTCATTGCATCAACAACGAGCAAGATTTCGGTAGGCTCTGCAACCTCTTTAACGCGCTTAAGCTCCTGCATAAGCTCTTCATCAACGTGAAGACGTCCCGCGGTATCGATGATGACGGTATCAAAGCCGTATTTGACCGCGTGCTTGATAGCTTCCTTGGTGGTATCGGCAGGATCGTTCGTGCCACGCTCGAAAACGGTGGCGCCAACCTGCTGACCGACTACCTGAAGCTGAGTGATCGCCGCGGGGCGGTAGATATCGCAAGCGACGAGCAAGGGATTCTTGCCCTGCTTTTTGAGCATCTTCGCCAATTTACCGCAGTGAGTGGTTTTACCCGAGCCCTGAAGACCGCACATAAGGATTACGGTGGGAGGCTTGGGAGAAACGTTTATTTTCTGATTGGTGCCGCCCATAAGGGTGACCAATTCCTCGTTAACGATTTTAACGATCTGCTGTGCGGGAAGAAGACTTTCCAACACGTCGTTACCGACAGCGCGTTCGGAAACGCGGGCAACGAATTCTTTAACGACCTTGAAGTTAACGTCCGCTTCAAGCAAGGCGAGCTTGATTTCGCGCATGCCTGCCTTAACGTCGGCTTCGGTAAGCTTGCCTTTGTTGCGGAACTTCGAAAAGGCGTTTTGCATCTTATCTACAAGACTTTGAAACATTACAGCTCTCCTATTATAGATTCAGCAAGACGGTGAATTTCGTTCACGTCGTCGCTTGCGCCGATTTTGGTTGCGAGTTGCGAAATGCTTTCCGACTTGGCAGAAAAGCCAAGCGAGGATTCAAGCGAGGTGAGCGTTTCGATCGCGTGCTTGATCGCATCGCGCACACCTTGACGGGTTATACCGCAATTTTCGCTTATTTCGGCAAGCGAAAGATCCTCGTTGTAATAAAGGTCTACAACGTCCCTTTGCCTTTCGGAGAGCACCTTACCGTAAATATCGATAAGACGGCAGATATATGCGCGGTCCTGATTCACGGTAAAAACACCTCCCAAAAAAATCCAAAGGTCTGTAAAGTGTTTTTCTTTACAGACCGTATTATACACGTGAATTATGCCTTTGTCAATACATATTTTGCTTTATTTTCACCGTTCCGCGGTTATTTTCTATGCAAAATGTCACATTTTTACACTTTTTGGTATTTCCCTCAAGAAGAAGCTCGGAAACAGCCTCCTCGGCAAGGCGGTTTGTCGTTCTTGCAACGGCTCGGGCGCTTTTGGTTTTTGCGATCTCGACCGCCTTCGGTGCGAAATCCTCGGCGAACTCGGCGTTAACGCCCATTTCGGAAAGCCGTTCGGAAAACGAAATCAGCCTTTGTCTTGCGACCTCAAGCAGCTCGCCCTTGCCAAGCGGCGAGAAATATATTATTTCATCCACTCTGTCGGCAAGCTCGGGCGAGAAATCAAGCGGCGCCTCGGCAGAGCCCGAAGAATCGCCAAAGCCTATTCCCGAAGCAGAGCCTCTTCTGTTTGCGGTCATAATAACGATCGTATTGTCAAATCTCACCGTTTGACCGCTCGAATCCGTAAGGATCCCGTCATCGAGAAGCTGAAGCAAAAGCGAACGCACCGAGGGATCCGCCTTTTCTATCTCGTCGAAAAGCAAAAGTGAATACGGATTCCGCCTTACCCTTTCGGTCAGAGCGCCGCCGCTATCGCATCCGACGTATCCCGGAGGAGCGCCGATCAGCTTCGAAACGCTGTGAGGCTCGGAAAATTCCGACATATCGAATCGGACGAATGCACTTTTTCCGCAAAAGACCGATTCGGCAAGTGCTCTTGCACACTCGGTCTTACCTACTCCCGCGCCCCCGACAAAAAGAAAGGACGCATTCGGTCTGCCTCCGCCGCGAATCCCAACCCTTGCACGGCGCACGGCGTTGCAAAGCGAATTTATGGCGGCATCCTGACCGACGATACGGCATTTAAGACTCGACTCGAGGTTGATAAGCCGATTTCTTTCGGACATATCGGGGTTTGTAATAGGTATCCCCGTTTTTCTTTCGACGACCGACTCGATATCCTCGGCAAGCACCCTTTGCTTTTTACGGCTCTTGCTCTGCATCCTTTTGTTTGCCGCTGCCTCGTCGATCAGGTCTATCGCTTTATCGGGCAGCATTCTGTCGGGGATATATCTTGCCGAAAGCTCGATCGCGCTCTTGATCGCGCCGTCGCTTATAACCACGTTGTGAAACCTTTCGTATTTTTCCCTTATGCCCGAAAGCATCTTTTCACAATCGGTATTGCTCGGCTCGTCGATGCGAATCGATTGAAATCTCCGCTCAAGCGCACGGTCACGCTCGATCGTATCGCGGTATTCCTTGAAGGTCGTCGCACCTATAATACGAATTTCGCCGCGTGCAAGCGCAGGCTTCAAAATGTTCGATGCGTCGATAGCACCCTCGGCGCCGCCCGCTCCGACGATAGTGTGAAGCTCGTCGATAAAAAGTATAACGTCTCCGGCATTCTTTACCTCATCGAGTATGCTTTTTATCTTCTCTTCAAACTCGCCTCTGTATTTCGTCCCTGCAACGATCGAGGATATCTCGATGCTCATTATCCGCTTATCGCGCAAGCCGTCGGGCACGTCGCCCCTTGCAATGCGGGATGCAACAGATTCTACGACTGCAGTTTTTCCGACGCCCGCTTCACCCACCAGGCAGGGATTGTTTTTAGAGCGTCTTAACAAAACCGAAATAAGCCGTTCCTCCTCGGCTTTTCTGCCGATAACGGGGTCTACGCCGTCCCTTTTTGCCTTCTCGGTAAGATTTGTCGCATTCGCATCCAAAAGCGGCGTCGGCTTTTGCTTTTTCGGGCTGAACGATTCCGCTATCGAAACGTCCTCCTCGTTGGGCGTATATATATTATCGGCATAAAAATCCTCCATAAGCTCGAGCAGCTCGTTAACGTCAACACGATTTTCGCGCAGCAAGCGTGTAGCAACACATTCCTCGCGCAGCATTGAAATAAAAAGCTGCTCGATGCTGACGCTTGCCGAGGAGCTTGCATTTGCGGCAAGCGAGGCGCGCAGAATAATTCTGCGGCATACCGGCGTCATATCGTCGCCCGAAAGCGAGGTTCTGCACCCCATCCCAACGATGCCGATTATCCGTTTTTTCGTTTCATCGTAGTCAACGCCCCTCGCGTTAAGCATTCTGCACGGCATGGTTTCGGTCTCTCGCAGTAATCCCAAAAGCATATGCTCGCTTCCGACGTAAGAATGTCCGAGCTCCTTCGCGGCAAGCAGCGCGGCGGTTATAACGCGCTTGACCTCCTCGGAAAAACGTTTTGTAAGTTCACCCACTGAAAACATATCCTCCAAACGTTGTAACTGATATAGAATATGTAAAAAAATATAAAAAGGTTATGCTTCCCTCTTCCATTTTCCCTTTGCTTATGTTATAATAAAATCAAGGAAGGGGGTAATTGTATGAACGGCGATCAGACACACGAAAATCAACCGATCCAACAGACGCCACGCACAACAGGCGGCAACAAAAAGATCGTTAAAAAAGCCGCAAAGAAGCGCAGAAGCAGATTCGATTTTACAAAGCTGCTTGCGGTCTTTATTGTATTCTTGGCATTTTATCTTGCAATTACTCTTTTTATTGCCGGTTCTATTTATTATTCCTTTACTTCTACCGCAAAAAACACCGAAATTTATTCGCTTAACGTGATTTATGACGAAACCGTCGTTTACAAAGCAAGCGCGAGCGTTGTAAATAACGAATACGGTCTTTACGTCCCCTTCAATTCGCTTTCAAGCATCGCAAATATCGGTCTTGCGGGTGACGGCGACGACGTTACGATTTTCATTATCGGAAGCGACAACCGTATTGAATGCACGAAAAATTCCTCGCTTGTCATTATCAACGACAACCCCGTTCGTATTTCCTCGCCTATTCTTTATGAAAACGGCGATTACCTTATCCCCGTTTTGCTTGTCGAAAACTATATCAACGGCATCGACGTTGTTTATGACGATGAAAAAATGATCTGCAAGGTCATTAACGACGTTGGCAAATCGGATATCGAGCTTACCCTTCACCTTCCCGAGGATATGAAAAAAGCCGATTTCCCCGATTCCTATAAGGAATACGTTTACGAAACGAGCAACCCTAACGAATAAAAATAAAAACCGCAGACTGAGAAAGTCTGCGGTTTTTGTTTGAGTTATTCAATCGGTTCGATAACGCCGTATCGGTTATCGTCACGCTTGTAAACGACGTTGTACCGTCCGGTTTCGGAGTTAAGGAACATATAGAAATTATGCTGCAATAGGTTCATTTGCAGGATCGCTTCTTCAACCGTCATAGCGTGCATTTCAAAGCGTTTTACCTTTGCTACTGCAATTTCCTCTTCGGCTTCAATAAGATCCGCTTCTGCAAAATACTCCTTCTTGACGTGAACCTTCTTTTCCAATCTGGTACGGTTTTTTCTGATCTGACGCTCGATATTTTCCATTGCGGTGTCAAGGGCACATTTATAGTCCTTGTCCGAAATTTCGGAACGGAATATCGAGCCGTTACGGTAGATGGTCAGTTCGATCCTTTCGCCGATCTTTGTACTGCTCAAGGCGACGGTTGCCTCGGTTTCCGGCGAGAAGAATTTATCGAGCTTTGCAAGCTTCTTCTCGATCCATTCGCGTACGTCATCGGTAAGGGTGAACTTCTTTGTGATGATTCTGGTTTTCATAACGCCATCTCCTATTCAATATATATCTAAGACAGTCCAACTGTCTATTTAAATTTTAGCACGCGCAAACGTAACTGTCAAGTAATTTTCATTATAGCAGATTAATTTTGTTAATTATTAACAACTTTTTTAACAATAATGCACAAAAAGAAAAAGACCGATTTTGTCGGTCTTTTATTATTTTCTTCTTTTTTTGTCGCGATTGAACAACGCAAGCTTTTCGTCGCTTGCTGATTTGAAGGATGAAAGCATCGATTCAAAATCCTGCTTTTTGTTCAAACGGGCATCTTCGATAAGCGAAAGCGCGATCTTGCCGTTATCGTTTGAGATGACCGTTGCAGTAACCGTCTCTCCCCTTTTGATAAACGAACGGATATCGCTTACGAATGAATTTGAAAGCTTTGAAATATGGATCATACCGGTGCCTCCGTTTTCCAATTGAACGAAAACGCCGTAGTCGGTAATGCCGCTGACGGTTCCCGAAACAGATTGACCGACCTTATATTCCATATTCAAAAACTCCTATTCACCGATATCGTATTTGAAGATAATTTCGTTGGGCTTTCTAAAGCCGCGTTCTCTTGCAATACGTTCGATAAATTCCTCGTCGACGGGAGTGGCAATTCGAAGCTCAAGTTCGTCGATTTCGTCCTGCTTTTGCTCCATTTTTTCGACCAGAGCATCACGCTCTGCGCGGAGATCGTTCATCGTGACCTGAAGATTGATGACCGAAACGAAAAGGAATATGAATATTAACACAAACGCGGCGCGAATAATTAAATTTGCGCGTACAGGCTTCTTTTTTGTCATTTTAACAGTCCTTTCGGATGAACGTTCCTTACCGCATTTCTGCAGTATCTTTTTGTATATATCCGGCGCATAAGACGCAAAAATCTGGCGTCAACGCGCATTTTTATCGAAGTTAAAAACTTTTTTATCCGTCTTATCAGCTTTAACAAAAGCGTCATTACCAAGCGGCTTACCGTAAACCGCCACACCATAAAGCCGACGATCGCAAGCACGAGAGCGTAAAACCGCACTCTGCCGTAAGACAGATTGAAAAACAGAATCAAAAGGCAGACCGCCGAAAAAATGCAGAAGAGAAAATCACCGATAAAAACGAATATTACGTTTTGTCTGCGAATCTGCCGAAGCAGACGGAAAACGTCGTACACGGCACAGAGAAACGCGCCGAGGATCACCGACCACATGGCAAGCGCCATATGAAGAAAATATTCGTTATTCACCTGTTTTTCCCGAACGAAAACCGTTTTTTCTTCGGCGAATCATCGAAATAAACGATCGCTTGAATATTTCCGTTAACCGAAACGTCGCCGTTTTCGAGTGAAAGGTTTTTAATACTCAGCCCTTCACCGCTTATATTAAGCAAATTTTCGCCGACAGACAAGCTGACAAGCGTTTCATCAAAGCTTATCACGTCGTCAACTGCAGTGATGGTTAAAATATTTCTCGAATCGAGTGTAAGGGTATGCTTTTTTTGAGTCATCTTCCGTCCCTCCGATTAAAGAGTATGACGGTGATGCAGGAATTATTCCAAAACCTCGTACATTTCCGAGGCTTCGGCCTTTTTTGTGGTTTCGTTAATGGCAACGACACGGAATTTTGTAACTCTGCTGCCGTATTTGACCTCGATAACGTCGCCAATCTTAACGTCGTACGAGGGCTTTACGACCTTGCCGTTAACCGAAACAAGGTTTTCTCCGCACGCTTCGTTTGCAACTGTGCGACGCTTGATTATGCGCGAAACCTTAAGATATTTATCTAATCTCATATCACGAACCTAAAACGACCAATAAGGCAGGGGGTTACCCTGCCTTGGTCGATTTATAACTTATTTATTTACAGCGTCCTTAAGATCCTTACCTGCAACGAAAGCGGGAGCCTTGGATGCGGGGATGGTGATCTTTTCCTTGGTCTTGGGGTTACGGCCAACTCTTTCAGCTCTTTCCTTTACCTTGAAGGAACCGAAGCCTGCGATCTGAACCTTACCGCCGGTAGCGAGTTCGGATTCGATTGCCTTGAACATTGCGTTAACAGCTGCTTCAGCATCTTTCTTCTTAAGGTTAGCGTTAGTTGCTACAAATTCTACGAGAGTGGACTTGTTCATAATAAATAGTTTCCTTTCAAAAATATATTTTATGCACCTATTATATCATCATTTTTCCCTATTCGCAAGGGTTTTTTGCACTTTTTTCGCCAAATTACGCTCTTTTATGACGATTTTTTGTTATATTTTCTTGGCTTTTTGCCAAAACTCCTCTTTTTCCTCGCGCGGAGTATCGGTTACCGTCTTTCCCGAAGCAAGGCAAAGCGCCTCTACCTTCTCGAAGCGGTTAAGGAATTTTTCGTTCGCATTGTAAAGCGCCTGCTCGGAATCAACGCCCGCAAGCCTTGCCGCATTTACAACCGAAAGCAATAAATCGCCAAACTCCTCTTCGATCTGCGCCTGATCCTTTGTTTTCAATGCCTCGCTAACCTCGTTTACTTCCTCGTAAACCTTTTGCATCGCTTCCTCGGCATCGTCGAAATCAAAGCCCATTTTTCTTGCCTTTTTGCCAAGCTTTTCTGCACGCATAAGTGCGGGAAGCGAGGGCGTTATCGAGCGCAATACCTCGGTATCGCTTTTTTGCTCCTTGGTTTCTCTCTTGATCTTGTCCCAGTTTGCCAGCACGTTTTCGCTTCCGCTTACAACCACGTCGCCAAACACGTGAGGATGCCGCACGATAAGCTTTTTGCAGATATCGGTGCAAACGTCGTCGATCGAAAAATTGCCGTTCGCATTCGCGATATCCGAATGGAAAACGACCTGAAGAAGCACGTCGCCAAGCTCCTCGCGCATAATCTCGGGATCGTTCTTATCGATACCCTCGATCAATTCATAGGTTTCCTCCAAAAGGTCACGGCGAATGCTCGAATGGGTCTGCTCGGCATCCCAGGGACAACCGCCGGGTGCGCGAAGTATTTGCATTATTTCGACAAGGTCGTCGAAGCTGTATTCTTGTTTTTGAAGCAAAGTTTCTTTTGACATTGTTATTCCTCAATTATCGCAGCTTCTTTTTTAAGCCAACCGAGTGCGATAAGCTTTCCTGCGATTCTGTTGCCGAAGGGGAGCAATCTTACCTCGTCCTCCTTGATAGCGCGCAGCACGAGCACCGATACGACGTAGGAAACGACAAGCGCTATGCCCGAGATAGCAAGGATAAAGAGCGACGCTATCCTCGTTTCGTTGCTTGTATCGGAAATCGCGCCCCAAAGCGCCTTTGCGCCGATATACGCGCCGTATGTAGCGGCGGCAGAGAGCGCACCGCAGATAACGGGACGAGCAAACATTCCGCCAAGCTTTAACTTAACGCCGCATCTTCTGCGGAGGAAGAAGATATCGATAAGCATTACGATGCAATAGCAAACGAGCGACGATACCGGTGCGGCATAAATACCGAGCGGGCTGTAAAGCAAGCCGTATTCAACGCCGGTAAGCACGGCGATGCCGATAAGCACGGCAAAGAACGGAAGATGGGGCTTGCCGTATGCGTTAAGAAGCGAATTCGTTGTAGAAACTATCGAGATAAAGAACACCGCAAAAGCAAGCACGCAAAGCGACATTGAAGCCGCATCGAGCGCGGTTATAACGCTTCCGTCAGCCATAGTAAGGGGCGCGGACCACTTGCTTGCGCCATAAAGCAGCGAGATGCAATGTCTGCCCGTAACGAGCAGGAACACACCGCACGGCACTGCGATTATGCCCGAAACACGAATTGCCTGCTCGGTAAGACGTGCAGCGTTGCCCGTCTTTTTAACCGCAAGCGCACCCGAAATCGCAGGCAAAATACTTGTTGCGATCGGGAAAACAAGCGTTGCGGGAAGAAGGTCGTAGATCGGAACCGAAAGCCCGGTATAAGCCGAATAAAGCGTTTTTGCAACCGCTTCGCTCTCGCCCGAATCGACAAGACAGTTGACGATGATAACGGTGTCCAAAAACTGCGAAAAATAGAGTGCCGCCGCAGTGAGCGTTACGGGAAGCGCGACAAGCACGATAAGATTCATAAGCTTTTTGTCGCTGTCGACGGTAGGATCGCTCGTGTTCGGCTTGGATTTTTTGGTGAACGCGCGGTATACGAGTATAAACACCATCGCAAAGAAGGTGCCGACGGTTACACCGCATATTGCACACGCCGCCTGAACGGGTATGCTTGCGCCACAGCTATTGGCATAGATAACCGCGCCAAGACCTGCGGTAAGCTTGAAAAACGCTTCGATAAATTGCGATATCGCGGTAGGATACATATTGCGCAAGCCTTGGAAATAGCCGCGCACCGCCGCACACACGCAGATAAAGAACAAAGCAGGCGCGATCATCTGCATCGCAAGAGCGCTGTCGGAATGTCCGGTCCACTCTGCAATATTCGGCGCAAAAATGATAAGCGCAGCTGCAAATGCAAAGCCGATAACACCGAAAACGATTATCGCAAGCTTGGCAATACGCTTTGCCTCCAAGCCTCTTCCCTTTTCGTTGCTTGCGGCAACCAATTTACTTACCGCAACGGGAAGTCCGCTTGTCGAGAGCATAAAAAGCATTGCATAGATCGAATATGCGGCGTTGAAAACGCCGATGCTTTCGCCCAATATGTTCGTGAGCGGTATTTTGTATACCACTCCGATTATTTTTACCGCAAAGCTTGCAACCGTAAGGATGATCGCCTCGCGCAGGAAGCTTCTGCCCTTCTGGGCTGTGGGATTTTTAACTTCTTCGTTCATTTTTTTAGATAAACTCTCTCAAAAGCGAATTTTCGGGGATATAATCGTCCGAAATCTGTTCAAAGGGGGCAAGCAGCTTAATAAGCGCCTGCGAGTTTTCGTAGTATGCACTGTCGCTCTTAACCGTGCTGAGAAGCGCAATGCCGTCATCGTTAAGGATGCTTCTTTCATAGGGGAAAAAGGTATTTATCTCAACGTCGGCATATTTACGGAAGGGCTCGATAGCCGCAACCTCGTTCGCCTTGACGTTATCCCAAAGCGTGTAGGTATGCTCGGCGCTTGCGGCACGGTGACGTGAATCGCGCACCATTCTGCGAACGAAGCGGCAATCGCTTCCGTCCTTCGCGTCGGCATAGAGATAAATACGAAAGATCACGTGGCTTTCGGGCGCTTTTTCGAAAAGCTCCAAATTAAGCGCGTGCAAGCCCTCGATTATTACCAAATCACCCTTTTTAAGCGTGATTTGACGGTGGTTATCGGTTCTTTGCTTGGTTTTGAAGTCAAACAACGGAATCGACGCTTCGTTACCTGCAAGCAAATCCTTAAAGGTTTGACGTATCAGATCGGCGCGCAGACTGTTTATCGATTCGATATCACGCGTGCCGTCGGGCAGATAAACGCTTTCGTCAAGATTGCGGTAATAATCGTCAAGCGAAATGGTATACGCCCTTCTGCCCGAAGCGTTGATAAGCTCGGACAGCTTGCGCGTTGTCGTCGTCTTACCCGCACACGAGCCGCCGGTTATAAGAACAAGCTTTATTCGCTCGTCGTCACAAATGCGCTTCGCGGTGTTGATAAGAGTCGTTTCGTAGTTGTGTTCATCCTCGCGGATCTGTTTGATAAGCTCTTGGTTCAATTAAATTTCATCCTTTCGGTGTTGAGCAAAGAACGCCTTTGCTTCCTCATATCCCAAGCTTTTTTCCATACTGAGATATTCGTAAGGATATTTTGGAAAAGCATGGCGAAGAATGTCGTTGCGGTCCTCGCTTACAAGCTTGGTTATCGAGCCCGCGCCGCAAGCAAATACCGTTGAATGCTCCTCCATCATAAGAACGTTGTAAAGATTTTCCTTACCCGGCAGAGTATATCCCGTATTTTCGGCATTGCCGACGGTATTCTTCTGTCTGTAAAGATAATAAGGTGCATACCCGAACGATTTAAGCTTCGCACGGGCATATTCAACCGAGCTTCTTGCAAAATCGCCCTGCGGATCGTAAAAGCCGTCACCGACAAATCGGATCGTAGCCGCATTTTTGATGGAAAGAGTATGTACCGTAATATTTTGAAATCCGAGATCTATAACGTCGTCAACGCTCTTTCTGAAGCTTGCCTCGGTATCGCCGGGCAACCCTGCGATAAGGTCGGCATTTACCGTATCGAACCCTATTTTCATTGCGGTTTCGGCGGCATCGAAGAATTGCTTTGAGGAATGCTTTCTGCCAATCTGTTCCAGAACGAAATCGCTTGTCGTCTGGGGATTGATGCTTATTCTTCTTACTCCGTTGTCCTTGACTGCCATAAGCTTTTCATAGGTAACGGTATCCGGTCTGCCTGCTTCAAAAGTATATTCGGTGCTTTCGTTAATATCCACGCTTTGATTGATCGTGGAAAGCAATCTGCCGATTTGAAATTCATCAAGGATCGAGGGAGTGCCGCCGCCGATATATATCGAGCGCACGCGCATACCCAGTTTTTTGATCATCTCGCCGGTTTCGCGTATATCGCGCATAAGCTTTTCAAGATAATCGGGTATCAGCGAGAAAAGGCGCGCGTTACTGTAGGAAACGAACGAGCAATAATCGCATCTTGTGGGACAAAACGGAATAGAAACGTAAAGTCCGCAATCGTTGGGCTTGATATCGGCAAGCATCTTTTGCTGAATAAGCGCAGTTTCAACCGAAAGCGTCGATTTTTCAGTCGACACCTCGTAATCGCGATTGAAAAGGGTTATTACCTGCTCGGCGGTATAGCCACGGTCGAGGTAATATTTTGCGCGCTTTACGGGACGCAGACCTGTAATATATCCCCACGGCAGACCAAAGCCGAAAAGCCTTTCGCCTGCTTCGAGAAACGCCTTTCCGAGTGCATTCATTGCATAGAAATCATCGTTCATCGGAATCGAGGGGGTATATGCGCCCGAGAAGCTGCCCTCGGCGGAAATATCTCCGCTGCCAAGCGTTACACGGGCGGTAAAGCAATTCTTTTGGGTTTCCTCAAGATAAAAATGCGCGTAATTTTCGCTTTCAAAGCCTTCCTTGAACTTTTCGCCCGGAAAATAAAGAAGGCACATCGTTTGAAAATAATAATCGTTAAGATACGGGGTGCGGTTATCTATGACAAGTTTCATTTACGAAGCTCCCGTGTATCTATTATTACATTGATAGGGCCGTCATTATGCACCATAATGTCCATATGTGCACCGAAAACGCCGGTAACGGTCGGCAAGGTCTTGCCGATTTCCTCTGCCAATGCATGAAACATTTTTTTGCCATCGTCATATTTTGCGGCATGGGTGCAATCGGGGCGGAAGCCGCGCGTTACTCTTCCCGCAAGCACGAAATTGGAGATGAGCATAACGCCTCCACCAACTGCAGACGCATTAAGCGAAAGCTTTCCCTGTTCGTCGATAAAAACGCGCAAGCCCGAAATTTTATTTGCCATTTTCAAAAGGTCTTCCTCGGTATCATCGTCAAATACGCCGATATACGCTACCAAGCCCTTTTCGATTTTTGAAACTACTTCACCGTCCACAACACATTGAGCACTGTGAACGCGCTGTATTACTGCTCTCATAAGCTTCCTCTGGAAACCTCACGGACGCCCTTTATGCGATGGAGGTTGGAAATAATCTTCTTCAAATGGTCGACACCGCTACACTTGATACCGACAAGCGTGAGCGTTTCGCCCGCATTTTCACGGGTCGCAAGCGAAACTATTGCCACCTTCATATCGGTAAGCGCAAGAGTGATATCGGCGATAAGATGCGGAGTGTATTCGGCAATAATGCTCAAAACCGCCTCGAAGCTGCCCGAGGTGTGACGGTTGAGCTTTTCCGACCACGAAGCAACCACCCAACGGTCCTTGTCGTTGGGATTGGAAAGACCGCTTTGCGCGTTGGGGCAATCGTATTTATGAATAGAAACACCGTAACCGCGCGTGATATAACCGATAATACTGTCGCCGGGAAGCGGATTGCAGCATTTTGCAAACTTAACGGTGCACCCCTCGACGCTGTCAACGATAACGCTGTCGGCATTGCCGCGCGCGCTCTTTTCATAACGCGAGGTGTTTGTTTCTATCGGGATAACGGGAGCAACCACCTCGGCTTGGGGCGCAACGACGCGCATAAACTCCTCGCGGAGCTTTACGGCAATTTTCGACACCGAAAGTCCGCCGTAGCCGATGTTGTTGTAAAGGTCGTCGACGTCGGGAAGCGACAGTCTGTTTGCGAGATTTTTCATGATCTCGTTCTTCTGTGCTTCGGTATACTGTCTGCCGTAACGCTTGATTTCGCGTTCAAGCTCGGTTCTGCCGACGTTGATATTTTCGGGGCGCATTTCCTTTTTGAAATACTGCCTGATCTTGTTTCTTGCTTCACCCGAGCGGACGATCTTGAGCCAATCGCGCGAGGGACCTTTCGACGATGCGCTCGTCAACACCTCGACGATCTGTCCGGTTTCGAGTATGGAATCTATCGGAACGATATTGCCGTTTACCTTTGCGCCGACCATCTTGTTGCCGACTGCAGAGTGAATGGCGTAAGCAAAGTCGATCGGTGTACTGTTGTTGGGAAGGTTGACAACGTCGCCCTTGGGGGTAAATACGAAAATTTCATCCTCGAAAAGGTCGATCTTAAGGGGGCGAAAAAATTCGTCGGGATCGTCAACGTCCTTTTCGGTTTCGACCAACGTGCGGATCCATTGAAGCTTCGCATCGATATCCGCCTTTACCTGCTCGCCCGTTTTATATTTCCAGTGCGCCGCAATACCGTATTCGGCAACCTGATGCATTTCCCAGGTTCTTATCTGAACCTCAAAGGGAATACCCTCCTTACCGATAACGGTGGTATGAAGCGAACGGTACATATTCGGCTTGGGAGTCGAGATATAGTCCTTGAATCTGCCGGGGATGGAATTAAATTGCTCGTGAATGATACCGAGCGCGGTATAGCAATCAAGCTCGGTGTCAACGATAATACGCAACGCGTAAAAATCGTATATCTCATCGAACTGCTTGCTTTGGTTATACATCTTCTTGTAGATGCTGTAAATCGTCTTGACTCTGCCCGAAAGCGTAAACTTGACGTTATAGGACTTAAGACTTTCGGCAACCTTTTCGGTCGCGCGGTCAAGGAAGTCCTTGCTTTCGCCGTAGCGCTTGCCGATATCCTCCGAAACCTCGGTATAGCCGATCGGGTCGAGATAGTAAAGCGCAAGCGTTTCGAGCTCGTTCTTGATCTTCTGGATACCCAAGCGGTGAGCGAGCGGCGCATAAACGTGCATCGTTTCAAGCGCGATCGATCTTTGCTTTTCGGGAGAGCGTACGTCAAGCGTGCGCATATTGTGAAGTCGGTCGCAAAGCTTTACGAAAATAACGCGAAGGTCCTTGCTCATTGCAAGGAACATCTTGCGAAGGTTTTCGATGCTTTCATCCTGTTTGGTTTCAAAAGGAATGTGGACGAGCTTGGTAACGCCGTCAACGATTTCGGCAACGTCCGAGCCGAATTCCTTTTTGATAACCGAAAGGTCTACCTTTTCGCCGCAGTCCTCAACGGTATCGTGCAAAAAAGCCGCACAGATAGAATCGGTATCTAACTGAAGGTTCAAAACCTCCTCGGCTACCGACAGCGGATGGACGATATAGTCCTCGCCCGATATGCGCTCCTGACCCGCGTGGAGCTTTTCCGCATATTCATACGCTTTATATATTTTGTCGTAATCGTATATGCCCGCTTCTTTTATGCGGACAAACAAATCTTCGGCTTGTTTAAGCATTATTTATCTACCTTTTGTGTTATTCCCGCACGAACCGTACGAAGCAGAGGAGATTCATCGATATTGATCTTGCCTGCCGACGGTGTCATGGCTACGACCGCCGCGTTTCTGTCGCGGTATTTAAGTGAAATAAGCTTCTGTTCATTAAGAACCTCGAGAATGATCTTAAGCTTTGTGAGCGTTACGGGGATATCGTAATCAAACTCAAGAGTTCTTCTTGCAGAGGTGAGCGAAAGCACGGTTCCGTCGTGTCCTGCCTCGCGGCGAATAAAACGGAATATGTTACGAAAATCTGCAAGGTCGGGAACGTCCTCCTCGGCGCCGTTATAACTTCCGCCCGAGGAAAGAATTTTGTAATTGCGCTCGGTCACGCCAATCTCATCCTCATCGCCCATTGCAAGCTTGATCTCCTTAACGAAGACCTGAGGTGTACGCGTTCCCATATATTCGTTCATATCAATAGTAAACGCAATATCGCAAACGTCGCCGTCGTAATAGGCGAAGCTATCAAACGGCATACCGAAATTCACCGCATTGAGCGAATAAGTCTTGCCGTTTTCAACGCCGGTAATACGGAATCGAACGTGCTTGCCCTGAGAAAGGGGCACGATATCGGTAAGGGTTACGTTGCGAATGACCAAAACCGGTTGAGGATTGGAAAGCCCGAACGGTTCAAGACGCAAAATTTCGTCAATTGCGTTGTCGCCAAGGTCGCGGAAATTAACCTCACATTCGATTTCGAGCGGAGAAGTATGCTCGTATTCACCGAATATCGGATTTGCATATTCATTGATTCTTCTGCGGAATTCATCGATCTTCGATCTTTCGATGGAAAGACCTGCGGCAAGCTCGTGTCCGCCGTATTCAAGCAGACAGTCGCCGCACGAGGAGAGCGCATCCATAAGCGAAAAGCCCTTGATGCTTCTGCCCGAGCCCTTTGCAGTGTCGCCGTCAAGCGAGAATAAAATGCAGGGACGCGAATATTTTTCGGCAATTTTCGATGCAACTACACCGATAACGCCCTGATGCCAGCCGTCGTATGCAAGCACAAGGAAACGGTCGTCCTTGTTGGAGTTTTCGATCATTTCAACCGCTTGCTCGTAAATCTTCTGCTCGGTGGTCTGACGAAGCTTGTTTATCTCGCAAAGCTCCTCGGCTATTACGTCTGCCTCGTTTTCATCCTTGGTAAGCAATAGCTCTACCGCGCGCGAAGCGCAAGCGATTCTGCCCGCCGCGTTTATTCTAGGCGCCAAAACGTAGCCGACCGTAGCAGAGGTTATCTTTTTTACGCGCTTGCCGTATTTAACGATACCCGCGCGGCGCATAAGTGCAAGAAGACCGAGATTTTCGGTTTCGGCGAGCTTGTTAAGTCCGACACCGGTAATACGGCGGTTTTCGTCGATTATCGGCATAACGTCGGCAACCGTGCCGACTGCAATTATATCGGAATAAAGCTCGAGTATTCTTTCGGTGTTGCCCTCAAGCGCGCAAAGGAGCTTGAACACAACGCCTACACCTGCAAGGTTGAGGAAGGGATATTTGCTGTCCTCTCGGTGAGGGTTAACAACGGCGATAGCCTCGGGCAATACCTCGCGGCAGGAATGGTGGTCGGTGATGACCATATCGATTCCCACGCTCTTTGCATATTGCGCCTCGGCAACTGCGGTAACGCCGGTATCGACGGTAATGATAAGATCTACTCTTCCCTTCATCTTCTCGATAACGGGCAGGCTTAAGCCGTATCCCTCGGAAATACGCTCGGGAATGAAGTATTCACATTCAAGCCCGCGCGAGCAGAGGTACAGATAGAGCAACACCGTACTTGTTACGCCGTCAACGTCATAGTCGCCGTAGATGCAAACGCGTTGCTTCTTTTCGATCGCCTCGTTAATTCTCGCCGCCGCTTTGTCCATATCGGGCAAAAGGAAGGGGTCGTAGAGCGGCATAGTGTCGCGCGAGAGAAATCTTTCTATATCTGCTTTTTCGGTAAGACCGCGATTAACGAGTATTTTAGCGGTAAGCGGAAAAAGACGGCATTCGGATGCCACTTTTCGGCTTAGCTCCTCATCGGTTTGGCGAACAAGCCATTCACGGTTGTTCATATACTCACCTCTTTACTTTGTTTTTAGAAAATGGTTTTAATCTTCGACTACTGCTTCCTGAACCGTAAAGTTGACCTTGTAGTCTGCGTTGTGGATATATATGCCCGGATAATCTGTGCCGAGCGAGATGGTTGCAATTGCAAGATAAGTGCCGTTGGGCGCAACGATAATACGGTTATAATCGACCTCTGCGGTGATAAGCTTTCGGTCTATTGCCGCAAACGCCTCTCTCTCGCCGATAAGTCTGATATCAACGTCGTTGAGTATTTGGAAAGTGCTGCCCTCGGGCAGGTTGATTATATTAATGTTTTCCCTGCTTACCGTATAGGTTCTTACCGAAAGCTTGGGAAGAATCACCTCGACGGTGATCTTAGAAACGCCGCTTTCGTTCGTAACGCCCTGCGGAAGCATTCCGCCAACCGAGTATTCAAAGGTCTTGCTGCCGTCGACGGTAGTTTCGTCTATTTCAAGAACCAATTCATCAAGCGGTAAAAGCGCGTTCGGCGCACCGTATACGGTTACGTACTGTACCGATTGCCTAACGGTTACGTCCTTGGGATCAAACACTCCGCCGGTAAAAACCACTCTTACGGGCAAAACCTTTTCCTTGGTAACGATAATAGAAACGTACGCCGTGGTTTCGGAAACGGTAACGTATTTATTGTCTATCTCGTTACCGTATTTATCGCGAAGCTTTATTTCGCCGTAGCCATAGATGTTTTCCTTGATCTCATAGCCGTCGAGATTAAAATCGACGTGGGCGCTTTCGATGGTGTCGAGCACCGACGAGGGACCCGAAACGAGCACGGAAAGCGGATTTGCGGTGGCAGTCACAAAGGAAATACCCTCGCTCATAACGTATTTGTCGCCGATATCGACCGAAACCGAAATAAGCTCGTTTCGCTGAGTGAATTCATCAACGAAAACGCTGACCGTTTCGGAGGATTGACCTACGACCTCTATTCCGTTGGGAGAATATACGGTGATCTTAAGAGTTTGCTCGCCTGCGGTTTCTGCTTGAGACAAGTCGACAACTGCGCGGAAATCGTCGGTGGAAAGAGCGTTAAGCTCGTTACGCTTGCCCTTTGCCACAACGGTGATCGTAGAGAACTTCTGTCCCTCGGCAAGGGTATATCCCTTTGCCTCGCGCAGTGCATCCTCGCCCTCGATAACGACCTCGATGCCATTAAAGGAGCGCTCGAAAAGCGTACTGTCATAGCCGATGGCGTAGAGCCAGACGAAAACCGCACCTATAAGCGCCGCCAACAAAAAGATTATCTTTTTTATGCGGGGCAATTTTTCTTTTTTCGAAGAGTTGAATTCTTCGGACGCGGTCTTATTTTTCATTTTTGTTGCCCTTTCTTCCGAAGAATTTGCCCTTTACTACCTGTGCGATATGCATTTTGTCCTCGCCGAGGAGGTTGGTTGCAAGATAGGATTCAAGCTTAACGCGAGAAATGTTGTGATCAAGCACGCCGTCAAGCGCGATCGAAACCGAGCCGGTTTCTTCCGAAACAACGAGCACCAATGCATCGCTGTTTTCACTCATACCGATAGCCGCACGGTGGCGCGTACCAAGCTCCTTGACGATATCGTTGTTAAACGAAAGAGGAAGGAAGCAGCCTGCCGCATAGATTCTGCCGTTACGGATAACCACCGCACCGTCGTGAAGCGGTGCTTTGTTGAAGAATATGTTGCCCAAAAGGAATGACGTGGTATGTGCGTCGACGATAGTGCCTGTACGGATGATGTCGCCAAGACGGGTGTTACGCTCGAACACGATAAGCGCACCGGTCTTGCTCTTCGAAAGAGCTTCAACCGCAACGCTGATTTCACCGATAGCCTCGCGCATTGCCGCCGCTTCATCGCCGACGACCTTGCCCTTGAAGTTGTCGCTCAAGCCGCCAACCTTTTCAAGTGCACTGCGCAGCTCGGGCTGGAAAACGATAACGATTGCAATAAGACCGACCGAAACAACGCTGCTTAAGATAAAATGGAGCGCACGCATTTCGAGAAGGTCGCTGACCAATAGCAGCAGCAACACAACGCCCACGCCAAGCAAGAGCTTACCTGCACGGCGTCCGCGTACGAATTTTATGATCCAGAACATAAGCATACCGACAAGAGCGATATCGATGATATCGATAATGCCTATATCTGCAAGCTGATTTTTGACGTATTCAAGATAATCGAGAAATGCGTTCATTTCGTTTTCCCCTTCGGTCGGTTAATTTATCGGGTTTGTGTGTGATGCGTTGTTATTGCTTTGCAAAAAAGTCCTTGCTCTTAAGCAATTCCTTGATCGCTCTGCCTCGGTGACTGATTTGATTTTTTTCTTCCTTCGTCATTTCGGCAAAGGTTTTGTTCATCGGCTCGTAATAGAATATCGGGTCGTAACCGAATCTGCCTTCGCCGCGATATTCATCGATAATAATTCCCTTGCTTTCGCCGTGCGCATAAAGCGTTTCGCCATCGGGACGGCAAACGCAGATCGAACAAACGAATTTTGCATCACGGCTTGCTTCGGGCATTGCCTTAAGAAGCGAAAGAAGCTTTTCGTTATTTTGCTCGTCGGTCGCACCGTCACCGGCAAATCTTGCGGAATAAACGCCGGGAGCGCCATCGAGCGCATCGACGGCAAGTCCGCTGTCATCGGCAATGGCAACAAGTCCGGTATATTCGCAAAGCGCCCTTGCCTTTATAAGCGCGTTGCCGTCAAAGCTGTCGGCATCCTCGATGATCTCGCCTCTAAATCCCGTATCCTTAACGGTTAAAAGCTCAACCTCGACGCCCATCTGCTCGAACGCTGCGCGGAATTCGCTGACCTTATGCGAGTTGTTTGTCGCAAGAACTATTTTTATCATTCTCTTTCGTCCTCGAAAAATGCATTGATAAATTCATTCGGGTCGAAGGGGCGAAGATCGTCAATGCCCTCGCCGACGCCGATAAATTTAACGGGAATTCCAAGCTCACGCTTGATCGCAAGGATTATACCGCCCTTTGCGGTGCCGTCAAGCTTGGTAAGAACAAGTCCGGTGATATCCGCCGCCTTGCCGAATTCCTTTGCCTGTATAAGCGCGTTTTGACCTGTCGATGCATCGAGAACAAGAAGGGTTTCACGGGTGCTTCCGGGGGCTTCGCGGTCGATAACGCGGTTGATCTTTGCAAGCTCGTCGATAAGGTTCTTTTTGTTATGCAGTCTTCCCGCGGTATCAACGATAAGTACGTCGACGTTGGCCTTCTTTGCGGCGGAAACCGCATCGAAAACAACTGCCGCAGGGTCTGCGCCCTCGTTTTGACGGATTATCGGCACACCGTTGCGGTCTGCCCATATAGTAAGCTGCTCGGCTGCTGCCGCACGGAAGGTATCCGCGGCGGCAAGCATAACCTTTTTACCCTCTTCGGTAAGGCAATGGGTGATTTTGCCGATAGAAGTTGTCTTGCCGACGCCGTTAACACCGATGATAAGGATAACGTTAAGCCCGTCTCCAAAGGAAAGACTTCCGCTTTCGCCGACCGATTCGGCAAGAATAGCGCGGAACTCCTCACGTGCGAGCGAGGTTTCCTTGATTTTCTTTTCCTTTAAACGCGCGCGCAATTCCTCGACGAGATAATCCGAGGTTTCGACACCCACGTCCGCCATAATAAGCAGATCCAAAAGCTCGTCGTAGAAATCGTCGTCGACCTTATCGTAGGATGAGAAAAGATCGTTTACCGGTTTTAAAAGCGCATCCTTCGTCTTTTTAAGACCGCTTTTAAGTTTATCAAAAAATCCCATTGCTGTATTTGCTCCTTAAATTTAAAACGGAAAAATGTTATTCGGCATACTCCTTGATAATATCGTCGAGCTTTGCCATATTAAGCTTCATAAAGTCGGAAATACCCTTTTGGCGCATGGTTATGCCGTAGATGGTATCGGCTCTTTCCATTGTGCCGCGGCGGTGTGTGATAAGGATATACTGCGTCTTATCACTGTTACGGCGAACGTAAGATGCAAGCTTGACGATGTTAACGTCGTCAAGTGCACTTTCGATTTCGTCGAATACACAGAAGGGCGAGGGGTTAACTCTTTGCAACGCAAGATAAAGCGAAATTGCGGCAAAGGATTGCTCGCCGCCCGAAAGAAGCGAGATAGAGCGCACGCTCTTTCCGGGCACCTTAAGCACGATATCGATACCGCATTCCAACGGAAGCATCGGGTCGGTAAGCTCTGCCCTTGCACTGCCGCCGCCGAAAAGCTCGGTAAAGACCGCATTGAATTCGGTATTGATCTTTTCAAAGCATTCAAGGAAGGTTTCCTTCATACCCGAAGCAAGCTTTGCGATAGTACGGTCAAGCGATGCGCGAGTCTTGTTAAGGTCCTCGGTTTGGGTGGTAAGGAAATCATAACGTTCCTTGGTCACGCGGTATTCCTCGACCGCGTTTACGTTTATAGTGCCCATTGCACGTATCTTCGCCTTGAGAGAAGCAAGACGGGTAGCTCCCTTATCCATGCTTTCCTTGGGAAGACGGAATTTTTCAGCATCCGAATAGGTAAGCTCGTATTCGTCCCAAAGCTTGTCTGTGACAGTATCGAATTCGGTGTTTACCGAGGTACACTTCATTTCTGCCTCGGTCACGTTGCGGAACGCCTCTTCCTTTGCGGCGGAAACGGTCTTTTGCTTCGCGCGCATTTCGTTAAGCTGCTTTTCCTTTTCTTCTCTGCCCGAAATAAGATCGTTCAAACGCTTTTCGCAATTTGCGATAATAGAATCACATTCACCGCATTCGGCGTTAAGACGACCGATCTCGGCAACGCATTCCTTGATGACCGCTTCGGATTTTTCGATAGCGGCGCTTGCAACGGTAATTCTTGCCTTAAGCTCGGTTTCACGGCGATTGGAAAGCTCCAAGCGCTCGTTTGCAACGGCGACCTCGTTTTTAACGGTAAAGAGCGACATTCTCGATTCGCTTACCGCCGCAAACGCGATTTCCTCTGCCTTTTTAAGGTTTTCTGCATTAAGACGTGCGCTTTCGCGCGCTTCGGTTGCCGCGATTATAGCGTTGTTAAGCTGAAGCGATTCAGCCATAATGCTTTGTAATTCAGCCTCAAGAGTCTTAAGCATTTCGCCGCCCGAGGAGAGCGATGCGATACGGGCATCCTCCTCGTCGATACGCTGCTTCAACGAATCGGAAATTGCCGCCTTGCTTGCCTTGCTGCTGTTCGATGCCGAAAGCGAAACGCGCAACGCCTCGAGTGCGCCGTCTGCCTCCGAGCATTCCTCGTTTATCTTTTCGCGCTTCAATTCAAGCGCCTTGATCTTTTCCTCGTGCGATTTAATGCTTTCGCCCAATCGCTCGATATCCATAGCACGGGTGAATACGCCGACCTTAACTGCGGATGAACCGCCGGTATAGCTACCGCCCGCGTTGATTATCTGACCGTCGAGAGTAACGGTTTTGATCTTAAATCCGCTTTGACGTGCGATAGCGGACGCCGAATCGATATTATCGGCAACGACCGTTCTGCCGAGAAGGTCGTTAACAACGCCCTCGAACTTTTTATCGTACTTTGCCAATTCGGAGGCGATGCCGATATAGCCCTTCATATCCTTGATAGCCGAAACGTCACACTTTTTGCCGTTTACGCTTTCAAGAGGAAGGAAGGTCGCGCGGCCGAGCTTGTTTTCTTTAAGATAGCG
>JAFYON010000125.1 GCA_017560145.1 Clostridia bacterium | reverse complement strand
CGTCCTTTGCAGGTCGGCGATAAAGTGCTTCTTGCCGATATCGGAAAGGAAGCTATCGTTAAAAGCATTTCGGGCGATACCGTATTTTGCAATATGGGACGCTTCGAATCGAAAACGAATATCAAAAACATCCGTCTGCTTGCAAATTCCGCGGCAGTCGAAAAGCAAAAAAACAAGGGTCAGGCGCAGTATGCCCACAGAACCGCCGCGGTCAGAAACGAAATCGACGTGCGCGGTAATATAGGCGACGACGCTTGGTTTATCATCGACCGTTATCTCGAGGAAGCGATCCTTGCAGGACACGAAACGGTTTCGATAATCCACGGCAAGGGCACGGGCGCATTGCGTGCCGCGTTGTGGCAATATTTCCGTCAGGATAAGGCGAGAATAAAAAGCTTCCGTGCGGGACGCTACGGCGAGGGTGACCTCGGTGTGACCGTTCTTGAGCTGAAGATTAAAAAATAATCCGTTAGAAAATAAAAAAATAAATTATTAAACCGAAAGTGAGAAGATTATGAGCTCTGCAGATAAAGCGTTTATAGCAACCTGTAAGGATATTATCGAAAACGGCACTCCCGTTTACGACGAACGCGTGCGTCCCCGTTGGGATGACGGCACACCCGCATATACCATCAAAAAGTTTGGCGTTGTCAATCGCTATGACCTCGAAAAGGAATTTCCGCTTCTCACGATCCGTCCTATCTCCTTTGAAAAGGCGGTCGATGAAATTCTTTGGATCTGGCAAAAAAAATCCAACAACGTAAACGACCTTAACAGCAAGATTTGGGATGCATGGGCGGATGAAACCGGCTCGATCGGTAAGGCATACGGCTATCAGATGGGCGTTAAGCACAAATACCGCGAGGGCGAATTCGATATGGTCGACCGCGTGCTTTACGACCTTAAGAATAATCCCTGCTCAAGACGTATCATGACGAATATGTATAATTTCCAGGACCTTTCCGAAATGGCACTTTATCCCTGCGCTTATTCGATGACCTTTAACGTTGTCGACGGTAAGCTCTGTGCGATCCTTAATCAGCGCTCGCAGGATATGCTTGCGGCAAACGCTTGGAACGTAGCACAATACGCCGCGCTCGTTATGATGCTTGCTCAGGCATCGGGCTTGAAGGCAGGGGAGCTGGTTCACGTTATTGCCGACGCTCATATCTATGATCGCCACATTCCCATAGTTAAGGAAATTATCGAGCGCGAGCAGTTCGATGCTCCCAAGATCACGTTAGATCCCACTATTACCGATTTCTACAGCTTCACCCCCGAAAGCTTTAAGGTCGAAAATTATATTCACGGCGAAAAGATCGGCAAATTCCCGATCGCAGTATAGGAGAAAAATATGAAGCTTGTCGTTGCTGTCGATAAAAATTGGGGCATAGGAAACAAGGGCGGACTTTTAGCACACGTACGTGCCGACCTTCGCTATTTTCAAAGCCTTACCAAGGGTAACATCGTTATCCTCGGCTCGAAAACTCTGCAAACCTTTCCCAACGGTATGCCCTTAAAGAACAGAGAAAACATTATTCTTTCAAGAAGGGCGGATTATTCTCCCGAGGGTGCAACGGTGGTGCATTCTCTTGACGAGCTGTTGGAAGTGATCAAAAATTACGATACCGAAAACGTTTTCGTTATCGGCGGCTCGACCGTTTACGATTTGTTGCTCGATTACTGCGATACCGCATACGTTACAAAGTTCGATAAGGAATTTGAAAGCGATGCGTTCTTCCGCAATCTCGACGAATCACCCGAATGGGAGCTTGCTTCGGTAGGCGAAAAGCATATTTCCAACCCCGAAACCGATACCGTTCCCGATATGGAATTTGCATTCTGCGTATACAAGAAAAAAACAGTATGAATAAAAACGTAATTATCAGAGAATCAAAAGAAAGCGATTCGCAAGCGGTCTACGGCCTGCTTCGCGTTATCGCAGATCTTCACAAAAACGGCAGACCCGATATGTTTCCGGATCTTGTCAGCAAATATACCGTCGATGAGGTTCGGGAGCGTCTTTCAGGCGAGGATAACGGCGTTTTCGTTGCCGATTTAGAGGGTAAGACGGTCGGCTACGTTTTTTGCGAGGTCATCCGTGAGGGCGCGGGTCTAACGCTCTATATCGATGATCTTTGCATCGATCCCGAATACAGAAGAATGGGCATTGCAGGGATGCTTATGGACAAAACCAAAGAATATGCAAAATCCAAAAATTGCGCGCGCTTAATGCTCAACGTATGGGAATTCAATCAAAGTGCCATTGAATTTTACGAAAAATACGGCTTTGAAACAAGAACGCGCCATATGGAAATCAAGCTTTAAAAAGTTGGTGTTTAAACTATGAATATAATGCGATTTCTTACTCCCAAGAGCAACGTCGCATATCTCGATTCGTTGGCGACCGTTCGAAACGGATTCGAAAAAATGACATTCCACAAATACCGTGCAATACCCGTTATTTCCTCCGACGGAGTTTACGTCGGAACGGTAACCGAGGGCGATCTGCTCCGCAGCATGCTTCAAAACGGCGGTAGCGATATGCGTGAGCACGAAAAGGTATGTATAAAGGACGTTATCCGCGAGGGCTGGAATCCCGCGGTAAACGTTATGTGCACCGTCGATCAGCTCTTCAACCGTGTCGCCGAACAGAATTTTGTGCCAGTTGTCGACGACAGGGGAGTGTTCATCGGCATCGTAACAAGAAAAGCGGTGCTTACCTATCTGACCGATATTTATGAAAAAACAAAGAAGGATAAGGATGTTGACGATGAAAAGGCTTAATTGCTTTTTGTTAGTGCTCGCTTTTGCTTTTATCCTTGTTGCTTGCAGCTCGGAGGATATCCAAAACGTTTCTTCCGAAGCACCGGTCGAGTCCTTGGAAATAAGCGAAATTACAGAGGAATCATCTATGGAAGAATCTCTTGATACCTCGATCAATCCCACCCTAAACTCTACCAAAACGATCAATTCGTTAAATTACAAAAACAACGGAAAAATGGGCGATACCGACGGCCCTGCCTTCGCAGTATATTCAAACAAGGGCTATAACGGAGCATCGGTTATCATTGATATCGCTAATAGCGAAATTCAAACCAAGCTTCCCGACGGCAGATTCGTTAACGGATATATGTTTCTCGGTGCCGACGTTTTCAGCGGCGACTATTGGATTAATTGCTTCGATGCAGGACTCTGCTGGTCGGGCACTGATGGAGGATGGCATATCTTTTACAACGTCTACGAAACCGTAAACGAAAGCACCCCGAGCTGGTATGAATCCGGCAAAAAGCTTCCGTATAACGGAAAGTACAAGCTGACACTTCGGCTAATCGCCGATGAGAGTGCAATGCTCACCGTCGAGGGACTTAATAACAGCTTCAAGGATTCCGTCATTGTCGAGATCAAGGGCGCGAAAAAGGATGGCTCGAACACCGCAATGCTTTTTAATGCGGCACTTGATTATCCTCCCAACACAAAGGTCGATAAAGACGGAAAGCCCTCCGAGGATTGGACTGTTATCACACTGGCAAACAGTGATAAAAACCTTTATTTCCGCAATTTGCACGCCACCGAACTGAAACTTTTCAAATCCGATGTCGAGGAGCCTTGGAACGACGGTAAAAACTCCGCTATCGGCTTGTGGCCCGATAAAAGCATCGAGGGCTTTGATTATTCTCCCACCGAGGTTTTCCTCTATGACGGCACGGAATATTTCATAAACCTTGATATGAACAGAAAATAAAAGAAAGCCAACGGTGAAAAACCGTTGGCTCAGACCGAAGACAAATGGGATATTTACGCCCTTGAAATGAGATATTATAGCCAAAGAGCATTTTCGAACATTTCGAAAGTGCTCTTTGTTTTTATAAGGAATTTTAAATTTTAATTGTATTTTCAAGGGCTTTGAAGAAAAACTTCGACTGTCTTACCTTTGTAAGCCTACGCTCGTTTTTCTTCAAAACTATCCTCATTTCTCTCAGTCTGTTTCAGTTTGCAGACTTTGTCTGCAAACTGAGCCAACGGCGAAAAACCGTTGGCTTTTTAAATTCAAGCGGCTAATCAAAGAGTGCCCGAAACGGCTACCGAAATTTTGCCGGGTGTGATGGTCGCAATGCCGGTAGTCTGATCTCTTGTGCATACCGCCGCAGGCACGGTAATCGCGGTGCCGGTCGCACTCGAAATAGTCAAAACACCGCCGACATAGCTATATCCGTCCGCAAGCAAAGCGGTTCCGTTCAAGGACACGGTAATGCCTTCGAGCGCAGGATCGAAAACGTCGGTTATCACGATGTCGCTCGCATCGATATTACCGTTGTTGTAAATATCGATAACGTAATTCAATCGCTCACCGCAGGTAACGGGGTTGGGGCATACCGATTTCGCCACGGTGATATCGGCATATTCTTCAACGGGAAGGGTAAACGAATCGCAAATAAGCTCGTCGCAGGCGCAGTCGCAAACGTAGTCAACGCAAGCGTTGTTAATAATTTCCGCGCCGACGTTAGCGCAAGCGAATTCGTTAACGCGTGCCCTGTAAAAGATTTGCGCCGTGCCGCCCGCAGGGATGCTTGCGATCTCAAACAGAACGTTGTCGGTTCCTACAAGAGCGTCAAGATCCGAAACGAAAGCGCCGTTTATAAACAGCTGCGCCGTTCCTACATAGGTCAAGGGCGTTACGGTTATCGTACCGTCGGTAAAGGTACCGAGGTTGTCGGTAACGCTTACGGTCTGTGCAGGAGTGCTTCTGTTATTCGTAACGGTGATAATATAGGTCAGCTCCTGACCGGTGCGGTATCCGCTCGAAAGCGAAGACTTTGTAATGCTCAAGCTTCCGTTCAAAACCGTGCTTGTCGTGTTTGAAAAAGCAACTGCCGCAGCAGTGCCCGAATTGTAATTAACTGTCGCACGGTTTGTAATAATCGTTGCCATCAGTAATCATTACTCCTTTTTATTATCGGTTTGTTTTTTATCGTCATACAATACGCCGAAAAAAGCCTTGTGGTTAATATATTTCGACGTATCAGCCCTAAGATAAGTATATTCACCGAGCAACAAAAAATTTAAAGCCACGACCGCTTGGGCCGTGGCTTTTAGGTAGCATGATATAATTATTCGTCTTTGCCTTCGAAGGTGCAGAGAATATCATCTTCGTCTGCATCAAAATCTTCAAAATCGCTGATGAATTCATCGTATTCATCCAAATATGCATCCTCAGCAGCCTTAAGCTTCTTGCGCTTCTTGAATTCGGAAATAAGCAATGCAACGCCTGCGATACCGCCCAACGCACCAAAGAAACCGAATGCCTTTGCGAGGTTCTTCTTCTTTTCAAGGTTGAGAAGGCAAAGTACAAAGAAGGTTGCCGACTGAACGAGAAGAGAAATACCGATAATGGGTCTGAGTTTTTTCATGATAAATACCTCCGATAGTTATTATATGATTGATTTTGTTTTTGAAATTATTTGTTGCAGTTAAGCTTAAGATATTCGTTGATGAAATCATCAAGCTCGCCGTCCATAACCGCTTGGATGTTACCGGTTTCACAGCCGGTGCGGTTATCCTTAACAAGCGTGTAGGGCATAAATACGTAGGAACGGATCTGGCTGCCCCATTCGATATTCATCTTCGTACCGGTAATGTCCTCAACACGTTCAAGATGCTCGCGTTCCTTGATTTCAAGAAGCTTACTCTTAAGCATCTTCATTGCAGTTTCGCGGTTTTGAACCTGACTGCGTTCGGTCTGACAGCCTACGACTATACCGGTGGGGATGTGTGTAATACGAATTGCCGAGTCGGTCTTGTTAACGTGCTGACCGCCCGCGCCGCTTGCACGGTGCGCATCGATCTTCAAATCGGCTTCGTTGATTTCAATGGTGATCTCATCGTTGAATTCGGGAAGAACCTCAACCGAAGCAAAGGAGGTGTGTCTTCTTCCGCTCGAGTCGAACGGGGAAACGCGAACCAATCTGTGAACGCCCGATTCGCTCTTTAAATATCCGTAAGCGTTTTCGCCCTCTACCATAAAGGAAACGCTCTTAATACCTGCTTCGTCGCCATCGAGATAATCAAGCACCTTTAGCTTAAAACCGCGTTTTGCGGCATATTGCGAATACATACGGTAAAGCATCTGTGCCCAATCCTGCGCTTCTGTACCGCCTGCACCGGGGTGGATGGAAATAATGGCGTTACTGCCGTCGTATTCACCCGAAAGAAGAATTTCGATCTTCTGTCTTTCATATTCCTTGCGTACCGCATCAAGATCGCTCAAAACGTCTTCAACAACGCTGTCGTCATCCTCTTCAATAGAAAGCTCGATAAGAGTTTCAATATCGTCAAAGCTGCGTCTTAATGCAAGGTAACGCTCAAGAGTACCCTTTTTGAATTTTAATTGCTTCAAAACGACCTGAGATTCCTGCGGCTTGTCCCAAAAACCTGCCTCTGCGGTCTTGTTTTCAAGCTCTTCAACCTCTGCCTTCAACGATTCGTAACCGATCGAATCGCCGAGATCGTTAATTCCTTCGCTAAGCTCGCCAAGCGAAAGCTTTGCCTGTTCTAACTGTAAAATCACGGAGAGTTCTCCTTAAATATTTCTATACATTCTTATTATATACGTTAACACGTATTATGTCAAGAATTTCTAACGAAATAAAGCGAATTTTCGCCCTTTGAATCTTGCATTTGTTTTCTGTATGTATTATTATTTACATAAATGATAACCAATTATTAAGTGTTTCGCATTTTTTTATATTTATTAAAAAATTTCAGACCGAAATGCAATTTTGACGAGTATTATTAACGGAGGAGGGAAACGAATGCAGGATAAACAAATTATAGAGCTCTATTTCAACCGCGATGAAACCGCAATTGCGATCACGACCGAAAAGTACGGCAATTATATGTTTAAAATAGCATTCAACATTCTTGGCGACGAGGAGGATGTAAACGAGGTATTAAACGATACTTACCTTTCTGTCTGGAATTCAATTCCGCCCAATAATCCCGATATATTCTCATCTTATCTGGTCAAATTGGTGCGCAGAAAGGCGATAGACAGATTCCGTGCAAACACAAGACAAAAACGTATCCCGACAGAATACACCGTTTCAACAGATGAGTTAGACGATATACTTTCCGGCGGTGAGTCTCCCGAATCGGCTTATGAAGCAAAGCAGCTCTCGGGCGCAATCAACGCGTTTGTAAAATCCTTGTCTGCCGTAAACAGGAATGTTTTTGTTGCGAGGTATTATTTCTTCGATTCGATAAAAGATATTTCGCAATCATTCGGCATTAGTGAATCAAAAGTAAAAAATATTCTGTTCCGTTCTCGCAGGGAGTTAAAGGAATACTTAAGAGAGGAAGGATTTGACGTATGAAAAAAGAAGAGTTCAGAGACGTATTTGAATTCATCGATAATTCTGTTATTGATGAAGTTTATAAAGCTCGCAACACAAACAGAAGACAAAAACATCGAAAGCTTACCCGATATATTGCAATCGCCGCTTGCTTTTGCGTGATTGTAACCTCGTTGTTTTTTACCGTGCCTTTGTTTAATGTGGCGCACGCACAGGACCTGATGGAAGGGATTTCGCCAAATCCCGTTGAACCTATCGCTTTGGATGCATATAACGAAAACGTAACCGATTTTGCAATACGTCTTTTTAAAGCAAGCCAAAACGACGGTCAAAACTCTCTTGTTTCGCCCTTGTCCGTTATGTGTGCGCTATCGATGACACTTAACGGTGCCGACGGTGAAACAAAAGCCCAGATGGAAGCGGTTTTGGGTATGTCTGTCGAGGAATTGAATAATTATATTTACAGCTATATCAATTCGTTGCCCGTAAAGAATAAGTACAAATTAACGGTTGCCAATTCGATATGGCTTGATGAAGACGGAGGATTTGTCCCCAACCGTGATTTTCTTCAAACCAACGCAGATTATTACGGTGCGGATATCTACAAAACTCAATTCGATTCCAAAATCGTAAATCAGATAAACGATTGGATATCGCGCGAAACCGAAGGAATGATTCCTCAAATGCTCGATCATATTCCGCAAGAAACTATGGTGCTATTGATCAATTCGATCGCGTTCCGTGCCGATTGGTCGGATATATATGTAGAAAACGAGATACACGACGGAGTATTTACGCTTGAAAACGGAACCGCAAAAGAAGTGAAGCTCATGTATGATAATGATCAGCACACCTATTTCGGCTCCGATAACTGCATAGGCTTTGTTAAAAATTACGTAGGTAATAAATATGCATTTGCCGCCATTCTCCCCGATGAAGGAGTTGCTATGTCGGATTTCCTTGAAACTCTTACCGGAGAAAAAATAAGCGAAATGCTTGCGAATCAGCAAAAAGGTACGGTAAGAACGAGGATACCTAAATTCAAGACCGAATTTAACGTTGATTTAGAAAAAGCACTTGTTGAAATGGGAATGACGGATGCGTTTTCGCAATCAAACGCCGATTTCGGTCTTATGGGATCATCCCACGAAAATTTCTTTATCGACAGTGTTTTTCATAAAACCTTTATCGAAGTCAATGAGCGCGGAACACGGGCTGGCGCGGCAACGTTTATCCCCACGCTCGGTATAGATACGATAAACCCGAATGACGTTAAGATCTATCTCGACAGACCTTTCGTATATATGCTTATCGATCTCGATACGAACACGCCCTTTTTCATCGGTACGATGATGAATCCCGAAATATAAACAAAAAGCACCCAAATTCGGGTGCTTTCGTTTTTTAAAGAGCGACAAACGTACCTATAAGCCGAGTTCTGTCGTGAACAATCATCTATCTTGGATTTACGTTGCCGCAAATCTCCATGCCACCTCCATAGGGGCTGCCGAGCAAGCATATGCCCCCGCCGCGGTGTTGCTCCGGATAGGGTTTACATGGCTGTGCCGTCTCCGACACACCGGTGAGCTCTTACCTCGCCTTTCCATCCTTACCAAGAAATCTTGGCGGTTTATTTCTGTTGCACTGGCCCTGAAGTCGCCTTCGGCAGATGTTATCTGTTATCCTGCTCTGTGGAGCTCGGACTTTCCTCACGGTACGGGCTTTCGCCATGGCACCGCGCGATTGTTCGGTACGGTCGCATCGGAATTGTAACATATTCCTTTTATTTTGTCAAATATCTTCTGTCAAAAACCTTGATTATTTCTTATAATGGATATATAATAATTAAGTTAGAAAAAATTGGAGGTATTCTTCGTGTTAAAAGAATACGCATCAAGCTACAAAGAAAAAACAGTCGGCTTTGTCGGAATGGGTGTTTCCAACCTTCCCGTGATAAGGCTTTTTGCCAAAAACGGTGCAATCTGTATCGTCCGCGACAAAAACGATTTGTCCGAAAGAGATTTTTATCCCGAGCTTGTCGGCCTCGGTGTAAATTTCATCTGCGGTGAAAATTATCTCGACAATATCAACGAAACACTTTTGTTCCTTTCGCCTGCGGTCCGTCCCGATTTAACGGGCGTCAACAAAGCACGCGAAAACGGCACGCGTGTCACGAGTGAAATGGAGGAGTTTTTCCGCCTCTGTCCCTGCAAGAAAATTGCGGTAACCGGCAGCGACGGCAAAACCACCACTACCACCCTTATCGCTAAGCTCTTGGAGGCACAGGGCTATAAGGTCTGGCTCGGCGGTAATATCGGTGTTAACCTTTTTGCAACACTCGATGAAATTACGGATAAGGATTATGCTGTTATCGAGCTTTCATCTTTCCAGCTTATGAAGCTGTCCGAAAGTCCCGATATAGCGGTAGTTACCAACGTTGCGCCAAACCATCTTGATTGGCATACCGATATGAATGAATACGTCGATGCCAAAAAGAGAATTTTTGAATTCCAAAATTCTTCGTCGCTTCTCGTTCTCAATCTCGATGATGAATACGCCGAAGAATTCAAATGCTGTGCCAAAGGGAAGGTACGTACCATCTCCGGCAATACTCAAAAAGGCGATATATATTTCACTGAGGAAGGCATTTTCGAAAACGGCACGCTTCTCGTTAACGATAATGACATACGTATCGTAGGAAGACACAACCGTTATAACTATTCTGCGGCTTATTCAGCAGTTAAAGATCTTGTTAGTGTCGAAACCCTTAATAAGGTCGCGAGCGAATTCGGCGGCGTTGAGCACCGTATTGAATTTGTGCGTGAGCTTGACGGTGTAAAGTATTATAACTCTTCAATCGATTCAAGCCCCTCGCGTACAAGCGCCTGTGTGAATTCCTTCAAAACTCCTATCATTGCAATTTGCGGCGGTTACGATAAAAACATCCCCTATGATCCGCTTGGCGAGCTTTTCAAGAAAAAGGTAAAATATACCGTTCTTTGCGGCGCGACCGCTAAAAAGATCGCAGACGTTTTTGACAGTGTCGGTTATACCGAATACGTAATTACCGATAATTTTGAAAATGCAATAAAGCTTGCAAAGGAAAAAGCAGTGTCGGGTGATAACGTTGTTTTGACTCCTGCATCCGCAAGCTTCGATATGTTTAAAAATTTCGCGATTCGCGGAAACACGTTTAAAAACATTGTAAATTCACTCTGAGGAGGTAACATATGGAAAAATTATACACCCTCGTAGAAAACTTTACGACCTATCCCGGTGTTTCGGGATTTGAGGATTCCGCCTTCGAGGATCTTCGTGCTTACGTAGAAACTCTGAACATCTTTGACGAGATGGGAACTACCTCGGTCGGAAGCTTTTACGGCATTATGCGTTGCGGTAAAGAAAACGCACCTCTTGTTCTTTGCGACGCTCACCTTGATACTATCGGTTTCGTGGTAACCGAACTTTGCGAAGGCGGATTTTTGCGAATTGCCAACATCGGCGGTATTGCGGCAAAGATTCTCCCTGCTACAGACGTTTTGATTTTCGGCAAGAAAACCATCCGCGGTATTTTCGCGTCCAAGCCGCCCCATCTTCAGGAGCCCGGTGAAAGCGAAAAGAAAATGGAGGTTACCGAACTGTTCATCGACACCGGCTTGCCTCTTGACGAATTAAAGAAGATCGTTCGCGTCGGCACTCCCTGTGCTTTCCCCTGTAAGCTTACAAAGCTTCTTGGCGAAAACCTCGCAGGTGCAGGCTTCGATGACCGTCTTTGCGGTGCTTCCATCGTTCGTGCAATTCAAATGCTTGACAAGTCCAAGCTCAACGTTGACGTTGCATTCCAGTTCTCTGGCGGCGAGGAGATCGGCTATAAGGGCGCAATGACCACCGCATACAGACTCAACCCCGATAAAGCGATCGTTATCGACGTTACCCACGCGTTCGTTCCCGGCGCACCCAAAACCCGTGAGGGCGTCCGTGCAGGCAACGGCGGTGATATTTGTCTGTCCCCTCAAACCAACAGAGCGTGGACAAAGTATGCTATCAGCGTTGCCGAGAGGGAAGGCATCCCCTATCAGCTTTCCGCCGCACCCGGAAGAACGGGCACGAACTCGAACGCGGTACAAACTGCAGGCAGCGGTATTCCCACCTTCTTGGTTTCTATCCCCTTGAAGAATATGCATACAATGAGTGAAATCGTCGATATGAACGATGCCTTGAATACCTCGCGTCTTATCGCGGCGGTATTGCAATCGCTTTAATAAAGGAGGATATCGGCTATGATGAAGTATCTTAAAAAATATTGTGATATTCTCGGTCCCTCCGGTATGGAGGATGAGGTTCGCGAAGCGATCATTGAGGATATCAAGGATTCGGGTTGTGAATATGAAACCGACCCTATGGGTAACCTTATAGTTTTCAAAAAGGGTAAGCAACGCCGCGATAAAAAGGTTTTGTTCTCAGCACATATGGACGAGGTTGGCTTTATGGTCAAATTCATCGACGAAGAGGGCTATATTTGGTTCGACGCCGTCGGTGGTATCGACAGAAGAGTAGTAAGCGGCCGTCGAGTTTTGTTCTGTGAAAGCGGCATTAACGGCGTTGTTGCTTCCAAGGCAATTCATATGCAGACTCCCGAGGAAAAGGGCAAATGCGAACCGATAAGCGAAATGAGAATCGATATCGGCGCAAAGGACCGTGACGAGGCTAAGAAGTACGTAAACATCGGTGATTGCTGTGTGTTTACTCCCAATTACGAGGAATTCGGAAACGGCTTGGTCTGCTCGAAGGCTCTTGACGACCGTTTCGGTTGTGCGGCACTCGTTGCAATGATCAACAGCGATTTGGAATACGATACGTATTTTGCATTCAACACCTGCGAAGAGATCGGTTGCGACGGTGCAAAAGAGGTTTCTCACCGCTTGCGCCCCGACGTTGTTTTCGCTCTTGAAGCAACAACTGCAGGCGACATTTTGGGCGTTCCCAAAGGAAAATGTGCGTGCTCGGTAGGCAACGGCGCAGTACTTTCAATTATGGACAGAAGCACGATTTACGATCAGTCTTTGCTCGAACTTGCAACAAAGGTTGCTGATGAAAAGAAGATCAAGTGGCAATATAAAAACGTTGTTGCAGGCGGAAACGAAGCAGGTGTTTACCAACGCGGTGCAAACGGTGCAAAGGTTTTGGCAATAAGCGCCCCCGCACGTTATATCCACTCGCAATCCAACGTTCTTTCTCTTGAAGATATACAAGCTGTTGCCGACCTTGCGGCTGCAATTAACGAAAGGAGCTTTAACTAATGTTAAACATAATGAAAAAATATCAAAACGCATTTTCTGTTTCTGGCTTTGAAGCAGAGCTTGCGGAAATTATTAAAAACGATCTTGCACCCGTATGCGACGAAATCAATATCGATGCAATGGGTAACGTTATAGCCCTTAAAAAGGGTAAGGATTCATCCAAAAAGCTTATGATTGCGGCACACATGGACGAAATCGGCTTTATGGTAGTTAATATCGAGGATAACGGTCTTATTCGCGTTGCGCCCATCGGTGGCATCAATGCGATCGCATCCTCCTTCCACAACGTAAAATTCCAAAACGGCACTACCGGTATCATCGTTATCGAAGACGGTACTACCGCTGCCAATATCACTGCAAACAAGCTTTTCGTTGATATCGGCGCAGATTCTGCTGCAAAAGCAAAGCGCAAGGTAAAGATCGGCGACGTTTGTGCAATAGCTCCTATGGTTAAAAAGCTTTCCGCAAACCGTTACACCTCCAAGGCGTTTGACGACAGAATCTGTTGTACCGTTGCGGCGTGCGCAGCACTTACCTGCGAAACTCCTGCGTACGATACCTATTTCGTATTCACCACTCAGGAAGAGGTTGGCTGCCGCGGTGCAAAGCCCTCGTCCTTCTCGATTATGCCTGACTATTCTATTGCTCTTGATATCACCCCTGCACCTGCATGCGGTAACCCCAACCACTTTACCGTTAAGCTCGGCGGCGGCGCGGCTATCAAGATCAAGGACAGCTCTGTAATCTGCTCTCCCAAAATGGTAGACAGATTAACCGAGCTTGCTGAAGAGGGCAACATTAAATATCAGTACGAGGTCCTCCTTGCAGGCGGAACCGATACTTCTGCAATGCAGCTTGCCGGTGCAGGCTCCTATGCGTGCTGTATTTCGCTTCCCACCCGTTACACCCACACTCCCGTTGAAACTATCGATATCAACGATTTGGAAGCGTGTGTAGATCTTCTTATCGCGTTCATCGAAAAAGGCGCGGAATAATCAAACAGGGAAGTATTTATATTATGTTCAGCGAAAAATTAATGTCGCTTGCGGCAGAGTGCGAAAAAAAGCTCGCTCCGATTTTTGCGGAAATCGATGCGGTCGCTTTCAAAAACACTCAAAAGGTAATGTCTGTTTTTCGTGAAAATCAACTTTCCGACAGACATTTCAATCCGACCTGCGGCTATGGCTATAACGATGACGGCAGAGATCTTTGCGACAAAATGTTTGCCGAAGCGTTCGGTGCCGAGGCGGGCTTTGCTCGCTCGCAGATAATTTCTGGCACCCACGCTCTTGCTATCGCACTTTACGGTGTTTTGCGTCCCGGTGATACAATGTTTTCCGTAAGCGGAAAGCCGTACGATACTCTTGATAACGTAATAGGTCTTGGCGGCAGTGACAAAAACGGCGAAGGCTCGCTTGCCGAATACGGTGTTAAATATCGCGATATTCCGCTTGTTGACGGAAAAACACTTAATTTGGATGCGGTGCGTTCGACTTTGAACGAGGACAAAACGATCAAGGTCGTTTACGTTCAGCGCTCCAAGGGCTATGGCGACAGAAGAACTCTTACCGTAGCCGAAATTAACGAGCTTTTCGATCTTGTACGTGAGTTTGATGGCGTTTATCTTATCGTCGATAACTGTTACGGAGAATTTGTCGAGGAGGAAGAGCCCAAGGGCGATCTTCTAGTCGGCTCGCTTATCAAAAATGCAGGCGGCGGTATTGCCGAAACGGGTGGCTATATTGTCGGCACAAAGCGTGCCGTAGAGCTTGCATCCTATCGCCTTACCGTGCCCGGTATCGGTCTTGAAGCAGGCGCTTCCATGGGCACCACAAAGTCGATGATAAAGGGCCTCTTCTTTGCGCCTCACGTTACCGCTCAGGCAATAAAGACCGCGCATTTTGCGGCGGCGGTATTTGAAAGTCAGG
>JAFYON010000124.1 GCA_017560145.1 Clostridia bacterium | reverse complement strand
CTATATTCGCGCGTTCGGTTGCTTATGCTTTTCTTGCTACTGTTGTTTGTCTTTTGATTGCTTTTCCTTTGGCATATTTTATTTCGCAATCAAAGCCTCGCAATCAGAAGTTTGCAATAATGCTTATTATGCTTCCTATGTGGACCAACCTCGTTATCAGAACCTATTCTTTGGGTAATCTTATCGAGGATACAGGCGTTATTAACACGGCTCTTGGTTTGTTGGATGATCCGATTCATATGATAAATACACCGTTTGCGGTTATTTTGGGTATGGTTTACAACTATTTACCCTTTATGGTGCTACCCATCTACACCGTTATTTCCAAGCTCGACAAGAACATTATCGAGGCTTCTCAGGATCTGGGCTGTAACAAGTTCCAGGTAATTTTAAAGGTAATTTTGCCTCTTTCGAAGAGCGGTATAGTTTCCGGAATTACCATGGTATTCGTTCCTGCGATAAGTACGTTCTATATTTCGAAAAAGCTTGGCGGTACTGACAACCGTCTTATAGGTGAAGTTATCGAAGATTCGTTCCTTAACAGCGAAAACTGGAATTTTGGTAGTGCTATTTCTTTCATTTTGATGATTATCATTATGCTTTCAATTGCAGTAATCAATAAGTTTTCGGATGACGAAGATGACGGAGGTATGATACTTTGAAAACCTTGGCGAAAATCTATACAATTATCATCTTCCTTCTCTTATATGCACCCGTAATTGTTATGATCGTGTTCTCCTTTAATCAGAGTAACAGTTTAAGCGAATTTACGGGATTTTCGTTCAGATTTTATCAAGAGGCGTTCAGCAATGACAAGGTGATCGACGCTTTTAAAAACACCTTGATTCTGGCTGTTGCAACTGCTGCAATATCCGGTGTATTGGGTACCGCGGCTGCCGTTGGAATAAGCCGTATGAGAAGCAGATACTTAAGAAAAAGCTTGCTTTCTGTAACAAATATTCCTATGATGAATCCCGATATCGTAACAGGTGTTTCGATGATGCTTTTGTTCGTCTTCACCGGTGCGTTGATCGGAATGCAATCTTCTTTGAACTTTTGGACGATGCTCATAGCGCATATAACGTTTAGCTTGCCTTATGTAATTCTTTCGATATTGCCTAAAATCAAGCAAATGGATAAGCATTTACCCGAAGCGGCAATGGACCTCGGTTGCACACCTTTGATGTCGTTTTTTAAGGTCGAGCTTCCGTGTATTTTGCCCGGCGTAATCTCGGGAATGCTGATGGCGTTTACTTTGTCCTTGGATGACTTCGTTATCAGTTATTTTGTAAAAGGTACCGGCTTTGAAACGTTGCCTATTTACATTTATTCTGCGGTTAAAAAGGGCGTTCGTCCTACTCTTTATGCCGCAAACACCGTTATTATCGTAGCGGTTCTCATTTTGCTTGTTCTTATTAACTTCGTTGGCAAGGATAAGACTTCTCGTACTAAACAAAAATGATATAAGGGGATTAAGAATTGAAAAGATTTTTTTCCTTATTGCTTTTAGCGTTGGTTTCGGTTACTGCTTTTTCCGGCTGTGCCGAAGCATATGAATATATTGAAATCGAATATAATGAAAACACCACAAGTATTGATTATACAAGATTTGAAGGCGTTGAACTAAGCGTTTATAACTGGGGTTATTATATTTCCGATGGCTCGGATGGTTCTATCGACGTTAACGAGGAATTCGAAAAGCTAACCGGTATTAAAGTTGTATATGATAATTATGATTCGAATGAAAGCCTTTATGCAAAGCTTTCGGGCGGCGGCGTTGATTATGACGTTATAATTCCGTCTGACTATATGATCGGCCGTCTTATCGAAGAGGATATGTTGGCAGAATTGAATTTTGATAACATACCCAATTATGAGTATATCGACGAAAAATATAAAAACACCAAGTACGACCCTGAAAACAAATACAGCGTTCCTTATAACGTTGGTATGGTCGGAGTTATATATAACACTTCTGCTATTGAGGGCGAGCCTGATAGTTGGTCTTTGATGTGGGATGAAAACTATAAAGGCAAGATACTCAATTTCAACAATTCACGTGATGCTTTTGCTACTGCTCAGTTCTATAACGGACTTGATATTAACAGTAACGATAAAGAGGTTTGGGATAAAGCGTTTTCTCTTCTTGCAGAACAGAAGGAAATTCTTCAAAGCTACGTAATGGATGAAGTCTTTAACAAGATGGAGAGCGGCGAAGCATACGTTGCTCCTTATTATGCCGGTGACTTCTTTACTATGTACGGTAATAATGAGGATCTTGCTTTCTATTATCCCAAAGAAGGCACGAATTTGTTCATCGACGCTGCATGTGTTTTGAAGAATTCAAAAAACAAAGAGGCAGCAGAGCTCTAT
>JAFYON010000015.1 GCA_017560145.1 Clostridia bacterium | reverse complement strand
ACTATGAAAAAGCTTTCTCTTATGCTCGCTTTCGTTCTCGTTTTCGCGCTCGTTCTCGTAGCTTGCGGTGACGAAACCGAAACCAGCTCCACCCCCGCAACCGAATCCTCCGTTGCAGCTGACGCTTCTTCCAAAGCAGCAACCGAAGAATCCTCTGAAGCAGCAGTTGAAGAATCCTCTGAAGCAGCAGTAGAAGAATCCTCCGAGGCAGCAGTTGAAGAATCCTCTGAAGCAGCAGTTGAAGAATCCTCTGAAGCAGTTGTTGAAGATACCTCTGTAGAAATCGTTGAAGGCAACGGCGCAAACGTTGCTCTTAACAAGTCCTATACCATTTCCGGTATCGGTAACCGCGATGCTTACTACGGCAACATCACCGACGGCGTTGTAGCAGTTGGTCTTGGCGACGACAAGGAATCCGTATGGTTCGGCTTCTATGAAAACGGCGCTAACCCCACCAACGCTCCCGACAAGATCGGTTACTTCATTATCGACCTTGAAAACGCTTACTCCCTCACCTCTGTAAAGGCTCACCTTATCAACAAGGACGGCTGGGGCATTGGCGTTCCCGTATCCGCTAAGGCTTACATCTCTATCGATGGCACCAACTTCACCGAAGCAGGCGAATTGGAAATCGATTCTACCGATGGCGTTGAATACTGGACCGAAGTTGAAGTTACCGGTAACGCAAGATACGTTAAGTTCGAGCTTACCCTCTCCACCAGCTTCGCATTCGTTTCCGAAGTAGAAGTTTACGCTGAATAATTAGCACAACAAAAAGCCGTTGCATTGCAACGGCTTTTTTCTTTATTCAACGATCGGGAACGCAAGAGTCGCTTTAAACAAATCTCCGTCGATTTCGATATCAAAGGTTCCGTTTTGCAGCTCGACAAGGCTTTGCGCGATAGACAAGCCAAGCCCGTTACCTTCGGTGCTGCGTGACGAATCGCCGCGAACGAAACGCTCGACAAGCTCCTTCGGTGTTACGTTAAGAAGTTCTTTCGAGGTGTTTTTGAAGGTGTAGCGTGCCATACCGTTGTTCTTTTCGAGCGATATATAAACGCGCGATCCGAAAAGCGAATATTTCACCGCGTTGTTGAGCAGATTGTCGAAAACACGCCACATTCTTCTCCCGTCAGCCATTATTTTTATTTTGCCGTCGGGGATCGAGGTTATCAGCTCAAGTCCTGCGGCTTCGCATCTCTGAAGATATTCTCCCGACGCTTGCTCGAGAAGCACACCCGCATCGCAGGGTGAAAACTCGATTTCGAGATTTCCCGTGTTTGCCTTTGAAATTTCCACAAGATCATCGAGCAAGCGCTTTAGATGCTCGGATTTGCGAAGCAAAACCTCGGAATATTCATTATGCTGCTCGCAATCGCATTTATTATCTGCAATAAGGTTTGAATAATTGATTATCGAGGTAAGCGGCGTTTTGATATCGTGCGAAACGTTGGTTATAAGCTCTGTCTTCATCCGTTCGCTTTGCAATCTTTCCTCGACCGCAACGGACATGCCTTCGGAGATGCGGTTAAGATTTTCGCCATGCTTTTTGAAATCCCAATACATCCCCTTTGTGTCGGTCGTATAGGCAAGGTCGCCATCCGCCAAAGCTTGCGCGCCCTTTTGAAGCTTGCGCATAAACAAGCCCGCATAGATGCCTAATCCGAATATAACGGTTGCTTTTGCAAGCCAGAGAAACACCGCAAGCTCATCCGACGCGCGATCTGCCATCATTGCGAGGATGATAAAATCGAGCATAAAATTTACAACAAGCAGGATAACCGTTCGCCAAACCGTCGGCAAGGAGCGAAGAAGCGTGACCGCGCCGCGCCAAAGCCGAGACAGGCATTTGAAAAGCAACGCGCAAACGCGCCATACAACCGTGTTTTTAAGAAGGCTTCTTTGCTTTATTCTTGCGGCGATGCTCATACAAGTGCCGATAAAAAGATAAGCTAAGGGCAACGGAACAATTGCCAACGCAATCGTAAGCTCATAGCTGTTGCATTCCGAAAGCACGCCCAAAGCGGCGCCGAAAAGCGCTATCACCACAACAAATATTATATCAAAGGGAACACGGTTTAAATATCCCGGATGAAGCTCGTGCGAATTCGGTCTTCGAGCCGATACGCTCATCAACACAACAAGCAATGCGATAAACAGAACAAGCGAACCGATACCAATTGCATAAATCCAATAACGAAGCGTATAGCCTATATCCACAAGAAAGCTGAAAAGCGCATATTCGTCTTCAACGGGAAAGCCTTCCTCGAAACGAATTGCAAACGTCCATTTGCCATCGGTATTTTTGATCGGCACCTCGCCAGAGCGCACGCATATGGCATCCGGTCCGTTTTCGGTTTCCTTTATTTCAAACCAATAATAATAAATCCATTCGCCGTCGGCATCGCAGTTCGTTGCGACGGTGTTTTTGCTTTCATCGAAAAGGCAATATCTTAGATTCGTCCGCTCGGCAGAATATTCATATTCCTCGTTATAATCCTTTCCGCTTACCGCAGAACGGGTTATTATATTTGCCGCCGTTCTAAGATTTCCGTGGACGGTATCGACCAACAATTGATTTTCGCTTTCGGTATAAAAGCCCTCGAATGCGAATATAACCGCACCGACGATGCTTGCCAAGGTAGTGCAAAGAAAAATTCCGCACAGCAAAAAGCAAATTATTTTAACAGGCATCCTTTTTACAAAGTTTTCCATTGTTTATCTCCTTCCATAACGTATCCATGCCCCCAAACCGCTTTTAAATATCTCGGCTCGGCGGGATTTATTTCTATTTTTTCGCGAATGTGACGAATGTGCACCGCAACGGTATTGTCGGCGGAATAGGGCGATTCGCGCCATATTTCCTTGTATATTTCCTTTGGCGAATAAACCCTGCCCAAATTTTGCATAAGAAGCTTTAAAATTTCGTATTCGGTCGGCGTTAACTGTATCGGCATTCCGTCACGCGTGACGGTTTTAGCGTTGTCGTCGAGCTCGATACCCCCGACGCTAATCGTTTTCGGCTTCATTTGTGCCGCGCCAAGTTGGGTATATCGCCTTATTTGTGATTTCACACGCGCCGCTACCTCTATTGGATTAAAGGGCTTTGTGATATAATCGTCTGCGCCGACGTTAAGTCCCAAAATCATATCGCTTGCTTCGCTTTTTGCGGTAATTAAAATAACGGGAACGTTGTTTTTTCGCCTTATATGCACCATTGCGGATATTCCGTCCATTTCGGGCATCATAATGTCCATTAAGACAAGGTGCATTTCCTCTTTTTCGATAAGCTCGATCGCTTGCTTGCCGTTATTTGCCTCAAACAAGCTATATTCGGGATCGGAAAGAAAAATTTTAAGGGCGTTTATTATGTCCTGATCATCATCGCAAATTAATATATTGTACATTGCGTCACCTCGCGGAAGTTTTTTCGACTGTCGATACCTCATTATACATCCTGCATCCTTAATTTAAAAGAGGTTAAATTATTAAGAATCGATTAATATAAAAAACGACGGAAAATCCGTCGCTTTTTTCTTTATTCAATTCACCCGAATATCCAGGTTTTCATTATTGCCAGAACCTCGCGCAGACCGTTTGGGATCGCGGTATACCAAGGTGTTTCGGCATGGACGTGGGTTATATTCTCATATCCGACGCTTTTTGCAACAAGTGTGGCGCGGTAGACGTGATAGCCGTTTGTGATAAAAGCCACCTTATAATCATCCCCGAACCGAAGGTCTAACAGGTTTTTGGAGAACTCGAAATTTTCCTGCGTGCTTGTCGAGCGGTCTTCCTTAATAATTTTATCCTGCGGAATACCGTTTGCGACCAGATAACGCTCCATCGCAAGCGCCTCGGAAATGTCCTCGTAAGGTCCCTGACCGCCGCTTACAACGATAACCGCATCGGGGTTTTGCTTGTGGTAATCGATTGCGGTATCGAGCCGCTTTTGAAGATTCGTTCCTATTCTTTCGCCCTTTATGCCTGCACCGAGGACGATAATTGCCGATTCCTTATAATCGACGTTATCGTTGTTGCCGCAGATATAAACCGATGCGGTGAAGGTAAGGATGAAGATATAACCGAAAACGACGATATATTTAAGCCAATTCGGTATCTTTTTCGAAAGCTTTTTATGAAATATGCCGTATAAAAGCAAAATCGCGCCGAGCAGGTATGAAAATACCGTTCCGACCGTGAAATTCGATTTAAGATTATAAAGTATACCGAAAAAGATAAACGCCGCGCCCAAGACAATAGAGCCGTATTTTACGATAAGCGTCTTCTTGTTTTTCAAAAAAATCACCCCACAGATATTATTCTATCACATCGACGGAATAATGTCTATGGGGTTCAAAAAAGTTTACAATTATATTTCGCAGTCGCAAACGATCTCTGCCGCGCCGGTCATAAACGCCGATTCGCCGCAAAGCTCGATCTTCAATTCGCCGCCGTCAAGAAGGACGAATATCGGCTTGTCGGCATTGCAAAGTCCTACCCTTGCCGCCGCAACCGCCGAGGCAACCGCACCCGTGCCGCAAGCGAGAGTCACTCCGCTTCCGCGTTCGAAAACGCGCATACGAAGCCTGTTTTCGCCAATGGACGAAATGAATTCAACGTTAACGCCGTCCTTAAAGAAGCTATCGCCGCAAACGTCTGCGCCGAGCGTATAGACGGGGGCGTTTTCGGCATCCGACACGAAAATAACCGCGTGGGGATTGCCGACATCAACGGGGATGAATTTAACCGATTCGCCCTTTACGTTGATAGTCTGTTCTTCTGCCGCGACCGCATTGCCCATACCGACGCGAATGCTTTTAACGCGTCCGTTTTCGGGATAGAGCGTAAGCGTTTTTATACCCGAGCGTGTTTCAACGGTGATCTCGGTTTTTTTCGTATGACCTTTATCGTAAACGTACTTACCGACACAGCGAATACCGTTTCCGCACATCATCGCCTCGCTTCCGTCCGCATTGAAAATGCGCATACCGAAATCGGCGCAATCGGATTTGGTTATAAACACCGTGCCGTCCGAGCCGACACCGAAATGGCGATCGGAAAGCTTTTTTGTAAGCTCGACAATATTATCGGGCACCTCCGAGAAGAAGTAAAGATAATCGTTGCCCAAGCCATGCATTTTTGTAAAACGCATAATTACGCTCTCTTAAACTTATTTTTTAGGCATCCTTGCCGGTAACTTCCTTAACGATGCTTGCAAGATATTCCTTCGCAGCGAGGATATCCTTTGCCTGCTGTTCGCCGGTAATTTCACGCTCGATGGTGATATAGCCGGTGTAGCCGTATTCGTGAAGGCCCTTGATAACGCCATAGAAGTCTACCTTGCCCTGACCGATAGCGGTTTCGTGGCCGAGGTCGTGACCGTTTACGGGATACAAGCCGTCCTTCGCATGGAGGTTACGAACGTATTTGCCGAAAACGTCCAAAGCGTCAACGGGGTTTGCTCTGCCGTAAAGGATGAGGTTTGCGGTATCGAGGTTAACGCCGAGGTTGTCAGCGCCCGCGGTTTCAAAGCAGCGAAGCATTGTAACGGGGGTTTCCTGACCGGTTTCGAAAAGCAACCACTGACCGTTTTCCTTAAGATGGTCTGCAACGCGCTTTACTGCATTGCAGAAGGGAACGAATTCGGGATCGTTGGGGTTTTCGGGGATGAAGCCCATGTGGGTAACAACGTTTTCAACGCCGAGCTTTTTAGCAAAATCAGCGCCGTCGCAAAGGTTCTTGATACGCATTTCGCGGTATTCGGGGGGAACAAGACCCAAGTTCTGCTGACCTTCATAGAAGTTCCAGGTGCAGGGGCCTTCCCAACCGCACCAGAATGCGGAAATGGTAACGCCGTGCTTTGCGGTCAATTCGTTAATGATCTGTGCATTTTCGTCGGTCCAAACTGCGGGGCTCCAGGAAATGAGCTGGCAGTTGTCAAAACCCTGCTCGCGCAAGACGATAAATTTATCTTCCAAGGTTTCGATATGACTGAAATGAACACATACGCCTATTTTCATAATACTTTCTCCTTATTAATGTTTTGCTTATTATAAACTTTTATTTGCGATAAGTCAATGAAAAAAGAATTGACTTCCCTTCTTTTTTGTTTTTTTACGCCATATATTTTCGTATTTTCTCAAAGGTACGGTTAAGACTT
>JAFYON010000123.1 GCA_017560145.1 Clostridia bacterium | reverse complement strand
CTAATGAAACGCGCTTTGCAACGCAGGTTTTAAGCGAAATTTCTTCGAAAACGTCGGAATCGAAAAGCTCGCTATAGGTTTTATACTCGTCGAGTGTGACCTCTTCAAGCACGATTCTTCGCTTTATGCATTCCGAAACGAGCGTTCCCGAGATCTTGTAAGCCGTTCTGAACGGCATGCCCTTCTTAACGAGGTAGTCCGCAAGGTCGGTGGCGTTTATAAAGCCCTCCTGAGCGGCGCGGAGCATATTTTCCTTGTTGACCGACATCGTTTCGATCATCGGTGCCATAACCGAAAGGCACATTTTGATCGTATCGACCGCATCGAAAACGCCCTCTTTATCCTCCTGCATATCCTTGTTGTATGCAAGCGGAAGTCCCTTAAGAACGGTTAATATGCCCATAAGGTCGCCGTATACTCTGCCGGTTTTGCCGCGGATGAGCTCTGCCATATCCGAATTTTTCTTTTGGGGCATTATGCTCGAGCCGGTGGTGAATGAATCCGAAAGCTCAACGAACTTGAATTCCCAGCTCGTCCAAAGAATTATTTCCTCGGAAAGACGGGAGAGGTGCATCATTGCGATCGCGCAGCAGTTGACGAATTCAACACAGAAATCACGGTCGGAAACACCGTCGATGCTGTTCATGCAAACACCGTCAAATCCAAGCTTTTCAGCCTCGAAATATCTGTCGGTATCATAGGTCGTACCCGCAAGCGCGCAGGAGCCGATAGGCGAAATATTCATTCGCTTGCTCATATCAACGAATCTGTCGATATCGCGCAGAAGCATCATACAGTATGCGAAAAGATGATGCGCAAAGGTTATCGGTTGGGCACGCTGAAGGTGGGTATATCCCGGCATTATCGCGTCGGTATTCTCTTTTGCAGTCTTTAAAAGTGCGGAAACGACCGCCTTTATAAGCGAAACGACGGTCTTTGTTTCCTCGCGCAGATACATTCGAAGGTCAAGCGCGACCTGATCGTTTCGGCTTCTTGCGGTGTGAAGCTTTTTGCCGACCTCGCCGATGCGCTCGGTAAGAACCTGCTCGACGAACATATGAATGTCCTCGCATTCAAGGTCAATAACGACCTTGCCCGATTCGATATCGTTAAGCAGTTCCTCGAGTCCCGCGATAAGAGCATCCGCCTCCTCGGCGGTGATAATGCCCTTTGCGCCGAGCATTGCGGCGTGAGCCATACTGCCCGTGATGTCCTGACGGTACATTCTCGAATCGAAGCTTATCGAGGAATTAAAATCGTCGGCAAGCTTATCGGTTGTTCCGGCGGTTCTGCCCGCCCACATTTTTGCCATTGTGATTCTCCGTGAAAGTTTATTAAAGCTTACCCTGCTCGCGAAGCGCCTGAACCTTGGTGGGAAGACCCCAAAGATTGATAAAGCCTTCTGCCTGCTTCTGGTCGTAGTCGCTTTCGTCGAAGGTAACGAGGTTTTCGGAATAGAGGGAATAAGGCGAGGTGGTACCCGCGGGGATGATGTTGCCCTTATAGAGCTTGAGCTTTACGGTACCGGTAACGAACTTGTTGCTTTCGTTAGCGAATGCGGTAAGAGCCTCCTGCAAGGGGGAGTACCATTTGCCGTTGTAAATAAGGTCTGCGTAATCAACCGCAAGCTTCTGCTTAACGTGGAGAGTATCCTTGTCAACGGTAAGCATTTCGAGCATTTCGTGTGCGAAGTAAAGAATAGTTCCGCCGGGAGTTTCATACACGCCGCGGTCCTTCATACCTACAAGACGGTTTTCAACGATGTCGATGATACCGATACCGTTTGCGCCGCCAACCTTGTTAAGCTCTGCGATGATCTTCGATGCCTTCATCTTTTCGCCGTTGAATGCAACGGGAGCGCCTGCTTCGAAATCGATAGAGATGTAGGTGGGCTCGTCGGGCGCCATCATAGGCGAAACGCCCATTTCGAGGAAGCCCATCTTGTCGTACATAGGCTCGTTTGCGGGATCTTCAAGATCAAGACCCTCGTGGCTGAGGTGCCAAAGGTTTTTATCCTTGGAATAGTTGGTTTCGCGGCTGATCTTCAAGGGAACGTTGTGCGCTTCCGCATAGTCGATCTCTTCATCACGCGATTTGATATCCCATTCTCTCCAGGGAGCGATGATCTTCATTTCGGGAGCGAAGCGCTTGATAGCAAGCTCGAAGCGAACCTGGTCGTTACCCTTACCGGTTGCACCGTGGCAGATAGCGTCTGCGCCTTCCGCAAGAGCGATTTCGGCAAGTGCTTTACCGATAACGGGACGTGCGAAAGCGGTACCGAGAAGGTAGGTTTCATACTTTGCGTCCATCTTGAGTGCGGGAACAATGATCTCATCGACCATTTCGTCAACAAGGTCTGCAACGATAAGCTTGCTTGCGCCGGTTTTGATCGCCTTTTCTTCAAGACCGTCAAGCTCGTCAGCCTGACCGACGTTGCCTGCAACCGCGATGATTTCGGGGTTATTATAATTTTCCTTAAGCCAAGGAATGATTATCGAAGTGTCAAGGCCGCCCGAATAGGCGAGCACGATTTTTTTGATGTTTTCTTTGCTCATTTTCTTTTCCTCTGTATTTTCAAACATTTTGCAAGCGTAATTATAAACCTCAAAAATGCAATTGTCAATAGCAAAATGCAATATTATTCATAAATTTCATCTTTTTTTGCATTTCAATGCATATTCCGTTGAATATTGTGCATATTTATGCATATTATTCAAATTTATTGCATATTCGGACTTGAAAAAGCAAAACGGCGCATGCTTTTGCGCCGTAATTTTTTGCTTTAAAGCTCTTCCAAAGCGGTTTTCAGCTCCTCCGCAGACAAAACGGGGGCGATTCCGCACTCGTTGTACAAGCGGCTCGGATCGGTATAACCGTAACCGATGGGAAGAAAATCGATATTTGCGTTTTTGGCAAGCTGCATATCCGCCATGCCGTCGCCTACTATCAGCGCCTCGTCGGGCGTGAAGCCAAAATCCGCAATTATCGAAAGGGCAACGTCGGGGCTCGGCTTGCGTTCGTTATCCGCTCTAACACCGCGGACGAGCGCAAAACGGTCGCCGAAATAATGCTTTATCATCGGGACTGCGTTTTTATCGTCCTTATTCGTAAGAACGACCGAGATTATTCCCTTTTCGTTAAGCCTGTCGACTATCTCGGCGATGCCGTCGTAGGGGACGGTCTGCTCAAGCATACGCTTTTCGTATTCTGCGCGGAAATGGGTACGAACCTCCTTGCAGAATTCATCGTCGCCGCCGTTCTGAAGCGCGCGGCGGATGAGCATTAACGAGCCGTTGCCGAGAAAGCTTTTGACCTCTTCAACGCTTCTTTGGGGATTGCCGTAAAGCGAAAGCGCGCAATTCACCGCTGCCGCGATATCGCAGATCGTGTCAAGAATCGTGCCGTCGAGATCAAAGATAACTATTTTTTTATTTGACTTCATTGTCAATGAAGTCCGCAACGTCCTTTACGGTACGAAGGCCGGTTGCGTCGTCGGGGATGATGATGTCGAGCTCATCCTCGAGAGTCATAAGCATTTCAACGATATCAAGGCTGTCTGCGCCGAGATCCTCAACGATAGCTGCATCGTCTGCGATTTCGGAAACGTCCATACGGAGCTGCTTTGCTACTACTGCCTTTACTCTTTCGATCATTTGCATAATAAATTGTTCCTTTCTGTTTAAGAAAATTTAACCTTTACTTATTTTTACACTCCTATAATAATGGAAAAATTTCAAAATTACAATAGTGTTTTTATTTTTTTTACAATTTCGATGTTAATTCAATGTTAATTGGTTGACGGAAAGAAAAAAATATGTTAAAATACACTGATTAAATATATAATGTAGGAATATACCCAAAAACTAATTTTTTCGACGGTGGATTATGCTTATATTGGGCATCGACCCGGGGCTGGCGACGATCGGCTTTGGGTTGGTTATGAAAAGCGGAGATAAGTACCGCGCAATTGAATACGGCGCGATAACCACCGCGCCCAAGCAGATGATCGAAAAGAGGCTTGAGGAGATATACGACTCGATGATCGAGCTTATCACCAAATGCAAGCCCGACTGTATGGTTATCGAGGAGATATTCTTTAACAACAACATCACCACCGCGATCGACGTGTCGATGGCAAGAGGCGTTATCTTGCTTGCGGCACAAAAATGCGGAATCGATATTTACGAATACACACCGCTTGAGGTAAAGAGCTCGGTTGTCGGATATGGCAGAGCCGAAAAGCAGCAGGTTCAGTATATGGTGCGTCTGATGCTCGGTCTTAACGAAACACCTAAGCCCGACGACACCGCCGACGCGCTTGCGCTTGCTCTTTGCCACGGCACGCGAATCACCAACTACAGATAACGGGGTCAAACCGAGAAGGAGTTAAAAATGATACATTTTATACACGGAACTCTCGCATCGCTTACAGCCGAATACGCCGTTATCGATTGCGGCGGAGTCGGATTCAAAATGGGGATCTCGGTTACGACCGCACAAAAGCTTTCGGCAAAGGCCGGAAAAGACGTGCTTTTATACACCTATATGGCAGTGAGCGAGGACAATATTGCGCTTTACGGTTTTTCGGAGGAGGACGAGCTTAACCTTTTCACAAGGCTCATCTCGGTTTCGGGCATCGGCCCCAAGGCAGGTATTTCGATCCTCGGCACCTTCTCGCCCGATGAGCTTCGCCAAGCGGTTGCAAGCGGCGATGCAAAAACCATTTCCCGTGCACCCGGTATCGGTCTTAAGACCGCACAAAAGCTTATTATCGAGCTTAAGGATAAAATCACCTCCGACGATATGACCTTCACCGCAGCCGCGGCAGAAAAGGATCCCGAAAAGATCGGTCAGGTAATCGACACGCTTGCCCTTTACGGCTTCCCCCGTGCAAAGGTTTCGGACACCGTAAAGAAGCTCGATTGCTCGCTTCCGCTTGAGGAGCTTATTGCCCAGACCCTGCGCATATTGGGAAAGGAGGCAGGACGATAAATGCCTATTAATTCGAAAATTCCCGATTATTCCGAGGATTTTGATTTCGAAAGCCGTATTACCGGCGCGGAATTTTCTGCCGAGGATATCGAAAACGAATTCTCTCTGCGTCCGAAGACGCTTAACGAATACGTCGGTCAGCAAAAGGTTAAGGACAACCTTTCGATATTTATAAAAGCCGCCGCTTCACGCGGGGATTCGCTCGACCACGTTTTGCTTCACGGCCCTCCCGGTCTTGGTAAGACCACGCTTTCCTGCATAATCGCAGGCGAGCTTGGCGTTAACCTTAAGGTAACGAGCGGTCCTGCCATTGAAAAGGCGGGCGACCTTGCCGCGTTGCTTACCACGCTTGAAAGAAACGATATTTTGTTTATCGACGAAATACACCGTCTTCCCCGTCAGGTCGAAGAGGTGCTTTACCCCGCGATGGAGGATTTTGCACTCGACCTTATGATGGGCAAGGGTCCCTCGGCTCGCTCGATACGTATTCCGCTTAAGCCCTTTACGCTTATCGGCGCTACGACGAGAGCAGGTCAGCTTTCCTCGCCGCTCCGCGACAGATTCGGTATGTCGTTCAGACTCGAGCTTTATTCGCCCGAGGATCTTGCGCTCATCATCACTCGCTCGGCAGGAATTCTCGGCGTTCCGATAACCGCGGACGGCGCTTACGAGATCGCGCTCCGCTCGAGAGGAACACCGCGTATCGCCAACAGATTTTTAAAGCGCGTGCGCGACTTTGCGATAGTTGAAGGAAACGGCGTTATCGATTTTGATATCACTCGCAAGGCGCTTGATGCGCTCGAGGTCGATGCGCTCGGGCTTGATTCGGTCGACAGAAGGATGCTCACCGCGATCATCAAGCATTTCAACGGCGGTCCCGTTGGCTTGGAAACACTTGCGGCGGTCATCGGCGAAGAGGCGATCACGCTCGAGGACGTTTACGAGCCCTATCTGCTTCAGCTCGGATTTCTTAACCGCACGCCGCGCGGAAGATGCGCGACTGCGGGCGCATACCGTCACCTCGCGTTGGAGGTTCCGATGGGTATGACCGAGCAGATAAGCTTTACCGACGAAAATTAAAGGTGTAATTATGTTTGTTGCAAATAATTGGAAAGAATACCGTTTGGTTGATGCAAACGGCGGTGAACGCTTGGAAAAATGGGGCGATTTCACCTTGATAAGACCCGACCCTCAGGTTATCTGGAACGGGGAACGCAATCTTTCGGGCTGGAAGAAGGCAGACGGCATTTACCGTCGCTCGCGCTCGGGCGGTGGCGAATGGGTGAAAAAGGACGTTCCCGAGGAATGGATCATTTCCTACGGTGATCTTAAATTCGGCATTTCGCCTATGGGCTTTAAGCACACGGGTCTATTCCCCGAGCAAGCGGCGAACTGGGATTGGTTCACCAAGCTCATTAAAAACAGCGGAAGAGAAATAAAGCTTTTAAATCTCTTTGCCTACACGGGCGGCGCAAGCGTTGCGGCGGCAAAGGCAGGCGCGTTCGTTTGCCACGTCGATGCATCGAAGGGTATCGTTGCAAAGGCAAAGCGCAATGCCGAGCTTTCGGAGATTCCGCAAAACAAGATCAGATATATCGTTGACGATTGCTTTAAATTCGTTGCGCGCGAAATCAGACGCGGCAACAAATACGACGCCGTTATTCTCGACCCTCCCTCGTTCGGACGCGGTCCCGGCGGCGAAAAATGGGTTATCGAGGAATGCCTTGACGAGCTTGTAAGCCTTGTTTGTCAGGTGCTTTCCGACAATCCCCTTTTCGTGCTTCTTAATTCCTATACTACCGGTCTTTCCCCTGCCGCAAACGGCTATGTATTAAGAAAGAACACCCGTCATCTCGGCGGTACGGTAGACAGTCAGGAGATCGGCTTGCCGGTTGAATCGAGCGGCGAGGTTTTGCCTTGCGGCTCTGCAAGTCGGTGGACACCGTGACGCTTCGCTTTCGATTAAAACGGCAAGCGTTTTAATCGGTTTGTTGGATGTCCGTGCGCTCGCGCCAACCTTGTGCGCGCCTTCGGCTTGTCCAAGGTTGCGAACATCCAAGGTATAAAAATCCACGCGCATGTCGCGGATTTTTATGAGGATTTTTATTTTAAAAATGCGTTGCATTTTGAACTGAAAATACAATGAAAATGCCTTTCGGGACGAAAGGCTACCTCACTTATTCACTATTCACTATTACTTATTACTTCAAAACGCAGAGGTTTTTATGTCTTTCATTGAAGCTCGCGGTGTTGAATTTTACTATTCGCCCGAAGAGGACAAAGTAATAAAAGGACTCGACCTTAAGATTGAAAAGGGCAGCTACGTTGCCATTCTCGGTCACAACGGTTGCGGCAAAAGCACCCTTGCAAAGCTTCTTTGCGGCATTTACGAGCCGACGGAGGGTCAGATCCTTGTTGACGGAATGGACACCGCAAACGAAAATCTTTCGTTCGACATCCGCAAAAAATGCGGCATGGTGTTCCAGAACCCCGACAATCAGCTTGTTGCAAGCATTGTCGAGGAGGACGTTGCGTTTGCACCCGAAAACCTCGGCTACCCGCGTGAGGAGATCCGCAGACGTGTCGACGAGGCGTTGAAGACGGTCGATATGACCGATTACGCCAAGCACGCCACCCACAAGCTTTCGGGCGGACAAAAGCAAAGGATCGCCATTGCCGGTGTTCTTGCGATGAGTCCCGAATGTATTGTTTTTGACGAGGCGACCGCAATGCTCGACCCCACGGGCAGAAAAGAGATCGTTGCGGCAATGAAGCGCCTTAATAAGGAGATCGGCATTACCGTTGTCACCATCACACACTATATGAACGAGGCTGTCGAGGCAGACAGGATCGTCGTTATGAACGAGGGCGAAATTATTGCGGACGGCACTCCGAAGGAGATCTTTTCGAAGGTCGAGGAGCTTAAGGCGGTTTCGCTTGCGGTACCGCAGGTTACAGAATTGCTTTATCAGCTCGAGCAGGACGGATTTGAGCTTCCGCGCGGCGTTTTGCACGCCATGGATGCCGCCGACGTGATTGACGCGTTCATCGGAGGGCAGAAATGAAAAATTACGCTCTTGAATTTAAAAACGTAAGCGTTATCTACGGCGAAGGCTCGCCCTTTCGCAAGGCGGCGCTTAACGATATAACCGTGTCCTTCCCCAAGGGCGAGATAACCGGAATTATCGGCCATACGGGAAGCGGCAAAAGCACGCTTGCTTCGCTTACAAACGGACTTTTAAAGCCGACGAGCGGCGAAATTTTGCTTGACGGAGAAAGCATTTGGGCTAAGCCCAAGGAAATGATAAAAATACGCAGTCGCGTCGGATTGGTTTTCCAATATCCCGAATATCAGCTTTTCGACGAAACGGTCGAGGCGGATATCGCCTTCGGTCCGAAGAATATGAAGCTTTCGGACGAGGAGATCAAAAAGCGCGTCAAGCTCGCCGCAGAATTTTGCGGTCTTAGCGAAAAGGAATTAAAGCGCTCGCCGTTTGAGCTTTCGGGCGGACAGAAAAGGCGCGCCGCAATTGCAGGTGTGCTTGCAATGCGTCCCGAGGTGTTGGTGCTTGACGAGCCTGCCGCAGGACTTGACCCCAAGGGCAAGGAGGAGATCCTTTCGGGCTTGGTGGAATATAAAAACACCTATGGCGCAACTCTGCTTATAATCTCGCACAGTATGGAGGATATTGCAAAATATGCCGACGAGATCCTTGTTATGAAGGACGGCGAGATATATATGCACGGCGGCGTTGAGGAAATATTTATGCAGGCGGAAAAGCTTTTTGATGCAAGGCTTGACCTGCCTCAGATAACGAAGCTCTTTATCGAGCTTAAAAAGCGCGATCTTGTTAACAGCACCGACGTATACAGCGTTGGCTATGCAAAAAAGGAAATCGAGAAATTGATCAACGCCCGATAAACCGCAAACGGGCAGACTTAGGACGAACAATATGCTTAAAGACGTAACGTTCGGTCAATATTATCCCGGAAATTCACTTTTGCACCGCACAGATCCGAGAATAAAGCTTTTGATACTTGTCGAGTATTTGATACTCGTGCTTGTTGCAAGCACCGAGCTTGCGGCGGCGGTATCGATTATGTTTACCGTTTTTCTTATCGCAGTTTCGGGCGTAAAGCTCCGTATACTTTTAAAATCGGTAAAGCCGCTTATTTTCGTGCTTATCTTTACTGCGTTGATAAATCTGTTTTTCACAACGGGTGAAAGCGAACCGCTTGTTGACTGGAAATTTATAACTATATATCAGGAAGGCATCCGCAGTGCCGTGATGATGCTTTTGCGCTTGCTCTCGCTCGTTTTGGGCTCGAGCGTGCTTATATCGCTCACCACAAGCCCTCTTGAGCTTACCGATGCGATCGAAAGCGTGCTTTCGCCGCTGAAGCTCATCCGCGTGCCGGTTCACGAGTTTGCGATGATGATGTCTATCGCGCTTCGTTTTATTCCGACACTTATCGAGGAAACGAACAAGATAATCTCTGCGCAGAAGGCACGCTGTGCCGATTTTGAAAGCGGAAACCTTCTTCGCCGTGTAAAGGCGCTTGTGCCGATACTCATTCCCCTCTTCGTTTCGGCGGTTCGCCGTGCCGAGGAGCTCGCCGATGCAATGGAATGCCGTTGCTATCACGGAGGCGAGGGAAGAACCAAGCTTAAGGTGATGAAGGCGTGTGCGCGCGATTATATTTTCTTCACCTTCACCACCCTTCTTACAGTAGGTATATTTTTCATTAATAATATAACGATCGCGGGAATAGTCGAATTATGCAGGGATATATTTTAAAAATTGCATATAAGGGCACGAATTACTGCGGTTGGCAGGTTCAACCCGAAAAGCAAACTGTTCAGGCAGCGCTTCAAACCGCCGCTGCAGAAGTCTTCGGATGCAAGGTCGACGTTACCGGCTGCAGCAGAACCGATTCGGGCGTGCATGCAAAGGGCTTTGTTGCGCTGGTAAGCGGTGACGGTCTGCCCGATATTCCGTTAAGCTCGCTTCCCCTTGCAATAAACACAAAGCTTCCCGAGGACATTGCCGTTCTTGAGGCGAGCGTTGCGGAGGAGGGCTTCCACCCCCGTTACAGTGCAAAGGGCAAGGAATATATTTACACAGTGCACAACAGTCGCCTGCGCGACCCGTTTTCTACAGATACGGCGTGGCAATTCCAAAGACCTATCGACGTATCTCATGCAAACGAGCTTTGCCAGGAATTTGTCGGCAGACAGGATTTTACGGCGTTTATGGCAAGCGGCTCGAAGATCACCGACGCCGTGCGCGAGATCAAATACTTTAACGCCGTGCGCGAGGGCGACAATATCGTCTTTACCGTTGCGGCAGACGGATTCCTTTATAATATGGTAAGAATAATGGTCGGCACCGTTGTCGAGGCGGCATCGGGCACGAAGCTTATGCCGATAAAGGATATAATCAGCTCGCGCGAGCGTGCAAACGCGGGAATTACCGCCCCTGCAAAGGGATTGACGTTAAATAAGGTTTTCTATTAATTTTAAGATAAGAGATAAAAATATGGGAGCTTTTTCTTGGTTTAAGGACAAAAACTCAAAAAAGAATAAGCAAGAAACGCCCACGGTGGAATCGCACTATATAAAGCTTGCGCGCAAGGCGTCCTTTCTGCGCTATACGGTGCTTCTGTTCATCGTTCTGTTCGGCGTATATTCCTTTTCCTTCCACAGCAGCGAGATAACCGTTGACAACTTCGATTATATGATGAAGTTTTTAAACGTTGGCGAGGACGAGGAGGCGCTTAAGGGCAGTACGATATCGTTTGACGGCAGCACCGGCAACCGCGGTCTTATTTACAAGGGCGACCTGGCGGTGCTTAACGAAAACGGACTTACCGTTACCGGTTGGGACGGCGAAATCATCCTGCGCGACAGCTTTTCGTTCGACCATCCCAAAATGCTCGAAAACGGAAAGAATATTTTCTGTTACGACGTCGGCGGCAAGGAATTAAGAATATTCAATTCCTATTCGCGCCTTGCAAGAGTCAATTTTGATTATGCGGTGCATTACGTCGACGCTTCGGCAAACGGTGAATATTGCGTTGTAAGCTCGGCAAAGGGTTACAGATCGGCGGTTTACGTTTACGACGGAGAATTCCGTATACGCTACAAGCGATTTTTCAGCGACAAATACGTTAATTTTGCCGCAATGTCGCCAAACGGTCAGGAGTTTATCGTTGCGGCGCAATATTCCAAAAACGGCAATCTTGCAACCCAGATATCGCGCTTCTCTCTTAGCTCCGACAGCGTGCTTTTTGAAAGAGAATTCATAGGCGAGATACCCTTGGGCATATATTTCACAGAAAACGGATATCAGCTTCTTACGACCGACACGCTTCGCTCGTTTGATAACGACAACGAAATCGTTTCGGAGGTTTCGTTTGACGAGCACAAATTGCTCTCGGGCAGGATCTTCGGAGCACGCGCACTTATCAATTACGGTCTTGAGGGTCTTTCGGGCGGTACCGAAACGGTTATTTACGGCAACGACGGAAGTATTGAATACACCGCGACCTTTGACACCGCGCTTTCGGATACGATGATCTGCGGCAACACGCTTTACGCCCTCTCCCCCGGTGTGCTGAGCGTTTGCGATATAGAATCGGACGAAATTAAGCAATACAGTATACCGACGTCGTTTTCGGCTTTGGTTCGCGACGAAAATTCGATAATTTTGGTTTCGGACAACAGAGCGGAATATTTTAACGAAAATTCTTTTGAAAGGATCGAACAGAAATGAGCTTTTTGCTTGACTTTATTATAATTGCAATAATTGCCGTTACGGTTTATTTTGCGGCTAAAAACGGCTTTGTAAAAACTGCGATAAGCGCACTTTCCTTTATAATCGCGATTGCTGTCACCGCGGCGTTTGCTTCGCCTCTCGCCGACGCGCTTAGGGATGCTCCCTTTGCCGAAACTGTTGAAACCGCCGTTACCGATATGGTCAAGGATTCGATCTTTGACGAAGAAGGCCTTGAAGAATTCGTAAACGGCGAATCCGAAGGACTTAACACCGTCCTTTCGCTTGCAGGCGTTGAAAAGGACGAATTTATTGAATGGTACAACAGCGAGGATGCAAACGGCGAGGATGCGTTGACGCGCGCGGCAAAATTCATTGCCGACCCGATAATCGACCTTATTGCGATGCTCGTTGCGATCGTAGTGCTCTTTATCGGAACGCAGATATTGCTTTCGATAGTGGCGTTCTTACTTAACAAGCTTGCAACGCTCCCGATTTTGCGAACCGCAAACAAGGGACTCGGCATTGTTTTGGGCGTTGTGCTTGCACTTCTCCGCGTTTTCCTTTTCTGCTTCGTAATGAATTTGCTTATTGATAACGCAAGCTTCCTTAACAGCGATTTCCTTTCGGGACTCAACCCCGAAAACACGTTCCTGTTCAAGATGCTCAGCGGAATAGACGTATTTTCCTTCTTTATGTAATTGTTTAAAAGGTTTGTTTTCGCAATAGGCGGAAATAATATGGTGTGAAAATGAAAAATATCCCTAATATTCTTTCCTTTATCAGACTTCTGATGATTCCCGTTTTCGTTTATACCTATTTTGCATTCGATACCTATCCCGCTTCGTTTATCGCGGCAGGCGTTTATCTTCTTGCCTGGATAACCGACGCGCTCGACGGATATCTTGCAAGACGGAATAATTGGATAACCGACCTCGGCAAATGGCTCGATCCGCTTGCCGACAAGGCGATGCAGTTTACCGCGGCGATCTGCTTTGCGGTCGACAACCTCATCTTCCTGCTCGTCGTTATCCCCATGTTCTTAAAGGAAATGCTTATGCTTATCGGCGGTATGGTCATTATAAAGCGCAAAAACGTTGTCGTTCAGGCGCTTTGGTACGGAAAGGTTGCAACCATCATCCTTTTCGCATGTGCATTCTTCAGAATAATCATCCGCAACAATCGTATTCTTGACATCACCGTGGCTATGCTTATACTTACCACAATGATCTTTGCATTGGTTATGTATTGCATAAGAACCATGAAAACTCTGGCAGATACGAACGATTCTGCCGAAAGCAACCGCGACGGCGGCAAATAACGAGGAGACTTTCAGATGGAATTAAAGAGATGCTCGCGATGCAAGGTCCGCCCTGCAATAATATTCGTGCAGAAAAACGTTGGCGGCAACATTACCAGCGAGGGATTTTGCATTAAATGCGCGCAGGAGCTTGGCATCAAGCCCATTGACGACATTATAAATCAAATGAATATCAGCCCCGAGGAGCTCGATGCTATCAGCGAGGGAATGAACGAAATGATTCCCTTTGGAAACGACGGTGACGAGGAGGGCAGAGCCCCCTCGATAGATATTAATTCGTTTTTCGGCAACAAGCCCGTTGAAAGCAACGGCAAGGAGCAGGAAAACGATGCAAAGGCAAACGGCAAGCCCAAGGAAAAGGGCAAAAGAGGGATGAGCTACCTTCGCGATTTTTGCATTTGCCTTACCGAACGCGCAAGAGAAAACAAGCTTGACAATATTATCGGCCGCGATAACGAGCTTGAGCGCGTTATTCAGATCCTTACAAGACGTCAGAAAAACAATCCCTGCCTTATCGGAGAGCCCGGTGTCGGCAAAACCGCGGTTGCGGAAGCGCTTGCACAAAAAATTGCAAGCGGCGACGTGCCCTATAAGCTTAAGGACAAGGAAATTTACCTTGTGGATATGACCGCGATCGTTGCGGGCACCCAATTCCGCGGACAATTTGAAAACCGTATGCGCGGACTTATTGAGGAAACCAAAAAGTCGGGCAACGCAATACTCGTTATCGACGAGGTCCATTCTATCGTCGGCGCAGGTAACGCCGAGGGCGGAATGAACGCCGCAAACATTTTAAAGCCCGCACTTTCACGCGGTGAGATTCAGCTTATCGGTGCAACCACGTTGAAGGAATACCGCCAATATATTGAAAAGGATGCCGCGCTTGAGCGAAGATTCCAACCTGTTATGATCGGCGAGCCCTCGATCGAGGACAGCGTGAAGATCCTTTTGGGTATTAAAAAATACTATGAATCGCACCACGGAATAAGCATTCCCGATTATCTCGTGCGCAGAATGGTCACCCTTTCGGAGCGGTATATTACCGACCGCTTCCTTCCCGACAAGGCAATTGACCTTATGGACGAGGCTTGCGCACATATGGCGATGAATTCGCCGCTTATCACCGAAATTTCGGAGCTTGGCGACGAAATAAATAAGATCCGCAACGAGCTTTCTCCGCTCGAGAGCAAGGATCAGCCCGAGGAAGAGGATTTCCGTCGCATTGCGGAATTGAAATCCAATCTCCTTCAAAAGGAGGCTCGCTTTAACGAGCTTTCGGCAGAAAGAGATAAGCTTTGCCTCTCTGACGAAGAGATTGCAAGAGTTATCGAGGTTTGGACGGGCATCCCCGCAACTAATATCAGCGAAAACGAATTCGTTAAGATAGAGCGACTTGAAAACGAGGTAAAGAAGCGCATTATCGGTCAGGACAATGCGGTTTCCTCGGTTGCAAGAGCGATCAAGCGCTCACGCGCGGGTATTTCCTATAAAAAGAAGCCGGTTTCCTTCATTTTTGCGGGAAGCACGGGCGTCGGCAAGACCGAGCTTGTAAAGGTTTTGGCGAATTATCTTTTCGATTCGCCCGAATCGCTTATTCGCCTTGATATGAGCGAATTTATGGAAAAGCATTCGGTTTCGAGAATCATCGGCTCGCCTCCCGGTTACGTCGGATATGACGATGCCGGTCAGCTTACCGAAAAGATACGCAGAAAGCCCTATACCGTAATTCTTTTCGACGAGATCGAAAAGGCGCATCCCGACGTTATGAACATTCTGCTTCAGATACTTGACGACGGCAGGATCACCGATGCGCACGGCAAAGAGGTCAATTTTGAAAACACGGTCATTATTATGACCACAAACGCAGGCAGCAACGAGGGCAGCTCGGTCGCAGGCTTCGGCGAAAGCGTTCAGAGCAACGAAAGGGCGAAGGTTATGAAGGCGCTTGAATCCTTCCTCCGTCCCGAATTTATCAACCGCGTTGATGAGATCGTTGTCTTTAACCGCCTTACGAAAGCAGATTTTACCGAAATTTGCAAGATTATGCTCGGCGACCTTCAATCGGTGCTTGCCGAAAAGGGCATAAAGCTGACCTATACCGACAAGCTTGTCGAATATCTTTGCGATAAGGGTTATTCCGAAAAATACGGCGCAAGAAATCTTCGCCGTCTTATTCAGACCGACGTCGAGGATGAGCTTGCCAACGAGATCGTCGCATCCTACCGCGAGCCGATCGAAAGAATTTCGGTTACCGTTAAAAACGGCAACGTAAAGGTAACTCCTCTTAAATAATATTTAAAAAGAAGATTTTTCTATGGAACGAAACAAAAACGCCCGAAGCGGATTTTCGGGCAACCAAGAAAAATTGAAAACAAAAACCGTTACTCAGGCTTATGACGACGACGGCGTGACCTTCTCCCCCGAGGAGATGCACCCGATCGAGGTTGCCGACGCGCTTGAAAGCGATCTTGTAATGGGCAAGACCATAAAGCAGGTCAAAAAGGCGCGCAAGCTTTTCGGCGTAAACGAGCTGAAAAGCGAATTCAGGCTTTCGTTCAAGGACAGTCTGAAGAACCAGCTAAAGGGGCTTATCGGTCTTTTCCTTACGGTTTGCTCGGTGGTTATGTATGTCTACCGCCCCGACGTGCCAAGCTATCTGGTTATGGCGTTCGTCATTGCGGCGATAACCGTGCTTAACGCCTTTGCGGAATACCGCGCAAACATCGCGCTGAGGTTGCCGAAGAAGTATTCCTCGCTAAAGGCAAAGGTCGTGCGCGACGGCGAAGAAAGTATGATAGACGCACGTCTTTTGGTACCGGGTGACGTTATCGTGCTTGAGGAAGGTATGATGGTGCCCGCGGATTGCCGACTTATCGACGATCTGAATTTCGCGGTGCTTGAAACACACGTCAGCGGCGAGGCGGCAAGCGCGCACAAAAACAGCCGTTATCTTGCAAGGAACGGAAACGAGGTTATTTGTGCAAACAGCGTTTATGCAGGTAGTATCGTAACCTCGGGCCACGCAAGCGCAATAGTTTGCCGTATCGGCAACGAAACGCTTACCAAAAGGATGCGAGTCGGCAAGGACGAAAGCATTCCTTCGATTATGAAATACGTTCATTCGCTTTGCAGAACGGTTTCGGTCGTTTCGGTCGTTTCCTGCTTTGCTTTGCTTGCGATCGGTGTATTTTGCGGTGCAGACGTTACGGAATGGTTCATTCCCGCGCTTGCGATCGGTGCAAGCTCGCTTGCAGACAGTATGGTTTCGCTTTGTGCGGCTTCGCTCGGATTCGGCGTTAAGAAGATGGCGGAGGACGGTACCGTTGTGAAGAAATACGACTGTATCGGCACGCTTGCAAAGGCAAACACGATAATGTGCGGTAAAAATCTTGCGTTTCCGCCCAAGAGGATAGCTCTTACGGGAATCTTTCTTTCGGGCAGAAATTACGACCGCGAAAAGCGGCCCGACGAATCGGTCGAGGAGCTTTTGAAGCTGATGCTTATTTGCTCGGACGCGCGCAAGATAACCGCGGCGGAAAAGAAAAAAACGCGCGGACTTCCCGAATACAAGGGCAACGCGCTTGACGATGCGATCGTCGAATATTTCGGAGAATGGAACAAGCCTATCGGCGACATACGCGACAATTACATCCGCATGGATGCCGAATATACTCTTTCGGGCGATATTTCGAGAATGCTCGCCCTACATAGCGGCAAAAACACCGTTATCGTCCGCGGCTCGCCCGAAAACATACTTTCGCGCTGTGTCGGTTATACGTTGGACGGTGCCGACTATAAGCTTAGCGAATTCACACGCAAAAAGATACTTTCCGCCGCAGAGGACGCGGCAAGAACGGCAAAATTCCTTATCGCGGTCGCTTGCGGCGAAACCGAAAGCGAAACTCTGCGCGATATCGATACCGAGCAGCGACTGATATTCAAGGGCTTTACCGCGTTTACAAGCGAGCTTGACGCAGGCGTTGCATCGTCGGTCTACCGTTGCGAGGCGGCAGGGATCGAAACCGTGCTTAATTCCAACGACGCCTATTACACCGCGCTTAATTCGGCAAGAAACGCCGGAATCATTACCGACGAAACGCAAATTATTACCGCAGAGCAGCTTCGATCGTCAAGTCGCGGCTTGGTTATTGCAAACGCGCCGTTTTACCGTATGTTCCTTAACATCGACGACGGCGAATGGCTTGATATAATCCGTCTTCGCAGAGAAAACGGAAGAATAACCGCCGTTACGGCAGAGCGCATAAACGAGCTTCCGCTTATGAACGAGGCGGACGTTTCGATAGTGCCCGAAAGCTCCTGCGATACCTTAAGAATGACTGCCGACGCCCTGATGCTCGGCAAGGGCATAAACCTTATCACCGACGGTATTCTGAATGCGAAAACGATTTGCAGAAGAATCGCTTCGGTAGTAAGCTATCTCCCCGTCGGCGCACTGATAATGCTTGTTGCATCGCTGTTTTCGGCGTTTTACAACCAAGCCCCCGCCTTCCGCGCACAGGACGTTATGTTTGGCGGTCTGATATTCAACCTCGCGTTTGCTTTTGCTTTGGCTTATGAGCCGCGAAGCGTTAAAAATCTCCGCGACAAATATCCCTTTGCCTCCGAAAAGCCGTCGATAAACGACTTTATGTATCCCCTTATGTTTGCCGTCGGCGGCGGTATTGCACTGTTCGTTTGCCAAGCCGCAACGAAGAGCTACACAAGCACGATGATATCGCTTACGCTTATGCTGTTCCTTTATGCTTGCTCGGTCGGCGGACACGGAAGCGTGTTTGCAACCAAGCGCTTCGGCAACAGATTGCTTTATCTTTGCGGATTCGGCGCGTTGCTTGTTATTGCGGCGCTTGTGTTTACGACCTTCGGACATTCTCTGTTCGGCTACGGCGTACCCGAAATGCCCAAGCTTGCGCTTTCGTTGACGGTCACGGTCGGTTATTTCGTAATAATTCAGCTTATAAGATATTTCCTCTCCCCCAACGGCAAGGCGAAAGCGGCCGCCGAGGAAGAGAATGACGGCGACGAAGCAGAAACGTCCGAGGTTGAATCCGAAGACGAGGATGCTTTTAACGAGGACGAGGAGATCGTCTTCGATGATGAAGAAGAATAAAAAAAATAAAATAAATCCAACGAAAGGAGCAATCACCATGACAAAAATCACCGCAGATATGCTTGTTGGCGACGTGCTCGACGCACATCCCGAGCTTGCAAAATATTTCCTTGAAATCGGCATGCACTGCCTTGGTTGTCCCATGTCCCGCGGAGAAAGCATTAAAGACGCTTGCTCGGCACACGGTCAGGATGCAGCCGCACTTATCGAAAAGCTCAACGCAGCTCTTTAATCCGTTCATGAAAAACAAAGGAACCGCGAACTTAACGCGGTTCCGAAAACAAAATTACATAGGAGAAACAAAATGAAAAAAGTAAAATTCTTTTCCGACTTCAAAGCGTTTATTTCTAAGGGCAACATTTTGGACATGGCTGTCGGCGTTATCATAGGCGGTGCCTTTGGTAAGATCGTATCCTCCCTCGTTGCAGACATCATTATGCCTATTATCGGCAGACTTTGCAACACCAAATCCTTGGCTAACCTTTCCTACCCCGAAGCTATCGTTGATGAAGCAGGCGTTGTAACCTTCCCCGAGGGCGCAATCAAATACGGTAACTTCATTATGCTTATCATCGACTTCCTTATCGTTGCATTCTGCATGTTCCTCGTTATCCGCACCTTTATGAAGATGCGCGCAAAGGCAGAAGCTCGCAAGGCGGCAGAAGAAGCTGCAGCAGCTGCTGAAGCTCCCGCTGCACCCGCAGAGCCCACCGTTGAAGAAAAGACTCTCGCAACCCTTAACGACATCAAGGCTCTTCTCGAAAAGAACTCCAAGTAATGAAAAAGTACCTTTTAGGTATCGACGGCGGAGGAAGCAAAACCGATTTTCTTATCTGCGATCCCGAGCTTAACGAGGTTGCAAGAAAAATTTCCTCCCGCGCGAATCCGAACGATATCGGCATCGACGCGCTCGAAGCACTCCTTCGCGATAATATTTCGCTTCTTTTAAAAGAGGCATCGATCGATAAAGGCGAAATTTGTTCTGCCTATGCCGGAATAGCAGGACTGACAAGCTCGGATTATGCCAAGCGTGTTAACGCTCTCCTTGCCGAGCTGCTTCCCAACGCGCGCGTTGACGCGCTTCACGACGGGATAAACGTGCTTTACGGTGCGTTCCCCTTTGAAGACGGCGTGAGCGTTATTTGCGGCACCGGTTCGAGCTGCTTTATAAAAAAGGGCGTGGATATCTACCGCATCGGCGGATACGGCGTCTTTGATATGAGCGGCAACGGATATGAGATCGGCAGAGCAGGACTTGCCTATGCGCTTGAATGTGCCGACGGCAGAGCAAAGGAAGGTATTCTTACTGCCTTGCTCCACGAAAAGCTTGGCGACGATTTTGTGCGCGCGCTCGACGGTCTGCTTAAAATGAGCAAGGACGAGATTGCTTCGTTTGCGCGCACGGTATTTGATGCCGCAGAAAAGGGCGATGAAGCCGCAAACACGATCATCGAATCGAATATGCGCTTTATTGCAGAGCTTATCAACCGCGCCGCGGATTATTTCGACGGAGAATTCAAGGTAGCGCTTGCGGGCGGAATACTTAACAATCCCATTTCGCTTGGCTTCCTTAAGTACGGCTGCATGGTCACCGACCGCGCCATCCTTATAAAAAGCGACCGCGCCCCCGTATTCGGCGCCGCCGCAAAGGCTTTGACGCTTTTATAAGCTTATAAAAAACTTAAAGGACTTCCAAATCGGAAGTCCTTTTTGTATGAAAGTTTTTGGGAGTTCAAGAACACTTTTTTCAAAAAGGGTTCTTGGGAACTAAAGCCGTTCTTACTTCGCTTTGGTTGCGATCTCGAGAGTGAATTTCGCCAGCATTTCGTCAACGGGCAATGCACCAAGGTCTTCGCCCTTGCGGTTACGGATAGAAACCGAATTGGTTTCCTGCTCCTTGCCACCGACGATGAGCATATAGGGGATCTTTTCGATCTGAGCCTCACGGATACGCTTGCCCATGGTTTCGTTACGGTCGTCAAGACGAACACGGATGCCGCAGGCCTCCATCTTTGCGGTGATCTCTGCCGCATAGCCGTTCATATCTGCATTAACGGGTATAACGGTTGCCTGAGTGGGAGAGAGCCACATCGGAAGCGCGCCCGCATATTTTTCGAGAAGGAGCGCAAGCGTTCTTTCATAGCAGCCCATGCTTGTTCTGTGAATGATATAGGGGTTAACGAGCTTATTTTCGGAGTCAACGTATTCCATACCGAACTTCTTTGCAAGAAGCATATCGATCTGGATGGTAACGATGGTGTCCTCCTTACCGAATACGTTCTTACACTGAATATCGAGCTTGGGGCCGTAGAATGCCGCTTCGTCGATACCGATCTCGTAATTGATGCCGAGCTTATCGAGCAATCTGCCCATAATATCCTGAGCCTCGTTCCATTGCTCGGGAGTGCCCTCGTACTTGTCGGTACGCTTGGGATCCCATTGCGAGAAGCGGAAGGTGCAGTCCTCCCAAAGGCCAAGCGTTTCAAGGCAGTATCTTGCAAGCTCGACACAGCCCTTGAATTCCTCTTCTAACTGATCGGGACGGAGAACAAGGTGACCTTCGGAAATGGTGAACTGACGAACGCGGATAAGGCCGTGCATTTCGCCGCTGTCCTCGTTACGGAAGAGCGTACTCGTTTCGCCCAAGCGCATGGGAAGGTCGCGATAGGAGCGGCGCTTGTTGAGGAATACCTGATATTGGAACGGGCAGGTCATGGGACGAAGCGCAAAGCATTCCTTTGTTTCGTCATCGGGATCGCCCATAATAAACATACCGTCGCGGTAGTGATCCCAGTGGCCGGAGATCTTGTAAAGCTCGCGCTTTGCCATAAGCGGAGTTTTGGTAAGAAGGTAGCCGCGCTTTTGCTCCTCGTCCTCGATCCAGCGCTGCATAAGCTGGATAACGCGCGAGCCCTTGGGCATAAGGATGGGAAGACCCTGACCGATAACGTCAACGGTGGTGAAATATTCAAGCTCACGGCCGATCTTGTTATGGTCGCGCTTTCTTGCTTCTTCAAGCTGAGTGATATATGCATTCATTTCGTCCTTGGAGGGGAATGCCGCACCGTAGACACGCTGAAGCTGCTTGTTGTTCTGATCGCCCTTCCAATAAGCGCCGGTACACTGCATAAGCTTGATCGCCTTTACTGCGCCGGTCGAGAAGAGGTGAGGACCTGCGCAAAGGTCAACAAATTCGCCCTGGCGGTAGAAGGAGATGATAGCATCCTCGGGAAGCTCGTTGATAAGCTGAACCTTATAGGGCTCTTCTCTTTCCTCCATAAATGCAATAGCCTCTGCACGGGGAAGCTCGAAGCGCTCGATAAGGAGGTTTTCCTTGACGATCTTCTTCATTTCGTCCTCGAGCTTTTTCAAAACCTCGGGGGTGAAGGGGATCTCGCTGTCGAAATCGTAATAGAAGCCGTTTTCGACCGCAGGGCCGATAGTGAGCTTGGTTGCGGGGTAAAGGCGCTTAACCGCCTGAGCGAGGATGTGTGCCGCGGTGTGACGGAACACCTGCTTGCCCTCTGCTTCGGCAAAGGTGAGAAGAGCGATATCGTCGCCCTCTTTAATTTCGGTACTAAGCGCGCAAACGTTGCCGTTTACCTTTGCGGCGATAACCGCGCGGCTGATAAGCTCGACTTCCTTTGCGGCATCGTAAACGGTTTTTGCTTCGTTTACGTTAAATTCGTTTCCGTTAATGATAAGTTTCATTTTTTATTTCCTTTCGACGTTATTTTCAATAAAAAAGCCCCGACAATTTGTTTTACCAAACTGTCGGGGTGCAAATACATAGGTATCGCACGGTTCCACCCGTACTTTTTACTTGATATTAAATTCTTGATGCTAAGCAGGCGGTATTCGGAAACCCGTTTCTTATAACGCTTTCAGCCCACGGCGTTAATTCTCTGGAAAGACGTAAAAACCGAACTTGTTCTGCTATTATCACATTCCTAAGGTTAGTATACCACTTTTTTGCGATTTGTCAATATTTTTAGTACGCGCACGGAGGTTTTTTATTTCGGGAAAGCTTAAAAACCCGCGACGGAAAGTAAAATTGACTTTTACTTTATTGTTTACCCTTAAAGCTTCTTATATTCATCTGTCTTTCGCGCGCCTCGGCGAAGGTTCCGAACGGGACATCGGTTCTTACACGGTGGGGAGCAAATCCGCCCTCGTAAAGGAAGGGGCCGCAATATCCGACCGACTCGAGAAGACCGATAAGCTCATCCCAATTTATATCGCCGTTGCCGCAGAAAAAATGCTTTTCATCGACGAAATCATAATCGCTCATATGGCAGGTAACGATCTTGTCTCCAAGCGCATCGACAAAATCCTTATGCGTACAGCCGTAAATGGCAAGAAGGTGGTTTACGTCGAAGCAAACGCGCAATCTTTCGTCACCGCCGACAAGATATTGCATCTCCTCGACGTTGTGACCCAAGCAGCTTCGGGGCAGGTCCTCGACGCATATAACGGCGCCAAGCGTATCGGCATATTCTGCAAGCGCAATCAAGCCCTCTCTTGCCAAGCCAAGCCTTGCTTCCCTTTCGTCGTCCGCAATAGGCTCGTAGGAGGGGTGGATAATAAAGCGCTTTATTCCGATATCCGACGCTTTTTTGATCAATTCCTTGTGCCATTCGATCGCTCTTTGGCGCAATTCGGCGTTCATACCGGAAATATCGCTTTTGTCGCCAAACGGGAGATGGTAGGACAAAAGAGCAACCCCTGCCCTTTTTGCATTCTCGCAAAGTCCTTCCCAATCGATATTGCAAACCTCCCATTCGTTGACCGAAAGCTCGATTCCGTCGATAGAACAGCGCTTTAGCTCGCTTAAAAGCTCGTAATCGGTGCGATTCGTTGAAATCGCCGTCATCCATTCTGTGTGCTTCATAGGATGCTCCTTAAAGAAAAGCTCCCCCGTATCAAATAGCGGGGGAGCATAATATTATAACTGGTAAACGCTTTCTCCGTCGAGCAAATCGCAGCCCTGTGCTCTGAGCGCGGCGATAGCGGTTTCGTTATCTGCAACGCGCATAATGAGGTAGGCGCGGTCCTGCTCGCGCGAGATGAACGCATACATATATTCAACCGCAACGGCTTTGTTTGCAACGGCGGTAATGGTTTCGGCAAATCCGCCCGGTCTGTCGGGGATACCGATGGCGATAACGTCGGTAAGCGAAACGGTAAGACCCGCCGCCTTCAAAATATCCTCGGCTTCATAGGGCTTATCTACAACAAGGCGAAGAATACCGAAATCGGTCGTATCTGCAATAGAGAGTGCGCGGATATCGATGCCCGCGTTTGCGATTATAGTAGTAATTTCGGCAAGTCTGCCGTCTTTATTTTCAACGAAAACGGAAAGCTGTTTGATATACATATCTGTTGTCCTTTCGTGTTTATTTCTTGCGGTTGTCTATAACACGCTTTGCCTTGCCCTCGCTTCTGGGAAGACTTCCGTATTCCACAAAGCGGATGTTAGCGTGAACGTTAAGCGTGCTCTGCATAGCGTTTTCAAGCTTTTTCTTTGTATTTTCGAGCGCTTTTACGGTGTCCGAGAAGGTGTCGAGATTCATTTCAACGTCTACCGTCAGCGTGTCGAGATTGTTGATTCTGTCAACGGTGATAAGGTAGTTGGGCTCCATTCCCTGCTGAAGGAGAACGTGCTCGATCTGGCTCGGGAATACGTTTACACCGCGGATAATAAGCATATCGTCGCTACGTCCGACAGGCTTGCTCATTCTTACCAAGGTTCTGCCGCAAGCACATTTTTCACGCGTGATCGAGCAAAGGTCACGGGTACGGTAGCGGATAAGAGGAAGTGCCTCCTTGCCGATACAGGTGAACACAAGCTCGCCGATCTCGCCGTCGGGAAGCGGCTTTAAGGTTTCGGGATCGATAACCTCGGGATAGAAGTAGTCCTCGTTGATATGCAAGCCGTTATGCGCTTCGCAGTCGAAGGAAACGCCGGGGCCTGCGATCTCGGAAAGTCCGTAGATATCGTATGCCTCGATACCCAAAAGCTCTTCGATCTTTTTGCGCATTTCATCGGTCCAGGGCTCTGCCCCGAAAATACCTGCACGGAGCTTTAAGCTTTCAAGGGGGATGTTGTTGTCGCGTCTGTATTCACCGAGATACATTGCGTAAGAGGGAGTACAGCAAAGCACGGTCGAGCCGAAATCCTGAAAGATCTGAAGTTGTCTTGCGGTATTACCGGTCGAAACGGGGATCGCGGTCGCACCGAGATATTCGGCGCCGTAGTGAAGTCCCAAGCCGCCCGTGAACAGACCGTAGCCATAGGAAACGTGAACGATATCGTCCTTGCTTCCGCCGGTTGCGACGATCGCACGTGCCGCGCTTTCCGACCATACGTCAATATCGTTTTTGGTATATCCTACAACGGTTTGCTTTCCGGTTGTGCCCGAGGAGGCGTGTACACGGACAAGCTCGCTGTTGGGCACCGCGAAAAGACCGAAGGGGTAATTATCGCGGAGATCGGTTTTTACCGTAAAGGGCAGCTTTGTAATGTCGTCGATCGACTTTATATCGTCGGGCGAAACGCCTGCTTCGTCCAACTTTTGCTTATAAAAAGGTACGTTTTCATAAGCGTTCTTTACCATTTTTTTAAGACGTTCTGTTTGGAGCGCCTTCATTTCGTCACGGGAGGCACATTCTACCTCCGGCTTGAAGATTCTCATTGCTATTACACTTCCTTAATCAGAGATTATAACCCAATTCAAACGCTTTTTCATTGACCTCGACCGTCTTTTGCGGTACGGTTGCACGGATAGCGTCAAGGCATTCTGCCTTGTCGATACCAAGCTGCTTTGCGGCGATACCGAGAAGAACGATGTTTACAGATTTTGCGCTTCCTGCCTGTTCGGCAAGTGCAAGCGCGTCTGCCGCAACCACCTTAATGCCCGCCTTTTCGATAAGTCCGATCGGGTTTTCGGGGTATTCGGCATTGCCCATAATTACGGGCATAGGATCGATTTGTGCGGTGTTGGAGATAACAACGCCGTCCTTTTTAAGATAAGGCAACCAACGTGCGCTTTCGAGTGCCTCGAAGGAGATCATAACGTCGGCTTCGCCCTTTTCGATTACGGGAGAAAAGACCTTTTCGCCTGCACGCACGTATGTAACGACGCTACCGCCGCGCTGGCTCATACCGTGAACCTCGCTTACCTTTACGTCATAGCCCTTATCGATGTAAATTTTACCCATAAGCTTCGAGGCAAGGAGTGTGCCCTGTCCGCCTACGCCGACAATAAGAATGTTGATAGAATTCATTTTACTCCGCCTCCTTAGCTGTTTTTAACGATCGCATCAAGACGGCAGGTTTCAACACAAACACCGCATCCCAAGCACTGGTTGGGGTCGATAAACGCTTTTGTCTTGCCGTTTTCTTGCTTCTTCTGAGAAATTGCGGGACAGCCGACCTTGAGGCAAGCCTTACATCCGACACACTTGGATTAGTCAACCGTCAAAGCAGGCTCGTGCTTAACGCTCTTAAGAAGCGCGCAGGGTCTTCTCGAGATAACCAACGAGGGCTCCTCTGCTTGCAATTCCGCTTCAACAGCCGCCTTCGTGCCCTTGATATCAAAGGGATCGACAACAACGACACGGTTGATACCGATAGCCTTCGCAAGTGCTTCAAGGTCAACTGCGGTGGTGGGGTCGCCCTTGATGGTCTTGCCGTTAAGGGGATTGTTCTGGTGACCTGTCATACCGGTGATCGAGTTATCGAGCACGATAACGGTCGAAATACCCTTGTTGTATACGATATCGATAAGACCGGTGATGCCCGAGTGGATAAAGGTCGAGTCGCCGATAACCGCGATCGACTTCTTTGCCGCCTCGCTTCCGCGCGCGGTGTTATAGCCGTGAAGCGCAGAAACCGATGCGCCCATACATACGCAGGTGTCCATCATCGAAAGAGGAGCTTGTGCGCCGAGAGTATAGCAGCCGATATCGCCGCTTACGTAAAGGTTAAGGCTCTTGAGCGCGTAGTAAAGACCTCTGTGAGGACAACCGGGGCAAAGCACGGGAGGACGCGCGGGCACGTCGCAATCAACTGCGGCAAATTCGTTTTCCTTGTTACGGATCGCCTTTGCGATGATTGCCTGATTGTATTCGCCGAGAGGAGGAAATACCTCGCGGCCGATAACCTTCACACCCAATTTTATGCAGTGAGTTTCGATAATATCGTCAAGCTCTTCGATAACGTAAAGGGTTTTTACCTTCTTTGCGAATTCGATTATCGCATTAACGGGAAGCGGATTAACGATACCGAGCTTTAAATAACTTGCCTTTTCGCCAAGCGCCTCGCGAGCGTAGGCATAGGTGCTGCCTGCCGCGATAACGCCGATCTCGTCCGAGAAAATTTCTTCGCGGTTAACGCCAAGCTCGAATGCCTCGGTATCTGCCCATTCGGTGATAGCGGCGTTGCGCGCTTCGACCTTTGCGTGAGCCTTGCGAGCCATTGCAGGCATCATAACGTTTTTCATAACGTCGCGGTTATAGGGCTTTAATTCCATATCTGCGCGGTCGTTAACGGTAACGAGCGAACGCGAGTGGGAAATTCTTGTAGAAAGACGGAGAAGGAAGGGCGCATCGAATCTTTCGGACAGATCGTAAGCGATCTTGGTGAAATCGAGTGCTTCCTGACTGTCAGACGGCTCGAGCATGGGAACCTTTGCGGCAATTGCGTGACGACGGGAATCCTGCTCGTTTTGGGAGGAGTGCATTCCGGGATCGTCTGCAACCGCACAGACCATACCGCCGTTAACGCCGATATAGGATGCGGTGTAAAGAGGGTCTGCCGCAACGTTCAAGCCAACGTGCTTCATTGCACAGAAGGATCTTGCGCCGCCGAAGGAAGCGCCTATTGCAACCTCAAAGGCAACCTTTTCGTTGGGTGCCCATTCGGAGTAAATTTCTTCGTATTTGCTTACCGCTTCGGTAATTTCGGTGCTGGGGGTTCCGGGGTAGGACGAAACCACGCGCACGCCTGCCTCGTAAAGACCGCGCGCAACCGCTTCGTTACCCAAAAGAAGTTTCTTTTCCATTTTTATCTTGTTCCTTTACTGATTTCGAAGATCAAGAACGCGTTTTGCCTTGCCGGTGAAGCGTTCGATAGAATTGGGCTCTACAAGGCTGACCTTGATAGCGATGCCGAGAATGTTCTTGATGTTATCCTGAATTCTCTTCTGGAGTGCAACAAGCTCGCCGTAGCGGTCAAGCAGACTGCTGTCGATAAGCTCAACGCGAACCTCCATAGAATCGGAATAGTTTTCGCGGCGGAGAACTATTAAATAGTTGGGGCTTATTTCGGTCATACCGATAAGCGCGCTTTCAACCTGCGACGGGAAGACGTTTACACCGCGGACCTTGATCATATCGTCGCTTCTGCCGATGATCTTGTGCATTCTCGCACTCGTTCTTCCGCACTTGCAGGTGTCGTAATTTATGCTTGTAATATCCTTTGTTCTGTAACGGAGCATAGGAAGACCGCGCTTTGTGAGGTTGGTCACGACAAGCTCGCCGGTTTCGCCCTTGCCAAGCACGTCGCCGCTTGCGGAATCGATAGTTTCGCAAAGGAAATGGTCCTCGTTGATGTGCAAGCCGTCGCGGTACATACATTCGCCCGACATACCGGGGCCGTTAAGCTCGGACATACCGTAGTTGTCGGTACAGAAGATGCCGCTTCCCCAATGCTTTTCGATCTCTGCGCGCATTTCGGGGGTGCTGCCCTCGCTGCCCAGAATACCGTATTTGAGCTTGTACATTTCCATCGGATATTTATCCGCCATGCTTCTTGCCGCTTCGGCGAGATACATACAGTAGGAGGGGGTTGCAACGATAGCGTCGGTGCCGAAATCGCGCATAAACTTAAGCTGCTTTTCGGTATTGCCCGACGAGGTGGGAACCACCACCGCACCGATCTTTTCAAGACCGTAGTGCAAGCCGAGCGCACCCGTGAACATACCGTAGCCAAAGCAGATCTGAACGATCGTGCCTGCATTCGCACCTGCGGCAACCGCCAAGCGCGCTACCTGCTCCGACCAGTTTTCCATATCCTCACGCGTATATGCAACAACGGTGGGGTTGCCTGTCGTACCCGAGGATGCGTGTACGCGAACTATCTTTTCCATCGGTACCGAAATCATACCGAAGGGATAGGTATCGCGAAGATCGTCCTTGGTGGTATAGGGGATATATTGGATGTCGGAAAGAGATTTGATCTTATCCGCGGTAACGCCTGCCTTTGCAAGACGCTTGGAATAAAATTCGGAATTTCTTTCGCAGTAATCGACAAGCGATTTCAGTCTTTCCAATTGGAGTGCTTCAAGCTCACGACGGGGCATACACTCCATTTCCTTGTTAAAAATTCTGTTTTCCATATTATATTTCTCCTTTGGGGAGTTTTTCTTCTTTGTGTGTAAACGCGCTTACGGCAAGCACCAAAACAGCCGAAACCGCCATTGCGGCGCAGGCAAAATGAGCGCCCATATCGCAAAGTCTGCCAAATCCGCCAAGCGTTACGTCGCTGCCCGCAAGCTTTGCGACAAGCGGAGGCAACGCAAATACAAAGCCGCCGATAATACCTGCCCAAGCACCTGCTCTCGTTGCCTTTTTGTAATAAAGCGAAATAGCATAGGGAGCAAGGAAGCTGCCCGAAATGATGCCCCAGGAATAGCTCATCATATCGAGTATCGGGGTGCCCTCACCCTTCCACGCGATAAGGAAGGAAAGAAGCACGAACAAAACGCAAACGATTTTTGAAAGCAAGGAAAGATTGTAATTCTTGTCCTTTAAAACACGGTCCTTTACGATATCCATTGTAAAGGTGGTGCTGGCGGTGATCGTTATCGAGGAGAGAGTCGAAACGCTTGCCGCGATAAGAAGCACGAGCACGATGCCGACCAAAACGTCGGAAATGCCCGAGTCGATAAGCATATTCGGGACTAAATAATCGGTGCCGCCCTCGGGAAGGGTGTTGAAGAACAAATGCGAAAGCGAGCCGATAAGATAACCGCCGCCTGCAACGACAAGCGCAAAAACGGTTGAAATAACGGTGCCGCGCTTAACCTCTTTATCGTCGCGGATGCCGTAATATTTATGTATCATCTGAGGCAAGCCCCAAGTGCCGAGCGAGGTCATAAGCACGGTTGCCCAAAGTCCGATATGTGCAAAGGAATCGAGATTTAATTCCTCGGTCTTCTGTGCGATGCTCTTAAAGCCCTCGGTAAGACCGCCGACGCTGTTGCTGTTGAACACAGCCAGAATAAGTGCAATTACGCCGACGAGCATAACCGCGCCCTGAACGAAATCGGCACGGAGTGCGGCGATATAACCGCCCGCAACGACAAGTATCGCGCTGACTGCGGCGATGATTATCATACAGGTAAGCTCATCGATATCGAGCAATACCGAGCAAACGCTCGTAAGTCCCTTGTAAACCGATGCCGAATAGGGCAAAAGGAAGACGAAGATGACGATCGCCGAAAAGAGCTTCATCGCGCGCGAGCCATAGGTCGATTCGAAAAGCTGGGGCATTGTTGTGACGCCCATTTCACGGGTGACCTTACGGGTGCGCTTTGCAAGAACGAGCCAAGCGAGAAGCGAACCGATTATTGCGTTTCCGATACCGGGCAAAACGCCCCAGATGCCGTATTTCCAGCCCGTGCCGCCGGCATATCCGATAAACATTACTGCCGAAAAATAAGCGGTGCCATAGGAGAACGCCGACATCCACGCGCCTGCATTTCTGCCGCCGACCGCGAAATCACCGATGCTCTTCGACTTTTTGCGGCTGATAATGCTTATTGCCGCCATAAAGACGAAATATATTCCAATTGTTATCCAAAGAATCTGCTGTTTAGTCATTATTTTTTGCCTCGGGAAATCTGCTTGGGAAAATAAGTATATACCTACCCATATTAATATTCAGTAATTATACTACTTTTTCCTGCAAATTTCAATAGCACAACACCGAATTAAAGCATTTTTTTGCAAGAATTTGCAGGAAATTTCAATAAATCCTGCATTTTTTTGCAAAATCGCAAAACAAAAAACCGCCGTCTGCACGACAGCGGTTTGATTGACTTATTTTTCGGCAAGAAGCTTTTGAAGCTCCTCCATAAATGCGCTGATGTCCTTGAACTGGCGGTACACCGACGCAAAGCGGATATATGCGACCTCGTCAAGCCCCTTAAGCTTTTCCATAACCAGCTGACCGATGCGGTCGGAGGTGATTTCGTTCTGAAGGGTGTTTTGAAGTGCGATCTCGATTTCGCTTACCGCTTCGTCCATTTGCGAAAGCGTTACCTGACGCTTATCGCAGGCGCGGATTATCGAATTGAGGATCTTATTTCTGTCAAAGGTCTCGCGCGAGAGGTCCTTTTTAATAACGATAAGAGGGAGAGTTTCGATATTTTCATAGGTGGTGAACCGTCTTTGACAGCCCAAGCACTCACGACGTCGGCGAATCGAGCTGCCGTCAGAGGAAGGACGCGAATCGATAACCTTATCTTCAAGGTGACCGCAGGAAGGGCATTTCATAATTCGTTTCTCCTATTGTTTTCGTTTTACTTACAAATATAATAACACATTTTTTCGATTTTGTAAAGAGCAAAAAAGCAGAACGTTTTTCACGCTCTGCTTCTTTATATTCATTACTTGTTCTTAAGCTGCTCGTCAATTGCGCTTGCGGCGGTTTTGCCTGCGCCCATTGCGAGAATAACGGTTGCCGCGCCGGTAACCGCATCGCCGCCGGCATAAACGCCCTCGCGCGAGGTAAGACCGGTTTCGTCGGCAATAATGCCGCCCCATTTTTCGGTATCAAGACCTTCGGTTGTCGATTTGATAAGCGGATTGGGCGAGGTGCCGATCGCCATAATTACGCAATCAACGTCAAGCACAAATTCGCTTCCCTCTTTAACGACGGGTCTTCTTCTGCCCGAAGCATCGGGCTCGCCAAGGGTCATTTCAACACATTCCATACCGCCGACCATACCGTTTTCGCCCTTAAGGATTCGAACGGGGTTGGTGAGGAGCTTAAATATTACGCCCTCTTCCTTTGCGTGCTCGACCTCTTCTGCACGTGCAGGGAGCTCGCTTTCACCGCGGCGGTAGACGATATAAACCTCGTCCGCGCCCAAGCGAAGCGCACTTCTTGCCGCGTCCATTGCAACGTTACCGCCGCCGCAGACTGCAACGCGCTTTGCACGGAAGATGGGGGTCTTGCTGTCTTCCTTGTATGCCTTCATAAGGTTGATACGGGTGAGGAATTCGTTTGCGGAGTAAACGCCCTTGAGGTTTTCGCCTTCGATACCCATAAATCTGGGAAGACCTGCGCCCGAGCCGATAAATACAGCCTCGAAGCCCTCTTCCTTCATAAGCTCGTCGATGGAAATGGTTTTACCAACGACGTAGTTAGTCTTTATTTCAACACCAAGAGCCTTGAGTGTTTCGATTTCCTTTGCAACGATCGCCTTGGGAAGACGGAATTCGGGAATACCGTAAACAAGAACGCCGCCTGCAACGTGGAGTGCTTCGAAAACGGTTACGGAATAGCCCTTTTTCGCAAGGTCGCCTGCACAAGCCAAGCCCGAAGGTCCCGAGCCGATAACCGCAACCTTGTGGCCGTTGCTTTCGGGAGCGACGGGAAGAGTGCTGCAATTAGCGTTGTGCCAGTCGGCAACGAAGCGCTCGAGTCTGCCGATAGCAACGGGCTCGCCCTTGATACCGCGAACACATTTGCTTTCGCACTGGGTTTCCTGAGGGCAAACTCTGCCGCAAACCGCAGGAAGCGAGCTTTGACGGGTGATAACGTTATATGCGCCCTCGAAATCGCCCTCTGCAACAAGCGCGATAAATTCGGGGATTGCGATGTTTACGGGGCAACCCGAAACACAGGGACGGTTTTTGCAGTTAAGGCAACGCTTTGCCTCGTCGATTGCCTGCTCTGCGGTATAGCCGAGCGCAACCTCCTTGAAATTGCGTGCGCGAACCTCGGGTGCCTGATGGGGCATTTCGTTCTTTTTCAATGACATATTAGGCATTTTTCGTTTCCCCTTTCTTAGGCTTCAACCGATTTGTTCAAAAGATTGCAGGTTTCTTCATAGCTGTGACGCTCGAAATCGCGGTACATCGAGCCGCGGTCCATTGCCTCGTCGAAATCGACCTCGTGTCCGTCGAAATCGGGGCCGTCAACACAGGCAAATTTAACCTTACCGCCAACGGTAAGACGGCAACCGCCGCACATACCCGTTCCGTCGATCATAATGGGGTTCATGCTGACGGTGGTTTTGATGCCGTATTCCTTGGTGAGCTTGCAAACGAACTTCATCATAATAAGCGGACCGATGGCGATGACCTCGTCATATTTTTCGCCGCTTTCGATAAGCTTCTTGAGCGCGTCGGTAACAAGACCCTTTTCGCCGATAGAGCCGTCGTCGGTCATAATAAGATATTTATCGCTGTATTCGGTAAATTCCTTTTGAAGGATAACGAGATCCTTGTTACGGAAGCCTACGACAGAATGAACCTCTGCGCCGAGCTCGTGAAGCTTCTTTGCAACGGGGAGCGCGATCGCACAGCCAACGCCGCCGCCGATAACGGCAACCTTTTTGATGCCGTCGGTTTCGGTAGCCTTGCCGAGAGGACCTACGAAGTCGCAGATATATTCACCCTCTTTTTTGGCATCGAGCGCCTTGGTGGTGCCGCCGACGATCTGATAGATAATGGTAACGGTACCGTTTTCGCGGTCAAAATCCGCAATGGTAAGAGGAATTCTTTCGCCCTCTTCATCGACACGAAGGATAATAAACTGACCGGGCTCTGCCTTTTTTGCAATAGCGGGCGCCGAAATTACCATCTTCGAAACGGTGGGATTCAAGGATTCCTTGGCAACTATTTTATACATTATTAACACCTGATTTCCTGAAGTCATAAATATTCGGTTAATTATATCACCAAATGTTTATATTATCAACCTTTTTTCTTGATTTTCCGTAAATTCCATAGTATAATGTAAAATGTATGACATTTGTGATTATTTTTTGTGTTATTTACGGAGGTTTTTGAATGAATCTTCTTATCAAAAACGTAATTTTGCCCGATGGCGACAAGCTTAAAACGACGGACATCGCCATTTCCGACGGCATTATTGCAAAAATCGGCAACGTCGGCGACGATTTCGTTGCGGACGAAACCATCGACGGAAAAAACCGTTTGGCAATGCCCGCGTTTGTCAACGCGCACACTCACATGTATATGTCCACGCTTCGCAACGCGGCGGACGATCTTCCCTTTATGGAATGGCTCTTCAACGGCGTTATGCCCAAGGAGGACCGTCTTGACGGCGAACAGGCATATTGGGGCTCGCTTCTTTCCTGCGCGGAAATGATGAAGCGCGGCTGTGCGACCTTCTGCGATATGCACCTCTTCCCCGGTAATTCCGCACGCGCGGCGGTTGATTGCGGTATGCGCGCAGTCGTTTCGCGCGGACTTGTCGGAAGCGAGGGCGGTCAGAAGAGACTTGACGATCAGTTCAAGGAGATCGAGGAATGGAAGCACGCGAAGAACGTTAAGTTTATGCTTGCTCCCCACGCTATCTATACCTGTGACAAGGAATATCTGCTTAAGATCTCCGAGGAAGCAAAGCGCTTGAATCTCGGTCTTAACATTCACCTTTCGGAAAGCAAGGCTGAATTTTCCGACTGTATGCGCGATAACGGCTGTACCCCGACCGAATACGTTGCATCGCTCGGTCTTTTTGAAAACAAGACTCTTGCCGCGCACTGCGTTCAGCTTACCGAAAACGATATTTCGATCCTTGCGAAATACGGCGTTTCGGTTGCATCCAATCCGAAATCCAACCTCAAGCTCGGCAACGGCATCTCGCCTATTTATCAGCTTGACCAAGCAGGCGTAAACGTTTGTATCGGTACCGATTCGGCGGCTTCGAACAATTCGCTTAATATGTTCTCCGAGCTTAATTATATGACCCTTCTCCACAAGGGCACAAATTACGACTCGACGGCGATCCCCGCGAAAAAAGCGATCGATTTCGCAACGGTCAACGGCGCGAAAGCGCTTGGCTTTGACAAGCTTGGCAAAATCGAGGAGGGCTGGGCGGCGGATATCGCGCTTATCGATACCGACGTTCCCCAGATGATACCGCTTCGCAACTATTACGCCGCTATCTGCTATTGCTGTGACGGCAGCGAAACCGACACGCTCATTATCGACGGCAAAGTCGTTATGAAGAACAAGGAGCTGCTCACCATCGACACCGAACAGCTTTATTACAACATAAACAAAATCGTCAACTTTCTTGACAATTAAGGAGTAAAGGATATGTCTTACGATATTAAGGATATTTCGCTTTGGGAAAGCGGAGAAACTAAAATTCAATGGGTAAAGAGCAATATGGATCTTCTTCGCGGTATCGAAGAGGAATTCAGCAAGACCAAGCCCTTCTCGGGACTTCGCGTTGCACTTTCGGTGCATCTTGAAGCAAAAACCGCATATCTTTGCCGTGTTCTTGCTTCGGGCGGCGCAGAAATGTATATTACCGGCTCGAACCCCCTTTCCACCCAAGACGACGTTGCGGCGGCTTTGGTGCACGGCGGACTTAACGTTTACGCTTGGCACGGCTGTACCGACGAGGAATATGAAGCGCACACCTCGCGCGTTATCGCAGAGGGCAGACCCAACATTATCATCGACGATGGCGGCGAGTTGGTAAACCTTATCCACACCAAATACCGCGAGCTTCTTCCCGACGTTATCGGCGGATGCGAAGAAACCACAACAGGCATCATCCGCTTGCACGCTATGGCGCGCGAGGGTATTTTGGAATTCCCGATGGTTTTGGTAAACGATGCAGACTGCAAGCATCTTTTCGACAACCGTTACGGCACGGGTCAATCGGTTTGGGACGGTATTAACCGCACCACTAACCTTATCGTTGCAGGCAAAAAGGTCGTT
>JAFYON010000014.1 GCA_017560145.1 Clostridia bacterium | reverse complement strand
CGGAATCCTTTTCGTTGCCAACCTTAACGGTGTTAGCGCAGATACCGATGTAACCGTAACCGAGGTTATCAACGGTGTAAGTGGTGATCTTGTTGCCGGAGAGTTCGCCGCCGTTAGCTTCCTTGATAGCTTCTACGGTAGGAGTATCGAAGTTGGGGTCGGTGATATCAAAGGTGCCTGCCTGTACGCCTGCAAACTTGTTACCTGCGTCGGTTTCCTGGAAGTTGATGTACTTGATCTTGGGGCAGCCCTTGAAGTAGTATTCGTTACGTTCGTAGTTAACTACGCCGTTTTCGAACTTAACAAACTTGTAAGCGCCTGCGCCGAGGGGCTTGGTGGTCTTCGACTTAACGCCGGAGAGGTCGCCCTTGGTGAAGCCGAACTTGTTTTCGCTGTACTTGTATGCATCTCTGCTACCGTAGTAGTGGAGAGGAGCAACGGTGAGGCCGAGCTGGTAAATAGCTACAGCGTCAAACTCTTCGAGAGTAACCTTGAGGGAGTACATACCGGTCTTTTCAATACCGGAAATGTTAGCTGCGGAATCGCCGGTAACAACACCTGCTGCGTATTCGTTAGCCTTGTCGCCGAGTTCAGCGTTGAGGAGGTCTACGATGGATTCGTTGAATGCTTCGTAGTTGAGGCCGTCGTCAGAGATATCGTAGCCATAGTTTTCCTTCATAGCTGCCCAGAAATCTTCTGCGGTGGTAACGTCGGAATAACCCCAGAGACCTGCTGCGCCTGCGTAGTCGGAAACGCCGTAAGCTGCGCCGTATACTGCGATGATGTCATCGAGGATGCCGGTAGCGAACTTAAGACCTGCTGCTTCGAAAGCAGTCCAGAAGTAGGTAGCCTGATCAGCGGTGTAGAATTCGCTGGTCTTGTCGGGACCGTCAGCAAGAAGGATCTTGATGAGGGAGGACATACCGCTTCTGTATTCTTCCATACCTGCGATGGGAAGAGCATAGAAGGTGCTGGAGCCATCATAGGTGGGGTCAGAAAGAACGTACATCGAGAAGATTACGTCGTCTGCGGTGAGGTTAACGCCGTCAGAGAAGAATACGTCTTCACGAAGCTTGAATTCGTAAGTGATGGTACCATCTTCGTTCTTGGTGATGGTGCAGTCAGCGATACCGGTATAGAGATAGTCGGTGCCGTTGAACTTGTTGGTTTCGCCTTCGATACCCTTAAGGATAACGTTACCTTCGCGGTCGGTGGTAAGAAGACCAACCTGAGTCATACCTGCTGCGTCCTGGTCGTAAGCAGTGGTAGCGAAGAAGGGGCTGAACTTTTCGGAGAAGGTGTCGTAACCTACAACGAGAGTTTCGCCGCCGTTATATTCGGGGATCGTGGGAGTGGGAGCCTTTTTGTCGCTTACAGCGTCCAAATCAGCTTTGTCGTCAGTGCTGGTTTCGGTGCTTGTATCTGCGGTGCTGCTTTCAGTCGCGGAAGACTCAGCAGGTTCTTCAGTACAAGCAACAACAGAAATAGTCATTACTAAAACGAGAAGTAATGCCAACAATCTGATGCTGTTTTTCATGGTGATTTCCTCCTGAAAAAATATTGTTTTAAGTTTTTTATTTTTAATGCGCTTTTACGCAAATAAAAATCTTTAATCCTCGTCCGCCGTTTGGCATTCCTCCGTCGCGATAAGGCCGCGTCTTGCAAAAATATACCACGCGCAAGCGGAGCCGATCGCCGAAAGAATTATCGAAACGATATCGGATGCGGTAAAGGCAAATATAATGCAGTAGACCAACCGTGCAACCGCGCTTACCGCGAGGAAGCAGCCCGTTGCGGCGGAATTGACCTTTACCCTGCCCTCTGTCTTATCTCGGAATTCTCTGATAAGCGGAGCCTTTTTCAAATAGAGATTCGCAACGCCCATAAGCAAATGCGCCAACGGAAAAAGCGTGATAACCGTTGGTAACGAAACATAAAGTTGATGCGTCGCTTCGGTATTAAACAAAAGCGGAACCAAACAGCAAACCAATGCAAACGCGGAAAGCAAAGTAAAAGCAAGTCGCGTTTTCTTTAACTGCTCGTCGCTTGCGGTAAATTTAAAGTATTTACCGATATAGGTTGCCGTAACTCCGGGCTTTCCGTTAGGCTTTATAATAAAATCCTTACGGTAATCCTTTATGTATTTTTTATAACCCATAGTTCACCGGTGCAATTATCTGCCCAACAAAGCCTTTTAGCCGCCTTGCGGCGCCTTTAAAGCAAAAAACGAACCGTTTTTTCACTCCAAGCCAAAAACGGGCATAGATAACCATACTACTATATCATAATGACACCATTATACTGAATTCAGCACGCTTTGTCAATACAAAAAACTCCAAAATCGGTTATTTGTCAAATTTTCACATGGTAAACTCTACATAATTATATGCACGCGCGTTTTTGAGCGACAAAAAAGCACCGCCAAGGGCAGTGCTTTTTGCTTTAAAAATTATTTGCCTTGCTCGAGAGCCAAGGTAACGGTGGTTGCATCGCAAACCTCGGTCGGGCCGAAGTACTGAATAGCACCGGGGTAAACGAAGCAGGTGTTTTCTGCCCATTCAGCGCGGTTTTCAGCGAAGAACTTAAAGGGAGCGCCGTCCAATTCAACAAGAGCCTTGCGGATAACGGGCTTGTCCTTACCGTGTCTTCTTTCGATGTTCATCATCTTGGTCATGGGCATACCGCCTGCAACCCATTCTTCAGCGGGATTGCTGAGGTTGGAAACCTTGGAAAGGTAGCCGGTGTAGCCGTATTGGATAAGCATAAATGCGTTGTAGCCGAGAGAGTAGCAGTAGTCAGCGTCGAAGTTCGAGGGGAATGCGCAGCGGCCTTCGTACCCAAGGAAGTGGTGGAGAGCCGAGAACTTGCCGTTGTAGGTGCCTGCAGCCTTACGAGCCTTAAGATTGTCTGCTACGAGTGCAGAGAAGAGCTTTTCGGATTCGATAAGGGAAACCTGAACGTTGCCGTGAGGATCGCGTTCGAGGAAGAGCTGCTGCTGGATGGACTGAGGAAGAATCGCAAATACTGCCATCGATTCCTTGGTAAGACCTGCTTCGATGAATGCATACTTAGCATCCCAAGTGGGAAGAGCGTTGAATGCATCGGTCTTTTCGCCCGCGAGGAGCTCGTTGATCTCTGCAATGAGAACCGAGAATTCGGGAACGAATTCAACAATACCTTCGGGAATGATTGCAACACCGAAGTTCCAGCCCTTGGAAGCGCGGATAGCAACGGAATCTGCGATATAGTCAGCGATCTGAGCCATAGACATCTTCTTAGCCGCAACCTCTTCACCTACCAAGCAGATGTTGGGACGGGTCTGAAGTGCACATTCAAGTGCAACGTGAGAAGCGGAACGGCCCATAACCTTAACGAAGTGCCAGTACTTCTTTGCGGAGTTAGCGTCGCGCTCGATGTTACCGATAATTTCGCTGTAGGTCTTGGTAGCGGTATCGAAGCCGAAGGAGCATTCGATATCCTCGTTCTTAAGGTCGCCGTCGATGGTCTTGGGACAGCCGATAACCTGAACGCCTGCGTTGTTAGCCGCAAAGTATTCTGCCAAAACAGCCGCGTTGGTGTTGGAGTCATCGCCGCCGATGATTACGATAGCGTTAATACCGTGCTTCTTGCAAACCTCTGCAACGATAGCGAACTGTTCTTCGGTTTCGAGCTTGGTTCTGCCGGAGCCGATGATATCAAAGCCGCCGGTATTGCGGTACTGATTGATATATTCGTCGTCGAAAATGATATAGTCGTCTTCCAAAAGGCCGGAGGGGCCGCCCTTGAAGCCGTAAAGAACGTTGTCCTTATCGGTTGCCTTCACAGCGTCGTACAAGCCGCAGATAACGTTGTGTCCGCCGGGAGCCTGACCGCCCGAAAGGATAACGCCGACCTTCTGAGTCTTAGCTTCAGCGGTGTTGGCACCCTTCTGGAAGGTGATTTCGTTTTTACCGTAGGTGTTGGGGAACAACGCCTTGATCTTTTCCTGATCAGCTACGCTTTCGGTAGGTGCGCCGTTCTTCACGCAAATTTCGGAAATGCCGTTTCTGAGCATACCGGGCAATTTGGGTGCATATTGGTATCTTGCAATTTGAAGAGGTGAAAGTTTCATTAAAATGACACTCCTTATTTTTGATGTATATTCAAAATCAATCCATTATAACTTATTTAAATACAAAAGTAAATAGGATTTTGCATTTTTACGTCAATATTTCGGGCTTAAACACGGGCATCAGCTGCAATTTAAAGAGATTCCGCTCGTGCATAGCGTCGATACGCTTTTTTGTTTCCCCGTCGTCGATAATGCCGGTGCGAATGTATTTATCGAGCGTATCATAGGTAAAGCCCAAATTTTCCTCGTCGGTCTTGCCGCAAAGCCCATCGATAGGCACCTTGTTCACAAGCTCGTCGGGCAATCCCAATTCCCTGCCGATCGCCTTGACCTCGGTAACCGTCAGATAGGACATCGGGCTGAAATCGCCGACCGAATCGCCGTATCTTGTTGAATAACCCACCCAATCCTCCGAAAGGTTGCAGGTGTTGCAAACGCGTCCGTTGCAGCTTTGCGAAACGGCGTAAAGCGTCGACATACGAATTCTTGGGGGGAGATTCATTTTTGCCTGAGCGGTAAGCGCCACCTCCAAAGGCAGATTGCTTATAACGCCCTCGACGGCATCCTTTATATTAACGACGTAATGCTTTATTCCAAGATGATTCACGAGCAGGAACGCCTTGTCGATATCATGCTGATCGCCTTGCGGCATAAGCACGCCGATAACGCGCTCCTTGCCGAGCGCCGCAACGCAAAGCGCCGCCGCGACCGAGCTGTCCTTGCCGCCCGAAATGCCTATTACCGCGTTACAGTCCTTGCCGTTTTCCTCGAAAAACGCTCTTATCCACGAAACGCATTCGTCCTTGATTTTCCTTGCATCGAACATATCAAAAGTCCTTCAATCAGATTATTTTGCCTGCTTTTTGCGTTTGATGATCACTACTGCTACAACGATTGCCAAAGCAACTACAACCGCCGAAGCAATGCAGATTATCAAAACGTAAGAGGTTTCGCCCTCGGTTGCCACGGGCTCGCCTGCGGTAACCGTTAAGGTATATCCGCTGAATATCACGTCATCGTCTCTGTAAACGTCAAGGTCGGTATAGGTTCCCTTGGTCATTGCAACGGGATTTCCGTTTTTATCCTTGAGCATCGAAGCGGTAACGTCCGCGATCTCGACCTTATAGTTCGAAACGAGATAGATCTTGCCGAGAACCGCGCTTTGTGCGGATTCTCCTGCCTCGACCGTGCCGAAGCTTTCAAAGCAGTACGCCGAAACGCCCTTTCCCACGGAAAACTTTTTGGTTTGAACAAGCTCGATCGCGCCGAGCTTATCGGTTTCAAACACCAATCTGCCGTTTTCGGGGGTTACAACGGTATATTCAGCGGCATCGCCCACCTTGATAAACACGGGAAGCTTTGCATTGAATCCCTCGGGAAGAGCCATTTTTATCAACGCCTCTTCGCCTGCGGTATAGCCCTCGCCTTCAAGTCCGAGCATTGTATACGCGGTGTAGACATCGGAATTTTTATTTTCGGAGCTTATAGTTGCCTTAAGCTTTTTGAGCTTTTTGGAGATAACCTCAATACTGTTATCGCTCGCACCCAAGCCAACGTAATCACTTCCCTTGTATTCGGTAAGAAGATAGGAATCGTCGGTGCCGTAAAATTCTGCGGTTTCGTCGAAATCCTTTGTCCATTCGCCCTTTGTTTTAAGTGCGATCTGCTTCGTATCGTTAAAGCGCTTAACAACCACCTCGTTATCGGTTATTTCAAAAACAGTCATCGAGATCTCGTTGTTAAGGCAGTAGGGCGAGCTTACGTAGCCTGCGTTAAGATAGGTGAAGTTAAGAGTATACTTTTCGGGCGTTGCAGTCTGCTCGCCAAGCTTGCTGATGAATATCTCATCGCCCTTCGTAAGATATACGGTCGTGCCGCCAACGTAATTATCGTAAGTGTTGTTGTGATTATGTCCGTACATAAAGATAATGTTCAGACTTTCGCCGTACTTGTTGAGCACGTCAAAGATATGCTTTGCGAATTTTCCGTCGCCATCTTTATGGGTACGCTTCGAATATGCAAGCGAAAGGTGCGATGCAACGAAAATCGGCTTATCATAGCCGTTTTCGCTCTTTTCCTTAAGATAGCTATCCAATTTTTTCGCAATGTTTTTGATAATTATCTCCGACTTGTTATACCACATATAATCGGTTTCGTTGATAACGAAAACGCCGTAATGCTCGCTGTCGTTAGCGCCGCTTTTTGCCAAACCTGACGAGGTGTTCGGATCGTGGTTACCCTTTAAAAACACCATATTCTCGTCGGTTTCTTTGCCAAATTCGGTCATAACGGTATTTTTGAGCGCGGCTATCTCGGCATCCATCTTGCTGTATTCTCTGCTATAGTCACCGCAGAACAAAAAGCCGTCGAGATGATCGTATCCGCCACGTTTGATGCTCGTGATGATCTTCTTTACGTTACCGAGTCCCTCTTCACGGGTTTCCGCCTGAAAGTCACTGCCGGCAACAACGATTATCGGCTCGCTTCCGTCCTTTTCTTCCGCAAATGCGAAAGCCGAAAATGCCTGTGCACACAAAAGCGCGGCCAATACAAATATAAGGAGCTTGGAAATAATTTGCTTTTTCATAAAGTTCCTCCGTTTTTTAATCTTTTATCTTATTTTCAGTCGCAAACGCTTAGTAGGTAAGACTTTCGGTGTTATTCTCGGAATATTCGATCTCCTCCGAAATAATACTCGCCAAGGTCGCCATTCCGTTTAAATCGCAAACACCCTGCGACACGGCAAGCGACGAAAGCAAGCGCTCGCAGAACAGACAAAACGCCAGTCTTGCACGAAAGTCCTCGAAATCAAGCGCTTCGGTGCAATGGCGATAAACGAAATAGGCAAGCGCTCTTTCGAGATACGCTTCCGTTCCAACGGCGCGCTTGTCCGCAGAATAATTCATAAAAAGCTCGCGGTGCGATTCGTCCAAATATTCAAGCTCGCTCAGCAAATCGATATAAAATGCATCGTCAAGAAGCTCGATTTCATACTCGGAATGAACTTTTTGTAATTTGTCGCAATAAGCGATCCCGTCGTTTTGCAATATCGAGTATACTCTCTCTCGTTCGACGCGACCGTTGAAGGTCAGCTCGGCCTTCTTGCCGTCGACGTTGCCGATCTCCTCGGTTTTTGCGTAATCGGTTGAAGAAAGCACCAATCTTGCCGCCTCTCGGCAGGACATACCCAACCCCACCTCGGCAATATCGGTATAATTGTAAAACCGCGGATGCTCGCGACAGATATTGCAAAGATAATCCTCGCCAAAGTTGAGAATGATTTTGCAAAGTCCGCGCTCGTCAAGATGCGGACATCTGTCGTGCGCGCAAAGCTTAAAGTGCGCGTCGCCGTCAAACGAAATGCTATCGTTTATGCTTTTGCCGTATCCGCATTCAAGCGCCTTGTATTTTTCAAGCGTTTCGGGATCGACGTCTATCTCCCAACCGATACAGCAGCTATGCTCGCACTTATCGGCGATGCATTTAAATTGATTATAATATTTCGGTGCGTATAATTTCATATTATTTTTTTCTTTTCAAAACCAAAATAATTGCCAAAACAACTACTGCTGCGCCAAGCGATACGAACACCGCCCACCACGAAAAGCCGCCTTTTTCATCGGAGCTCCCGACCGATTCGCCTTCGGACGTGGCTTCATCAGTGGTTTCATCCGCGTCGCCTTCGCCTTTATTGACGCCTTCGTATGCGGATTTATATTCTTCCCTCGAAAATCGCTCGATTCTTAAAGCAAGATCAATATCTTGATAAAGCTTTTCATCATATGGATATTTCGCAATCAAGCTGTCCTTCAATGCGGAAATGTCACTTGTATCGTTAAACGCTTCGGTTTCGCCGACAAAGGTTGCAAATCTTTCCTCTGCACGTTTAACGAGAAGCTTTATCGCTTCGCTTTCGTTCGCGGTAAAGGATATTGCTTTGTTTTTATAAATGCTTTCCGCAAACGCTTCGCCATATTGATGGTCGACGTAAGCTCCCCATTCGAAGAAGGCAATACCGTCCGCGCCGTAAAGAGCAGAATCGCGAGCTTGCAAATACATTTCATCGAGCGTGTACGACAAATAAGCGCCGTTGCCCATAACAAGATAGGTCGAATCGGTTATATATCCCTTGAATTTCTCGGTCGCACTCGCCATAATGCCTTGGGCATAGGACATCGGATAAACGCCGTCCACCCAGTTATTTTCGAGCCAAGTGGTGCTGTCTTGGAAATACATATCTCGCGTGGTATCGTTTGCTATGCAAGCGGTAACGTACAGGTCGGGACGCTTTTCGCAGACAAGCGCACTTAATTCCTCGACCATGCTGTCGATAAGCCCTATTTTGAACTCTGTCCAAGCCGTCCAATTAGGATGAGCTTGAAGCTGTGCGCCTATTTGATCAACGACCGATTCGGACAATCCCGTCGTTTCTGCAAAAAGCTTTTTCGATGCTTCGTCGTACCCGAAATCAACGCCCCCGTAACAGCCCTCGTATCTTATATAGTCCCATTGAATACCGTCGATATCGTAATTTTCGATTATAAATTCAACGTATTTTTTGAAATATTCGCGGAACTCATTATTTGCGGGGGAATAGAATTTAATATCGCTTTCGCCCTTGCCGTTCGAAACCGTTAACCATTCCGGCTTTGTGTTATCATCGACATTAGCGCCGAACACCGACACCGAAAGCACAAGCTCGATTCCGTATTTCTTGCAGTTATCGATATATTCCTGCAAAAGATCGATTTTTCGAACCATAGTGTCCTGTTTAAAAGGCATATCCTCGGGAAGAGGAAGAAACGTTTTATATCCGTTGCTTACGCCAAGACAAAGCTGATTAATACCAAGCTCCGCCATCCTTTTAACGGTTTTTTCGATTTGCGATGCATTTCTTTCAAGAGGAACGTACCAAACGGCTCTCGTTTCGACGTCGCGAGTCTCGATAAGCGAACGGCGAACCTCTTTTATCATATTGATCGTCCCATCGCGTTCGGCAAGCGTTGTTATTTTTCTTTCGGCAAGCTTATCAAGCTCGGCTTTTGCAGTGTCAAAATCGACAAGACGGTATTCGAGCTTTGCGGCTTCGAGCTCTACATATGCATCTTCAAGCTCGCCCTTGACCGTTGCGCCGAGCATTTCCTCGTTATATTCGACGGTCAACGTCATATTGGAAACGGTACATTTCGCGCCAACGATAAAAAACGCTTTCAAGAACGCTCTATCCTCGGGCTCGATTGCAGAAACGACAAAGCCGCCCTCGGGAACGATGCTGTCGTTGCCGCCCGATGAAATAATCACACCGTTTTTATCTACGCAAGCCTCGTATCCGTATCCGTTGGTGCCGGTACGCTCGCCCGATTTGTTATATACGATAAGGGTTTTTGAATATCTGATTTGATTATAGCCCGTGAAATTTATGGTTTCCTTGTAAAAGGGATTGATCACACCCTTCGAAAACAGCACGCGCATTCCGTATTCGTCGAAATATGCGTTATCGCCAACCTCGACGCTCGCATACATTTCCTTTCCGATATCGCCTGTGCCCGAAACCACCATACCGCCCGCGGGAATGGCAAGATCCTTTCCGCGTTGATCACCACCGGGAATCTTTTCGACAACCTTGCCATCGGCATCGACTATCACGTTTTCGCCCCATTCGTTTTGGGCGGTAGTTGCTCTGTCCTTATACACGCACAAATAGTCTGCCCAACGGGTGCCGTTAACCGAATCTATTTGATAAACCCTCGTGTTGTCCTCCGCCATAGCGTGAAATCCGCCCGATGCTCCAAGCACCATTATAAGTGACATAAGCAACGCAGAAATTCTTCTTTTCATATTTCCCTCCATAGATTTTAACACAACAGCAACGAATAGACCGTTTCGCCGCCGTTGACGAAAATTTCCAAAATATATTCGTCGCGCAGGATCTTCAAATCGTTCACAATGCCCTTGTGAACAAGATCCGGGCGCATTTTCCTTTCTACAACAAAGCCGTCGGCGGTAATCTTAACGGCATCATCCTCGCTTTTAAGCAGATGCGCAACCGCCCTTGCGGGTCTGCCGCAAATATGGCCGTTCTCGATTGCTATCTCGCGCGGAATAGATAAACACCCCACGTCCTTCCCTTTTACAAAGCCCGAATAGCTCCAGCCGGGGATCCAAGTCATCAAAAGCGGTTCGCCGTCTGCCGAAGCAAACGCCTGACCTGCATATTGATCGGGGCCCTTGTCAAATCGGTCGGAAAGCTCGGGAGTGAAAACGCCGTTTTCAAGCGTTCCGATCATTATTTGAAAGAAGTGCGTTTCATCGAGATTGCAGACCGAGGTCGCAAGCAGGCATTTTTTGCCGCCAAGCGGCACGATCGAGGGACATTCGGCATATTTAGCCGCCTCCCACTCGCCCAAAACCGATTGAAACTCCCAATTAAGCAAGTCCTCACTGCGGTACAAAAGCAAACGCGCGGTTTTCGTTTGCGGATGCCCCGAAGCTACCACGCAATAATATATTCCGTCGATACAGCACACCGCAGGGTCGCGGAAATCGGGCCCACCCTCGGGCGGGAAGGTCGATATCACGGGGTTTCCGCCGTATTTTTCGAAATTAACGCCGTCCTCGGACACCGCAACGGCGATGACAGATTCTGCAGTAATTCCCGCATAAAACAGATAAAGCTTGTCATCCTTCACTATCGCCGTACCCGACCAGCATCCGCTTTTGTCATAGGGCGTATCGGGCGTCAACGCTATCGGCAATTCCTCCCATTCAAGGAAATCCTTCGTCCGCGCGTGCCCCCAATGCATCGGCTCCTGCCAAGGGATCTCGTGATTCGGCGCGTGCTGATAAAACGCGTGATAATACCCTTTGAAATAAACAAGCCCGTTCGGGTCATTCATCCAACCCTTTTTCGGTCTGTAGTGATATTTAAGCGGTTTTGTATAGTCCATATTAGCACCTCCGTCCGATTGTACGTCTGCCGATACATTATATCATAAGCTGTTTTGCTTTGCAACCGCAATATGTGTATTGTCCAACTCGCAACGTGCTATGTAAAAAAGGACACCACCCGACTTAACGGACTAACCGATGCGTTCTCGCTGTGAGAGGAAATAGTTGGTACGCAATAGAAAAAGAGAAGGCTCCACGAAAAAGTGGAGCTTTGAATTATTAGTTTAACAGCTGTTCAATTTCTTTACGTTGTTCGCTTGTATTTTCGTAAATCGTTGATTTGAAGTATTTTGTTTCAACAAAATCTTCTTCGAAAGCATTGATTATCTTTTGAGCGATTTTCAGTTGAGTATTGGCTTTTTCTGTTTCGCCGTTTTCTTTCAAGTGCTTTCCGATTATGATTAACATATCTATCAAGTCATCGGCAGAAATGTTTTTTTGTTTTTGCGCAGCTTCGTACATTTCTTCGCCGTCAAGAAGATGTGCTGCCACACCAAGCTTTGAAAAATATATTTCAGGAATATGTTCAATAGCGTCTTTTGCTAATTGATATTCACCCTTTGCCTTGTATGCTTCTGCCATAATACGATAAGCATCAAAACGCACGTCGTCATATTTTGTGCTTCCAACAAGTGCTTTGCCGATTGTAATTACTTCGTCATTTTTGCCCAATTCAGATATAACACCTATCAAGCAATTCAAAAGAATATCATTGCCCGGATACTTTTTCAATCCGTCGCGTATAACCTGCTCTGCCTTTGCCTTGTCGGCATCCCAATGCTTGCTGTATTCGTCAACAATAGCTTCAACATTTTTCTCGACCTCGTAAAGATTAAAGTCAAAAAGCTCGTCGGTGGAAACACCAAAGAATGAAGCAATCGCAGGAATCAATGTTACATCAGGCATAGTGTTTCCATTTTCCCATTTTGAAACAGCTTGAAAAGAAACGCCAAGATAATTTGCGAATATTTCTTGAGATATATTT
>JAFYON010000122.1 GCA_017560145.1 Clostridia bacterium | reverse complement strand
GTCAATATATCCTCAGTACGCAAACCGACATATCATCGGCGGTTTCACAGCTTTTTCGCGCCTCGCGGATTATTTTCGAGGCGAGTGCGCGCGCAGACGGCATCGGGGGCAGACCCTTTTCGGGTAGTATCGGTCTTTCACTTCCCGTTTGCAAAATCCCGTCGCTGAGCATCACTATCATATCGCCCTTTAAAAGCGGAAAGCTCTTTTTTTCGGCAATAACGTTTCGCATTATTCCTGCCGGCGGCGTGCGCGATTCGATAACGGTCGTTTTGCCGTTGCGGATAAGCAGGGTTGGTGCCGCGCCCGCCTTTATAAGCGTTGCACGGGAATTTATGCGGTCGAGCTCGAGCAGATCGACGGTTGCAAAGATCTCCTCCTGCTTTTCGACAAGCGCCTTGTTCAGCAGCTTTATTGCGCTTTCCTTTTCGGCGCCCACCGACAAAAGCTTTTCGAGCATTATTGCAGCAAGACGGCTTGTGAGTGCCGCATCTCTGCCGCTTCCCATACCGTCCGAAACAAGACAGTAAAAATATTTATCCTCGTTTTCGAAAACGCTTACGGTATCGCCGCAAACGCTTTCGTTTTCCTTTGCCTCGGATATCTTGGCACATTCAACGCGGAAGCTTGGGATTGAATGAAGCTTCATAAGATGATAACCGTCGTGCAGAACGATATCGGGCGCCGAAACAGAGGTTTTAAGCTCGCTTGCAACTGCTTGGGCGATCTCGTTGGGAGACGCTTTTATTTTGTCGGGCTTGACGCCGAAGACCGTCACCTCGCGCAGACGGGCGCCAACGACCTTGACCCCGTCGGATTCAACGCCGAGAGAAGCAAGCGACGTCTTTATATCCTTTGCAAGGCTTTTGTCGGTTTTGGAATTTTCGTCCTGCTTTTTCGCAGCGTCGATCAATATCGAGGAAAACGCCGAATATTCGTCTGCCATCTGCTTTAAGCCCTTTTCGCCCTCACGCGCGCGGCTTGTTTGGATATTGTTTATCTCTCTTGCCATTGCGCAGACGTTCGGACACCGCGAGCTTATGTGGGTGGGTATGCGTGAATAGGCGGCAACACCCGTGCGCCTTATTTCGCTTGTGAAAAAGTTGCTTACCTCGCTTTTGTCAAGCTCGCAGCCGTTACATCTCGAGCAATGGTTTTCGACACAACCGACGATTTTTTGGTTAAGGTCGGTGATCTTTGTTTCCGCCGTACTGTCCGAAACGGTATAAAAAAGCGACGAAAGCGAAGAAAATGCGGCGGCATAGCGCGAAATGCGGCGATCGTGCGCGCGCTTTTCGGCGGTCGCAACGGCGGTGCGGTGAATGGGAAGCCTCTTGCGGAAAAGCGCAAAGACAACGTATACCCCCAAAAGCAGAACTGCAAACGCGGCAACGCCTTCGCCGCCCGAAAGATAAAAATATCCGCTGACGGCGAGCATATAGGAAAGCACGAGCGCAAGCGGCTCGATCTCGGTGGCAAGCAGACCGTAAGCCATACCCAAAACTCCAAAAGCGCCCATTGCCTCGCCGCCGCAAGCGATTCCGCAAATTATTCCGCAAGCGCCGCCAAACCCGAATCCGCGCGTTCTTGCCGCACAAAGCGTGAACAGCGCGCCAACACACACGGCAAGCGAGGTGTTGCCGATTTCAAACGGAACAAGCACGAGAGTAAAGGAAAAGGCAAGTGCGAGAAGCGCCATATCGTATCTTTTCGGTCTTAGCTCCCTTTTGCGGTCGAAATAGCCGTAAAATGCAAAAGTAAGCGCGGGATAGGAAATGACCGCGGCAAGCAGAACAAAGATATCGTTAATGCCGTTTATTCCGTTTATTGCAATATAAGCCGCGCGCAGAGCGCTTAACGAAAGCGACAGTAAAATACGGGTGTAAAGAAAAACTCCGCCGTTTTTTTCCTTTGCCGTAAGAACACAAAAAAGATAAACCGCGCAAAACAGCGAAAGCAATATGCAAGGGTCGAAAAACGATGCGAGCAGAACCCCCAAAAAGCAGCTTTTTCGAATCGACTTCGGCACGGCGCAAAGCAAAGCCGTACCAAACGGCAAAACCGCGTCCGTAAGGTGCGCGCTCGACAGCAAAAATCCGATTATTGCCGGCACCACGTTGATTTTCAGGACTTTTATTGCAGACTTCGTTTTTATTTGTTCCATTTTTGCTCTTCCGTTCTTTTTTGATTTTGGTTTGACCATTATACAAAAAAAGAAGAGCGTTGCTTGTCGAAGCAAAAGCGAATTTTTTGTGTTGTTTTTTCCTTTTTTACAGTTTATGGGGTGTTTGGGAATAACAAAAGCGGTTTTAAATTTATCAGGTCGTTTATGGCGATAAGGCTTTGATTGTTTTCTCGGTTAAGATTCCACCAAAGAGCACCGCGAAGCGATTTTTCCGCCATAAGCCGCAATCGTGCGGAGATCGACCGAACGTCCTCGAACCAGACGCGATGCGCGTTGCCGTCGGCGTCGGTATAATCGAAATAGGGCGCAAGGACTCTTTCGTCAAAGAATATCTCGGCGCCGTTTTGCGACGCGAGCGCAAACGCCTGCCTTGTGGAAACCGAGCTTGCACGCGAAACACCCTGAATATAGGGCAGAGTGAAATCGTATCCGTAGTTTGATATCCCCAAAAGTATTTTTTCGGCAGGGATGCGCGTAAGAGCGTAATCGACCACGTCGCGCACGGGCTTTATCGGCGAAACCGCCATCGGAGGGCCATAGGT
>JAFYON010000121.1 GCA_017560145.1 Clostridia bacterium | reverse complement strand
CGCCCATCGATTCGTTATACTTAAATGTTACAACTGAGTCTCTTAATATTCTCACAGAAACATTTGAAAGTATCAATTCAGCTGTAACAGAACTAAAACTGCTCGCTTGAGCAGTTATTGTAAAGGCATCGGTTTCCTCACCTTTGTCCAATACAAACGATTTTTTTCCAGATCCCCCCCAAGAAAAACCAGTACAATTAGAAGCGGTATAATCAAAACTTAATTCAATCATATCGTCTGTGTTATTAATGAAATAAAAGGTATTTGTTTTGCTAGCTGTACCAATGAATGAAGAAGCCTTTGCTGATAAAGTAACTTTATTGCCAGATATTTTAATATCTTGAGAATAGTCAATAATAATTTGCTCGTCTAAAATACTAGTTTGTTTTGCAGCATTAGCAATCAACGCAAAAGACGGAAGCAACGACAAAATTATTGAAAAAGTAAGAATAAATGACAATAACTTTTTAAATCCAAGTGATATTTTCATTTCTTCTCCTTTCGCTTTAATTAAAATGGGATCGTATCCAATCCTCTTGAACAACAAGAGGATTGGAACAATTTTTTTAAAGAGATTATATTACCAACCGAGTTTAAAGTTGGGATCGTTTGCTGCTGCGGCAATAAGCGCAAGGTCAAGCGCGGTTATCTTGCCGTCGCCATTAACGTCACCAACAAGCATTCCCTGCTCGGTTACGTTATCCTCGGTCTTTCCAAGAGCTTCATCCCTAAGGTCGGTAACGTCATCGTTGGTAATTTCGCCGTCGATATTAACGTCGCCATTGATAATAATTTCAACCTCTTTTGTATCGGTAGGAACGTCGAAATTATAACCGTCGCCATAGGGGTTTTCCATCGAATCGATCGATTCATAACCGTCGCCGTCTTTATAAACGACCTTACAAGAGGTATCGTTTTCAACGGTAAGCACACCGCCGATAACCTCGGTATTAACGTTATCATTAGTTCTGTCAATAATTGCATTATCATCGGTAAGAACGAGCTGTTTTGTTAATCTGCCGTATTTATCAACTGCATAAGTGCCCGCAGAAACTAATCCGTGACTCTGTGCCGCATTAACGGTTACTTCGGTCGAAACACTAACAACACCCGTGTATGTAACGTGATAAATAAAACCGTCATCAGCTTTTGTAAAGCCAATCGAGCTATAAAGCAAACCGGCTTTGAAATATCTTATTTCATTTCTTGATTCAATATAAGCAGGTCCATTATAATCGGTTCTTAAAGCACCGCGTACATCAAAGAGATAACATTTGTTAACGGTAGTATCCTCTTTAGAAGGAATATAATGCTGGTATCCGGTTCTTACGTAACCGTATTCGTTCTTATTTGAGAAATACCATTTTCCGTCAACCTCGAACCATTCACCAACGATCCAGTCGCCCGCCCATCTGTAACGCCAACCGGAATATTTACCTTGTGTATCGTTCATCCAAACACCTTTTACAAGCACGTTGTCTTCAAAGGTGTATTCAAAATCGGCAGTCTGCCAAGAATTTTTATTTTCTCTTATAGTAACCTTTCCGTTGGCAGCTTTACCGGTATTGATATCAAAGTAATAAAACTTTTCATCGATTTCATACCAACCGGTACGAACAACGCCAAGCGCAGGATAATAAAGATCACCGTTAAATTCGATCAAACCGGTAACGCCTTGTTCGCTAACAAGCTTACCTTCTTCATCAAATTCATAGAAACGAAGCTTGGTGCTGTCTTTTCTGTCGGCAACAAGCTGAGTGCCGGTTAAACGTTCATTATCAACGTAGTAATAATAATCGCTGCCTTCTTCCTGCCAACCCTGAAGAACCTCGGAATTGAGCACGTAGATATCCGCAAAGTCCATATATTGACCGGAGAAATAAGCGCCTTTATCGTTGTTTGCAACACCAACTTCATCATCTTCTGCGTCACTAAAATCGCTACGGCAGTCTTCCTCGTGAATATAGGGTTTAAGACCGTACTTAGCCTGATTTTCGGGATTAGACGCAAAGGAATAAAGCGAGGAAGCCGCAAGGTATACTTCATAAGTAACGGTACCGTTGTTTGCAATCATAATCTCGTTATTATACCATGCAGCGGTGTCCTTAACAGTACATTTAATACCCGAAAGTATGCAAAGCGGATTTGCAGTTGTCGCATCAATAGGCTTCGATTGGTTGACCCAATTGCATCTTAACGTAAGGACGTTATTTGTATCTAAATTAGCGCTATCAAGCTTGAAATATTCATTAATAACCTTAAGTCCCGAAATATCAACGTCAAGCTCTTTGCTGAATTCAGCTTTAATAGTAACGTTAGTTTGAGTACAAACACGTTCAGCAAGCTGAAGCATATAAGTCCAAGCCGTTGCGCCTTCCATCTGTGTAGGAAGCATCGATTTCAAGGGTTCAAGCTGAGTCGGGAAATCGATCGAAGCCATATCAAGCGCAAACGTATAATCGATCACAACGGGAGAATCAGGGTCGGAAATGCGGTAGAATTGATTATCAATAGTCTTTGCATTTTCGATTTCTCTGTTCCAAGCAAGCTTTCTGTTACCCTGAGTAGCATTTTCAAAGTCAAAGGTAGCTTCATCGGACTTATACAAGTTTACGGTGGCAACTCTAAAAATTAAGTCGTCGTCTATTATAACAAATGCGCTTATTTTAACACTTCGAACATTCTTAGATTCATCACCAATAAATTTTGAACCTTCGATAACACCTGCATCGGAAACAAAATCGTTGTTATCATAAAATACGATAATAGCATCTTGCATCATTGTATATGCAACCGGGAAACCATTATACCACAAGGATATACCAATTTCCTTAGGGACACCGTAAATTGCGGTAATGTGATCTTCGGTAAATTTAACGTCATCAGGAATTACAACGCCGATTTCTTTACTTCCCTTCACTTCGCCATTAACAACGTACTGAACGGTTACAGTTCCGTTTGCAACTGCGGTGAAAATGCCTGTTTCGGGATCGATATAGCCGATATTTTCATCGGATGTTTTCCAATAAGAGCCTTCGGGGATAACTGCGGCGTTACCCGTGTTACTTACGCCGGTAACTTCAAAATGCATCGAGGTACCTACGGTGATATAATCATAATCCGAGGAGACGATTGCGCTATCAAAAGCGGTCGAGGGTGCTGCGGTAGAAACAACTACAAGCGAGGTAGATACGCTTCTTGCATATCCGTCGGAGGGACGGTTAACGACCTTGATATCGTCGCTACCTGCGGGCTTCGACATATAAGTGGTAGATCCGCCGCCGTCGAGGTTTACTGCATCAACACAGCCTGCATCGAGCATAATCTGTGCGATTTCTTCCATTGCGCCACCTGCCGAGAACGGAAGCTGACGTCCGTCGAGAACCATCATTACGACAGAGCCGTCTGCTTTAATACCGATTGCGGTACGGCTTGCGCGGTTTGCGGTATAGTTTGCGGTTTTGGTAACGTTTATCTTGCCGTCCTTAACGAGAACCGCACCAAATCCCTGGATACCTTCCTTAATTCTGTCTTTATAGTTGTTATATTCATCCTTCGATGCGATAACCGCCTTGCCATCATCAAGGATAGCGAAAAATGCAGGAGCGCCAACGGGATAATATTCAACACCGTTCATAACCACAAGGCCCGAAGGAACACCGGTGGTGATGTTATAGCCTGCACCGTTGGTTGCAACGATGGGATGGAAGTTTTCTTTGTCTTTATTATTTTCAACCAATGCGGCAACTTGGTCCTCAACTCTTTGGAGACCGATATTCGAGCCGACGGGAGCTTTATTATTATTGTAGTTAACCATAAGGTCAACGTCATCGCGGTTTACGTCAACAGTAGCAACGTAATATACGATCTGCTTTCCGTCTGCGGTTTGTGCATAGTTGATATCTTGGGTAATACCGGGCGCAAGAGTCGAATGTTCGTTAGAGAACACGGTATAGTAACCGTTAACGGGGCCTTCGCTGCCGTGATTACCTTCAATAAGCATACCCTTCGCATTTTCATAAATATAGTCGGCTACTGCATAGCAGCAAGCTTCGCGAAGCGCATTGTAAGAAGAAAGACCGCGCTTGGATTCAAGTATTTTAATACCTACGTCGGTAGAATAAGATTCATAAATCGCTTTACGAACTGCTTCTTTATTATCAGCAACACCAAAGCGGTTGTTCATAAAGTAAACAGTTCTGTCGGTATCGTTAAGATCGTCGGTAAAGTATTCCTCCATAAGAGCGCTGAACTTAACCTCACCGTTTGCTTTCTTATATTCAGAAACTAGGTAATAAGCGTCCATATCGCCCCAAAAGTCGTCCCAACCAAACGCGCCGGATGCATCAACACCGAAGCACTCTTCCAACACGTAAGCCGCCATCTTTTCGACGTCGCCTTCCTTGTAGCCTTCGATTCTATTAAGCTGTTCTACACTATATTGAAGCAAGTCACAGATGTCACCTGCCCAACCCGAAAGGTCAGCAGATCCTGCCGCAACATAGGAAATATTCATACAGCCAAACATATGACCGAAGTCAACCTTATTACCGTTAGGAAGCTTAAAGTCGTTGATTACAATGTCTCTAAGAGCCATTGCATTAGTGCCAAGATCTTTATCCTTTCGTTCTACAAAAGAGGTAAAACCCGTGTTTTCCTCACCGGCAAGTGTTTCCCAGTTATCATCCTGATAACGTTCAACACCTGTACGTATAAAGTTTAGCACAAGTTCTCCGGGGTCTTTGCCATAGATACCCGAAGCATATTCATCAGCGTACCCCTCGAGCACTTTGAGATTTGTCATAAAGTCAGCATAATTCGTCGTGCTTCCAACCGCATAAACGGTGGGAGAAACAGATAGCAACATTATAATCGCCAGTGTCAACGAAAGGACTTTTTTGAAAACGTTTCTTTTCACGATTTTTCCTCTTTTCTTAGAATATTTATCAATAAGAACAAATTGTATAAATTAATCAACTTGCAAATTTTCGCCGGTTACAGCATAACGAAAAGCAGCCAGAGCGTCATTATTATTGCGTTCGTTCATGCGCTTCTTAAGATTATTTGAAATAAGTTCGATCGCATTCAAATCATTCAATAGCTTATCAAGTGTGATCGCAAATGCTTCGCTATTGTTTCCACACACCCAACCGCCTTGAGTATCCTTCACCATTTCATCGCTCGAGGTTGTCTGCATAGTAAGAACCGGAAGCCCCAAAGAAATAGCTTCATCAATTACCATCGGCGCTGCTTCGTGGTACGAAGTCATCAAAAGAATGTCAGCTTTTTTCATATATCGGTATGGGTTACTTTGCTCACCATGGAATATCACTCTATCAGAAATCCTAAGCCTTGCGGCCAATTCTTCGAGTTCTCCCCGCATAGGTCCCTCACCCAAAATATGAAGCGTTATATTGTGCCCTTTTCTATATTCTTCAGCACATACGTTAATTGCACGATCAATACCCTTTTCGTGCGAAAGTCTTGATACGATCAATAAATTAATTGTATTTACATCATAATTTATCGTATCGTTATCAGCTAATTTGTAAATTTCTTCATATCTATGAAAATTTCTAACAGTAGTGCATTTTTCTTTAAGACGCGGAATTGCAGAAACAAAGGTGCTTTTACATCCTTCAGAACAAGCGGCAACCAAATCAAATTGCTCAATAGTGCAATTATTATTATCGTTATTAGCGCCACACTTTGCGTAGTCACAATGCAGAAACGCTATTTTTCGATTTGCTTTTACACACTTCAAAACGTATTCTTGTACGCCACCATAAAACGATTTCTTTCTACCGTTATGTAAAAAAGCAATTGCACAGTCAAACTCGTCTTGTATCACACTTTCAAATTTTAACATAAGCTTTAAAATCTTGCTTCTACCGAAAATCTTACAAAGAAGAGCTAAAGTGCCACGTTTGACTTTATCTGAAAAGTGTTTCTTGCACTCAGCTTGTGATATACCGAAATATCTGAAAGGTCCTCTGCTCTCTATAACCTTAACTCCCGAAGGAATTTCATTCATATACGATCCACGTTTACTAAAAAGACATAGCGTTACATCGTATTCATCATAAACAGACCAAAGCAGATTACACAGACTTTTTTGTACTCCGCCGACCTTCATATTGTTGTTTACAATAATGATTTTTTTCTTAACAGTTTCTTTCATTTTCCCTCTTTATAGGGTTTTAGTTTTTTACCGGACCATACACCGGAATAAACCAGTTTTATACGACGAAAAACACCAACCTCAGTTTTTCTTTTGAAGTTTACTGCAAAATACATAGCAAAAACATACGAGGTTTTTGGAAAGAGATAACGAACAAGTACGCCTTTGTCGTAAAAGTATTTATCATTGTTTCCCTTAAACCAAGTAGAACTATCCTTGCAACAAGTTCCAAGAACATAACTGTTTGAATATATCTTCAACCCGTGTTCAAAGCATGATTTAATGAAAAGGCTATCTTCACCTGCGCTAAATGGACATCCGCCGCCAAAATTTTGATTAAACGTTAAATTGTTTCTTATTAACGAGCTACGTCTTGCAGCAATCGTGTATGTACCATACCGCAGGGCGTTCCACACATGAAGCCGCTTATTTTTAAGATGTCGTTTTTCTGTAACGTTACCGTTTCTAACGATATCCATACTAAAGATAATAACATCTGCTTTTGGATTGCTCTGAAAAGCTTTGATCACTTCATCTGCCATGTTATCGTTATATACAACATCGTCGTCAGAAAACAGCAAAATGTCCGCATCAGAGGCAAGCAAAGCTATGTTTCTGTTGATCCCTACACCAACGGTAGGCGTTGTTATCATTGTAACGTTTCCAAACCGAGTTTTTCTTCTTGTAACTTCATCGCGGTCGGCTTGGTTTGCTATAATTGCATTGCAAGATATATTCATTTGCTCGACAATAGAATCGTCGGTACGATTCATTGTAGCCACAAGCACCTGAAGATTTATATTATTCATAAAACACGCTTATCTAATTTCAGAAAATCTGGGATCGTCATTCAAGGATGATACAACGTCATTAAATGTTTCCTGAGTTGCATTAAAGGTTGCTTTATCATCTTTATCTAAATTAGCAGGAGCATCATAAAAAGATACATAAACGTTTATAGTTTCTTTGCCTTCGTTGACTTGCAGTTTTCCAAAAGCCGTAGATTCTTCGCCGCCAAAAATAATAGAATAGATTAAAGTTTCGCCGGAACTAAGATTAGCATAAAAGTTAAGCTTCGCACAGTTATTTAAACCTTCGGGCTTAACGCTAATTACATCTGAAAAAGCCGCGGAATACGAAATTTTACAGAGGGTTGTTTCAACTTCAATCTTGCTGCTTGCATATTTTGAAGAAAGAATTTTAAAAGCAGAGAAATCGATCACATCCTCTTCAACTAAATTAGAATATTTATCACTTTCATCGTTTGAAGACAATGTGTTCGATGAGTCATCATTAGAAGAGCACGCAGTAGAAACAATGGTAATTGAAAGCAATATAACAACAAACAAAGCAGCAGCTACGCGCTTACCAAAATTAATTGCAATATTTTTCATTAAAATACACCCTTCCCTCATAAATTTTCATCGAATGCTTTTTGTATAATTGTCAAACTTTAAGCTTCTGTGGAAGTCACGATAATTCTCATACGAATTTTCAGTATCGACAAATATAGCGTGTTTCTTAACAGAACGCTCTGTCTCGTTTGGTAAAATCATATAATCACCATATAACTTTGTTAATAATTCGTCATATTCTTTTGGGATATAAAACTCGCTATCTTCAAACTTACACAAAATTATGTTCTCGAAAATTCCCTTTGAAATAACGTTTTTATCAAAATCCGAAGCTGCGGCAAAAAAAGTATGAACGTATTCACCGTCAAATGAGCTTTTTTTAACAAATTTGAGCAAAGGTTTGTTAGGCACAAATCGACACATAAGCATAAAAATTTTCTTAAAAACGTTATCTGTTTCGTACCCACGTTTATATAACGATTTAGCAATAATTATTTTCGAAGAAGCAAATTGCAATTTCCTCCCAAAAGCAGTTTTCGCAGCATTGTCACACGGAAAAATATCAATATAGATGCCGTTGTGTTCTTGTAAATCTTTTGGGTAGTACTTTTCTAAACAAGTTGTTCGGTTTAACCGAAGCTTCGAAAAAAACATAGGCCAATGATCGGAAAATTCTTTTTGTAAGAAAAACAGATCCCGGTTTAAATGCTTTTCAGCTTCCAATAAAAAGCGTTCATAATCACTGCGAAACATCAAAATATCAAGGTCATCATCCCACGGAATAAAGCCTTTGTGCCTAACAGCGCCAAGCAAAGTACCCGCAAATAGAACGTATCGAATATTAAGCAGCTTGCATACTCTATCAAACTCTTTTAATAAGATCAAGCATGCATCTTGATGCTCTCTAAGCGAAGCGCTCATTTTGTTAAATAACATAAGAATCGTCCCATGAAATCATTTTGAGTATTTTAAAATCCCGTTAAACATATATAGTGCAAAATATTTATAGCTTTGAAATAGCGAAAGACACAAATGCTTCCTATAAATATTCCATCTTCTAATCGCACTGTTAAACTTATTGGAAGAACGCGACCCATCGATAAAACGCCATTTTACAAGCGGTTCTGTACAACCAATTGCATTATAGCCATCCTTTAACAACTGAAGCCAAAGGCAATAATCTTCATGATAAAATTCAGTTGAAAAACTATATTTATTAGTAATTTTCTGCGAAATAATTACCGTTGAGCAACCAACAAAGTTTTCTTTTAACATTTGTTTGAACGATATACGTTCTGGCACAATGTAATTTTGTTTACAATTTGCACCGTTGGAATCGATTATTTCATATGATGTATATGAAAAATCTATCCCCTCTTTTTTCATTAAATCAAGTTGCTTTTTTAACTTTGCGGAATGCCAAACGTCATCGCAATCGATGAAAGCTACATAGTCGCCGCTCGATAAACTCAAGCCGTAATTTCTGGCGCCTGCTGCACCTTTCTTACCGTTATTATCAATCAGCTTTATCCTCGAATCTTCTTCGACGAAAGATTGTACTATAGAGGCTGTAGAATCAGTAGATCCATCATTAACAACGATAAGATTCCAATCTTTATATGACTGAGACATTACGGAATTAAT
>JAFYON010000120.1 GCA_017560145.1 Clostridia bacterium | reverse complement strand
GAGGGGTAAAATACATTTATAAATTTAGTTAACGAACCCCTCATCAGTCAGTGCTATTCTACCGCACTGACAGCTTCCCCCCGAGGGGAAGCCTTTGTTCTGCATCATTCCGCTTGTGTCCTATTGTTGCGTTTGCCGCATACGTGACAAATAAAAAGACCGCACGAATGCGGTCTTCAAAACACGAAGTGTTTTTATAACTAAATCCCCATAAAAATCCGCGACAAGCGCGTGGATTTTTATACCTTAGAGCGCCGAGAGTTCGGACAAGCGAAGCGCGCACGAACTCTGCGCGAGCATGGGTTCCCTGAAAATGCTTGCATTTTTAGGGCGTAAGCAACGGCGCTCACAAAACCCCGCCGCGCGGGTATGGGGACCCTAAAAATTCAAAGAATTTTTGGGGAGAGCGGAGCGATTAATCTTCTAACATCGCCACACGCTTGTCGTGTCTGCCGCCTTCGTATTCGGTGGTAAGGAAGATGGTAGCGAGCTTAACAGCCTTTTCGTTATCGATAACGCGGCCGCCAAGGCAAAGCACGTTGGTGTTGTTGTGTCTTCTGGTCATTTCAGCCGAAAATTCGTCGGAAAGCACAGCCGCACGGATACCGCGCACCTTGTTAGCGGCGATCGACATACCGATACCGGTACCGCAGCAAAGAATGCCCTTTTCGCATCTGCCTTCTACGATCTCCTTGCAAAGCGCCTTTGCGTAAATAGGATAATCAACCGAATCGGTCGTATTTGTTCCGAGGTCGATGTATTCAACCCCCTTGCTCTTAAGCGATTCGATAATAGCGTTCTTTATCTCAAGTCCGCCGTGGTCACATGCCAATGCAATCATTTTTTGTACCTCTTTATGTTTTGTTTTTTTGTTTGTTTTTTTATTCGAGCTTTTGAAAAAGCTCGCCAAAACTTTTTATCCTTATTTAATATATCTAAATATATTCTTAACGTATTTTAAAACACGAAACAATAAAATCATGTTTAAACACGATATAATAAAAGCAAATAAAGCCAACATAATAAACTGCTTATCCTTAATATGTTAATTATTAAATATTTATACAATTGTACAGTCAAAAACTATCCTTGGTTCTTTTCTTTTTCGAGCTTCTCCCGTTCTGCTTGGGGCATACGAAGATAAACGGGCTGAAGCTCCTTTGCGCTTACCGATTCGCCTGCAATAAATTTATCGTAGCCGCAAAGCGCGACAGACAAAGCGTTCTGGTCTGCACAAGCGTAAGAAGCAGGGAAAAGGTTACCCGAACCGTTACAAAGCGAAAGGAATTTTTCCATACCGTCGCCGCAAATTGTAACACGGTCATAACCCTTAAGACGCTCTGCGATCTCGGTAAAGGACAAAGCCTCGTCGTCGGTCAAGCGCTTGTTACTGTCAAAGATCGCGGTGTAGAACTGATCACGCCTTGCGTCCATAACGGGACAAATAATGCCGCTGCCAACGTTGCGTGCGATCGCCTCGAGCGAGGAAACGCCAACGCAAGGAATATTGTTCGCAAACGCCAAGCCCTTGACCGTGCTCGCGCCGATGCGAACACCGGTAAACGAGCCGGGGCCCGCGCTAACCGCAAAAAGGTCGATATCGTTAATATCCGCGCCGTATTGCTTCAATGCGTTTTCAAGAAGCGGAAGCAGAATTTCGCTGTGTGTAAGCTTGTTTTTAACGGTAAAAAGCGAATATGTGCCAAGTTTGTTTTCGTTTATTTCGGCAACGCAAGCCGAAGCGGTAACAGCGGTGCTGTCAAGCGAAGCGATCAGCATAGCGTGAATCTCCTTGTGTTTTCGTCAATAGGTTCGATTTTTAATTTCAAAGCGTCCGAAGGTATTGCGTCCTCAAAAAGCTCGGTCCATTCGGTGATGGTCAATCCGCCCTGCTCGATGTAATCGTAAAATCCCGTCGAGTAAAGATCGTCCTCGTCGGTAAGACGGTAAAGGTCGAAATGGAAAACGTCGATATCGTTACCTCTGTATTCGTTAACGATGGCAAAGGTAGGGGAGTGAACAAGATCTAAGCATTCGGGGCAAAGTGCCTTTACAAGACCGCGAACAAACGCCGTCTTGCCTGCGCCCATGCCGCCGTAAAGCGCCAAAAAACCGCCGTTTTTAACTTTTTTTGCAATCTCCGCCGCAATCATTTCGGTTTCGGCAATAGAATGTGATTCAAAAATTTCCATAATAATTTCTCTTTATTTTATATTTTTATTGCAAGCTCGGTATATCGCGTAAGCCACCCAAGCCAATCCGATGAAAAGCCAGATGATCGCAATCTCCGCAAGGCTTATTAACGTGGAAACCAACAAACCCCAATTGCCTGTGATGTCGGTCGTAAATAAAAACGGTGGGATTATAGTCAAAGCCGAAAACGCCGATAAAACGTAAATAGGCAAAAGCTTTAATACTACGCGCTTCGCCTTTAAAGCCATAATAAGCTGGAACACAAAAAACAGCACCGCGAAAAAGAAGGTTTCGATTGTAACAAAAGATACGTCTTCAAGATATAGCCACATGACTCGTTTACTCCTTTATGTATGTATAGTATGGGCAATTTTTGATACGCGTGAATGCTTGAATTAACGCTCGTTATATTTCGTTGCGGTTGCGGTCATAATAGCCTTCCCCCTCGGGGGAAGGTGGCGCGGCTTGCCGTGACGGATGAGGGGTAGATGCGAAGCATCGTTATATTTATCCTTAAATAAGTTAACGACCCCTCATCAGTCAGTGCTATTTTACCGCACTGACAGCTTCCCCCCAAGGAGAAGCCTATTCTCAACCGTTCCGTTTATATCCTACGGTTACGTTTTCTATTTTTGTTTCGTGCGGGCGATTCGTGAATCGCCCCTACGGTGTGTAATTAAAACGCCAATTCAAAATGCGAAGCATTTTTATAATCAAATAAACATATTTTTCGGCGACATGTGCGTCGAAAAATATACCTATGATGTTCGCAACCTTGGACAAGCCGAAGGCGCGCACAAGGTTGGCGCGAGCGCACGAACATCACAAAACCCATTGAAATCCTTGCGATTTCAATGGAACGCGTAGCGTTAAAACCCCGCCGCGCGGGCATGGGGTCCCTAAAAATGCTTTCATTTTTGGGGAGAGCGGAGCGACTTTGGGAGAGCGCGAGAGGGGCTTTTTTCAAAAAGGCTCTCTCGCACTATCATCAAAAGCTATATACTTTTGATGATAATCTTTCGTTCCTCGGGCGGATAGTCCGAAATGGTTACCGCCTTGAAGAGATATTCCATACCTGCCTGAGCGCGCTCAAGCGTCTGCGCCTGAAGGGTAGCCAACGCCTCGCCCTCCTCAATGCGGTCGCCAATTTGCTTGTTAAGTATAATACCTGCCGTGTGGTCGATGGTCTGACCGACAACTTCGCGTCCCGCACCGAGCACGCTTGCCGCCTTGCCGACCTCATAAGCATCTATTCTGGAAATATAACCGCTCTTTTCGGCAACGAGTATCGCGGTAACGTTGCTCTCCTCAAAAAGGCTTGTGTCATAAACGTAATTTCTGTCACCGCCCAAGCGCTCGACAAGGTCTGCAAGCTTTTCCAAAGCACTGCCGTCGTAAAGCGTTTCCTCGGCGATCGCCTTGCAGCTTTCAAGATCGTCAACGTTCGCGGCATAAAGCATATTCGCCGCAAGCGTAATGCAAAGCTCGGTAAGCTTTTCGTCGCCTCTGCCCTCAAGCACCCTTATCGCCTCGATCATCTCAACACTGTTGCCGACGGCACAGCCGAGAGGGGAGGACATATCGGTAATAAGAGCAACCGTCTTGCGCTTTGCTCTCGCGCCGATGCGAACCATCAGCCTTGCAAGCTCCTCGGCATCGCGAAGCGTCTTGCAAAACGAGCCGCTGCCGCATTTAACGTCAAGCACGATGCATTCGCTGCCCGATGCGATCTTCTTGCTCATAACGCTTGCCGCAATAAGCGGAATAGAACCGCTCGTTGCCGTAACGTCGCGCAGAGCCGAAAGCTTGCCGTCCGCAGGGGCGAGTCGTTTGCTCTGTCCCGCAATGCAAAAGCCGAGATCCTTTACAATATTTTCAAATTCCTCTGCCGAAATTTCGGTGTTTACGCCCTTGCAGGATTCAAGCTTGTCAAGCGTACCGCCCGTAAAGCCGAGCCCCCTGCCCGCCATCTTCGGAACGTAAATTCCCTTGTTGGCGGCGGCGACCATAGGACCGACAATAAGCGATACCTTGTCGCCGACACCGCCCGTTGAATGCTTGTCGACCTTCTTTCCGATGATGGAGTCGAGCTTATCTATCTCGCCCGAGGTAACCATGCATTCGGTAAGAATTCCCGTTTCCTCCTCGGTCATACCGCGAAACCAGACAGCCATCAAAAATGCGCTTATCTGGTAATCGGGAATGCTTCCGTCGGCAACACCGTTAACGAAAAATTCAATTTCCTCCTCGGTCAGCTCTCTGCCCGATTGCTTTTTCGTGATAACGTCATACATCTTCATCCTATGGAACACCTCCTATACGTTAAAATTCTTGTTTATTGCATCGGCAATACAGTCAAAACCGTAATTTCCGCCTGCATCATATCCTTTGCAGCCCTTGTAATAGGCAAGCAAGGGCACGTTTTCGCGCGTGTGGTCGGTACCCTTAAATCCGGGGTCGCATCCGTGGTCTGCCGTGATGATCAGAAGATCGTCGTCGCGCATTTTGTCCATAAATTCGCCAAGCGTCCTGTCAAACTGCGCCAACGCGTTCGCATAGCCCTTAATATCGTTGCGATGTCCGTAAACCATATCGAAATCAACGAGATTTACAAAGCACAGCCCGCAAAAATCACGGCTCGCAAGCTCAAGCAGAAGCTTTTCGCCCTCGGCGTTGCCCTTTGTAGGATTGCTTTCGGTCACCCCGCGTGAAGCGAAAATGTCGTTTATCTTGCCGACCGAAATAACGTCAAAGCCGTTCTCCTTGAGTTTATCAAGCATAGTAACGCCCGTAGGCTCAAGCGAATAATCGTGTCTGTTGCCCGTGCGGTAAAATGCACCGACCTCGCCCAAAAATGGTCGCGCGATAACTCTGCCGACAGCGTGCTTGCCCTTTAAAACGTTTCGCGCGCTTTCGCACATTTTATAAAGTCTGTCAAGCGGAATGACCTCCTCGTGCGCCGCGATCTGAAAAACGCTGTCCGCCGAGGTGTAGATTATCGGGTTTCCCGTCTTTATATGCTCCTCGCCGTAGTCTTTAATGACCTCTGTGCCCGAATAGGGAAGATTGCAAAGCACCTTCACGCCGTTTGCCGTTTCAAACGCGTCAATCACCTCTTCGGGAAAACCGTTGGGGTAGGTGGGTAAGGGCGATTCCGAAATAACTCCCGCGATCTCCCAATGACCGACAGTCGTGTCCTTGCCGCGGCTCTTTTCCTCGGCATAGCCGTAAATTCCGATAGGGGAAGGAATCGCAAACTGCTCAAGCTCGGCACGCGCAATATTAAACAAGCCAAGTCGCGTAAGGTTGGGAAGTAAGGGCGTTTCTGTCATAACGCTTTTTAACGTGTGCGCACCCTCGTCACCGAAATCACCTGCATCAACAGCGTGCCCGATGCCAAGACTGTCCAAAACCACCAAAAACACTCTTTTGAACATAATTTACCCCTCCCTATAATTATTCACTGTCATTATAACAAACCAAAGTCGTTTAGTCAAGATTTATACGGACTTAAAAGAAACAAAAAAGAACGCGGAAAAATCCGCGCTCTTGATCGAAATATATCTTTACGATTTTCTTAAATTTTTAAACCAGCATTCGTTGTTGCCGATCTCGGGCATAAAGGTGTAGAGTATATAGGTATCGCTTGCCGTGTCAGCCTCTCGAAGCATCGGCTTTGTAAAATAACCGATATAAGTATAGGGGTCACCGGCAAAATAAGGATCATTTCCATACACTGCATCGGGAAACATCTTTTCGTACCGTGCTTTTCTAATCGTATCCTTTTCGGCATCCGTTTTTGCTGCGGTCAGCTCATTATAAAAGCTTTTGTAACCGAGGAAAGGATGGTCGGCAATTTCAATTGCACCTATGTGCTCGAGCATTTGGGAAAATTCTGCATACTCAAGAGTTTCTCTGCCGAAGGGGAGCGATAGAGCAACCACAAACCAATCGTCGTCCTCTGCTGATTCGAAAGCAGCGAACGTATCTGTTGAAAACCTGATCTCCATAAAGGGCGGAAACGTTGTTTCCTTTGCGGTGTAATCCATATAGCCGTCATAATAATGCACATTTTCCTCGCTAAATTCGGTATCAAAGGAGGCAATGCCCGCAAATTTATCGTCGACAGATTCTTCCTCTTCGGGCGTTGAGGATTCGTCGACAATTTCGGAGGATTCAACGCTTTCGACTCGACTGCTTTCTTCAACACTTTCGGCTCGACTGCTTTCTTCAACGCTTTCAATTTGACTGGTATCAATTTGACTGTTTTCGACTTCGTTTGCCGTACAGCCGACAAAAAAGACAAGCACCAATAATAACGCTATCGCCGAACGTAAAATTCTTTTCATAATTACCTCCTATAATGTTATTTCAATTACATTATAAGGCGCTTTTCCGCTAAAATCAATATAAAAGCACGCGACACGCGGAAATTCGTTGTTTTGCAAAAATAAAATATGGTCGATTGTGTAAATAGCACAAGAACCGTTTTTGGGGTAAATGCACAAGGGAGGCTATTATAACTGTTGCCGTAACAAATAAAAAAGGCTTCCCCTCGGGGGGAAGCTGTCAGTGCGGTAAAATAGCACTGACTGATGAGGGGTTCGTTAACTAAATTTATAAATGTATTTTACCCCTCATCCGTCAAAATCAAAGATTTTGCCACCTTCCCCCAAGGGGGAAGGCTATATCATAAACGTAGCGCAAACGATATAAATAAACATTCCGTAGAAAAATCGTAGAAAATAATGGGACGATTTTCGTGCTATCGGT
>JAFYON010000119.1 GCA_017560145.1 Clostridia bacterium | reverse complement strand
CTTTGATGGTTGCCACCTGGTTCTTCGGTACAAAGCATCTTCCCGAAAGACCTGCCGAGTATCAAATAACTGTAAATACCGAGGATGAGGGAGAAGAGAATACAAAAAAGCATTCGGTTACAAAAATCGTTTTCGCGTCGGGTATGGTGCTCATCCTTATCGCAATCGTCCTTCAGGGTATGCTCCGCGATGGCTTGGCGACCTGGATGCCCTCGCTCATTTCGGATACCTTCGGGCTTTCCAATGCCGTTTCTATATTAACCGCAGTGCTTTTGCCGATATTTGCAATCGGCGGCATCAAGCTTGCATCGGCAATACAGGTCAAAATTAAAAACGAGCTTAAATCCGCGGCGCTTCTTTACGGCGTCGGATTTCTGCTAACCCTGCTTATGCTGCCTCTGCTTTCGACAAGCCTCGTTGCCTCGGTTATCGTAATGGCGCTTATCACCGCGGCAATGCACGGTGTAAACCTTTTGCTTATCAGTCGCGTGCCCTTGCATTATGCAAAATACGGAAAGATTTCTACAGTTTCGGGTGTTTTAAATGCATTTACCTATATCGGCTCTGCCGCTTCGACCTATGGATTTGCGGTATTTTCCGAAAAATACGGTTGGTATTTCACTGTCGGCTCGTGGGCGGTAATCACCTTTATCGGCGGATTGGTGTGCCTTATCAATATCCGCAAATGGAAGAAATTCACGGCATAAAATATTCAAACCGACGAGAATCACACTCGTCGGTTTTTTTGTCGCTTACGTCGAAGTAAAAAAGGGGATTGAAGCGGCGGCGCAGCTGTGATATAATATATAAAAAGTAAAGGGAGCGTGATAAAATGTTCAACTTCAAAAACAAGGTTGCCGTTGTTACGGGCGGTGCAAGAGGAATCGGCAAGTGTATATGTGAGGAATTCGAAAAAGCGGGTGCCTCGGTTTGCGTTATCGATCTGCTCGATAACCGATATTTCGTCGGTGACCTTGCAGATAAAGCAACGCTCGAGCGCTTTGCAAATAAGGTTATAAAAGATTACGGTAAAATAGATTTTCTTATAAACAATGCCGCACCCAAGACGTGCGGATTGGAGGAGGGGAGCTACGAGGATTTTGAATACGCCTTGAAGGTAGGCGTAACTGCACCCTTTTATCTTTCAAAGCTTTTCGCACCTCATTTTTCCGAAAATGCAAGCATTGTCAACATCTCCTCCTCGCGCGATAGAATGAGTCAACCCCAAACCGAAGGCTACACCTCTGCAAAGGGCGGAATTTCGGCTTTGACGCACGCGCTTGCAATAAGTCTTGCGGGCAGAGCAAGAGTCAATTCGATCTCGCCCGGTTGGATCGACAATAATTATACCGTTTACGAGGGCGCCGACGCTATTCAGCAGCCGGTCGGAAGAGTCGGAAATCCAAAGGATATCGCCAACGCCGTGCTCTATCTTTGCTCGGATATGGCAGGCTTTATTACGGGTGAAAACATTTGTATTGACGGCGGTATGACAAAGCAAATGATCTATCATAACGATTACGGCTGGAAATTATCCGAATAATATGAATAAGTATCTTAAAAATCTAAATAAAATAGAATTCGTCGTTACGAATGCGTGCACGGGCAAATGCAAGCATTGCTCGGAGGGCGACCATAATATCTACGGTGAACGTATCGATCCCTCCGTTGCCGCCGACGTAGTAAGAAAAATTGCTTCGGAATACGATATAAAAACGGTAATGACCTTCGGTGGCGAGCCGCTTTTGTATCCCGAAACGGTTTATACCGTTATGTCCGTCGCAAGCGAGCTGGGCATCCCAAAGCGTCAGGTGATAACAAACGGATATTTTTCGAAGGATTTCAATAAAATCCGTGAGGTCGCATATAAGCTTTCCGATTGCGGAGTAAACGATTTGCTCTTGTCGGTAGACGCCTTTCATCAGGAAACGATACCGCTCGAAGCGGTAAGAGCGTTTGCCGTTGAATGTCTGTCTTGCGGTCTGCAAATAAGGCTTCAGCCCGCTTGGTTGGTGAATAAAAGCGATGACAACCCGTATAATATCAAAACGCGCGAGCTGCTTGACAGCTTCAACGATTTGAATATCGCTATCGGCGAAGGAAACATAATCTTTCCCTCGGGAAACGCGATTAAATATCTTAGCGAATATTTCAAGGAAAACCCTCCCGAAAACCCCTATGAAGAGGACCCCAAGGACGTCCGATGCATTTCGGTTTCCGCCAACGGCGACGTCTTGAACGGAAATATTTTAAAGCAGGATATTATGGAGCTGATAAGAGGATATACTTGCAAGGAATAAGAATATCAGGAGAAATTTTATGAACTTTTCAGAAATTGCAGAGAACAGACAATCCTGCAGAAACTATGATCCAAACAGAGAAGTAGAAAACGAAAAGCTTGAAAATATATTGAAAACGGCACGCCTTGCGCCCTCGGCTTGCAACGGTCAGCCCTATCAGATCACCGTATGCAAGGGCGAAAACGCCAAAAACGTCGCATTGGCTACAAGAGGAATGGGCTTGAATAAATTTGCAACCGATGCGCCCATAATGCTCGTGATCTCCGAAAAGCCCTACGTTGCTACTGCAGCGCTCGGCGCAAAGATAAAAAAGAACGATTACCGTTCTATCGATATCGGCATTCTTGCCGCTTATATCACCGCAGAGGCTACCGCGCAAGGACTTTCCACCTGTATTCTCGGCTGGCTTGACGATGACGAGATACGTAAAATTTGCAATCTCGACGAGCCTGTGCGCCTTGTTATAACGCTTGGCTATGCAAAGGATGACGATAAGCTTCGCACGAAAAAACGCAAGGATATCGATACGCTCGTAAAGGTGTTGTAATAAAGCTATGAAAAAACTTCTTATAACAGGCTTTCAGCCCTTTGACAACGAAACTGTAAATCCGTCCTGGCTTTCGGTCGAAAGACTTGCAGACGTTATAAACGGATATGAATTAACAAAGCTTTGTCTGCCCGTTGTGTTCGGTAAAGCGGCAGAAGACGTAATAGCTCTCGCGAGCGAAATTAATCCCGACGTTATACTTTGCATCGGTCAGGCAGGCGGCAGAAGTGCCGTTACACCCGAGCTTGTTGCAATAAACCTCCGCCACGGAAGGATTCCCGATAACAACGGATATCAACCGAACGACGAAGAGATAATAAACGGCGGTGACAAAGCGTATTTTTCAACTCTTCCGATGCGAAAAATCGCGCAGGCGATAAACGAATCGGGAATCCCGTCAAGTCTTTCATATTCCGCAGGCGCATACGTTTGCAACGATCTGCTTTATACTCTGCTTTACCGTTTCAAGGACAGTAAAACACGCGTTGGATTCATTCATATCCCATATTGCACCGAGCAAGGCAAAACCCCTTCGATGGACGTTGACGATATCGTAAAGGCGCTTACCGTGGCAATAGAAAATCTCGATGAATAAAAAGAAAAGCCGATAAAGGAGATCCCTTATCGGCTTTTTGTATTTATTACTTGCTTGTTTCGGAAATAAACGTTTCGATCTGATCGGTAATGGTCTTAAGGCTTTCTCTCCAGAATTCGGGACGGGTAAGGTCGATTCCGGCGATCGCCGCAACGTTTTCGACCGTGTCGACGGTGGTTGCGCGAAGAAGCTCGCGGTATTTGGGAAGGAATGCTTCGCCCTCTTCAAGATACTTCGCGTAAAGTCCGCGAGAGAAAAGACCGCCAAATGCATAGGGGAAGTTGTAATAGCTCAATCCCGCGCGGTAGTAATGGCTCTTACAGCACCACATATAAGGATGCAGACAGTCGGGATCAAGTCCGTCGCCGTATGCCTCCTTCTGTGCGTTTGTCATAATCCTTTCAAGCTCGTCAGCATAAAGGAAGGTGTTCTTTCTGCGGCGAATGACCTCGTCTTCAAAAAGAAAACGGGAATATATGTCGACGATTATCTGTGTGGAGTCTTGGATCTGGCTTTCGATAAGCTGAATCTTTTCTTCACCCTCGGATTTTGCAATAGCGTCGTTAACGATAATAAGCTCGTTGAAGTTGGAAGCGGTTTCCGCAACGGGCATCGTATATCCGGTGTTAAGCGGACGGTGTGTTTGGATCTGTTGTCCGTGGTAAGCGTGTCCAAGCTCGTGTGCAAGCGTTACTACCGAGCCGAAGCTGCCCGAGAAGTTGGTAAGAATACGGCTCTGACCTGCAAAGGGAAGGTTAGAGCAGAATGCACCGCCAACCTTGCCTGCACGGGGATAAAAGTCGATCCATTCCTCCTTAAACGCCTGATCGACCATCTCTGCAAGGTCGGGCGCAAAGGTGGCAAAGTGCTCAACGAGATACTTGTGCGAATCCTCAACGGTAAAGCTTTCGCCGCCCGCCTTGCCCATGGGAGCAAGGATCTCATACCAAGGAAGACCGTTTTCATATCCCAAAAGCTTCGCCTTGTGACGAAGGTATTTTCTGAATGCGGGCATAGCCTCACGCATTGCGTCAAACATAGCGTCAAGCGTCGCCTTTTTCATACGCGACTGATCAAGAGTCATGGCAAGCGGATCCTCATAACCGCGAAGCTCTGCTTCAAGGTTGACCTGCGCCTTTATGCTGTTAAGAGCAAAAGCGATGGAATCCTTTATCTTGTCATAGCAAGCGATCTCGGCTTCAAATGCAGATTTTCTCACTTCGGGGTCTTCGCTGTCAGCAAGACCGCGGATAGCCGAAAGGGAAGTGACCTCGCCGTTATAATCAACCTTAACGGTCGAGGTGAGGTGCGAGAACAGATCACCCCAAGCCTTGCCGCCCGATATATTCATCTTTGCGAACAAAGCTTCTGCCTCGTCGCTCATCTTGTGCGACATATCGTTTTTGATTTCTTCGAAATAGAACTTGTATTGAGCAAGAACCTCGTCGGATTCAAGAACGCTGTCGAGATCGGGAATAGTTCCTGCGAACTTTTCAAAAACAACGTTGTCCTTCGTGGTGGAGGCTATCATTGCGAAAATCCTTGTCTGGTAGGATGCGCCCTCCGAATCGCCGCTGTCTGCAGAACGGCGAAGACCGAAATATCCCGCAAGTCTGTGTGCGAGCACGGTAAGCTCTTCCTTTACGTCAATAACGCGTCTTAAGGTTTTTGCCGCGTTTTCCTTGTCAAGCGCCGCAACAGCCTCTCCGAAAAGCTTTATAAGCTTCTCAAAGCGTTCCATATCGGATGCAAGATTGGGGTCGTCAATGCCGCGGTAAAGCACGTCAAGTGACCAGGTATTATACATAATCGTTTGCTCCTTTAATGCGTTTTACAGTATTATATCATCAAACGAATCCTTTTGCAATGAGAAACAAATAAAAATAAAACAAATGCTCTGTTGAAAATACCGTTGAAGTATCAAAAAGAGTGTGATATAATTAAAAAAGAGACCGAGAGGGCTGTATTACAGCAAAAGGAACGCATAATGAAGATTCTTGTTTTGAACGGAAGCCCCAAAAAAGAGAAAAGCGATACGATGCATATAACAAACGCCTTTATCGACGGTATGAACGAGCGCGCAAAAAACGACGTTAAGGTTATTTGCGCGGTCGATAAAAACATAAAGCATTGCAACGGCTGCTTTACCTGTATGCATAACGGGGGAATATGCGTCCATACTGACGATATGAAGGAAATTTTGGACGAGATTATCAAAAGTGATCTTTTGATCTTAAGCTTTCCTCTTTATTGCTACGGTATGCCCGCGCCGCTAAAGGCGATCGTCGACCGTATACTGCCGCTCACGTCGATGCAAATGGAAAAAACGGCGGATGAACGTTACGTTCATTCGGCACAGGCAGACGTGTCAAGATTGAAATTTATGATGATATGCGGTTGCGGCTTTCCGAATAGCAAGCAGAATTTCGAGCCCGCGGTTTTGCAATTTAAGCTTATGTTTTCAGGTGGTAAAATCATCACCGTGCCCGAAAGCCCAATGTTCAATGCGCCAGAGGCAATTTCGGTTACTCAGCCGAGACTTGCACTGATAAAGCGTGCAGGTCTTGAATATGCTGAATCCTTTGATATTTCGGAATCTCTTCTGTCGGAGATATGCTCCCCGATGATCCCCGAGGAAGTATATGCCGATATAGTAAACAACAGTCGTAAATAAGGTGTAAAGATTATGATAAAAGAGCTTATGCACGATCCGATTTTTCTTGCGGGAGGGTCGGAAACGGCAACAAAAAACGACTTGCAGACCGCACAAGATCTGCTTGATACTCTCATCGCGCACAAGGAAACCTGCGTCGGTATGGCTGCTAATATGATTGGGGTAAAAAAGCGCATTATCGCCTTTCTTGACGATAGCGGTAAAGCGCCGACGTATACTGTAATGTGCAACCCCGAAATCATCAAAAAGGACGGCGCATACAGCACCGAGGAATCCTGCCTTTCGCTTCTTGGCGGCCCCCGTCCTTGCAAGCGCTATAAATCGATCAAGGTAAAATATCAGACTGTAGAAATGCAGACGCGTATTAAGACCTATATCGGTTGGACTGCACAGATAATTCAGCACGAAATCGATCATTGCGACGGAATTTTGATCTGATAAAAAACAAGCAGGGAACAAAATGGAAATACAAAACAACCTATTGAAGCACTATCTGAAAAACGTATATTTCATCACCGGAACGGCGTTTGCGGGGAAATCCACCGCCGTCAAGCTCCTTGCCGAAAAATACGGTATGATTTGTTGCGGCGAGAATTATCATATGGCGGTTTCAAATGATATTGCGACGCCCGAAACACACCCGGATCTTTGCTATAATAAAAGCCTTACCGATTGGAAGGATTTCGTAACGCGCTCGCCCGAGGAATACGAGCGTTGGATCTACAACGTCGGCAGAGAAGCGGCGGAATTTGAAATAGCCGAGCTTATCTCGCTTTCAAGGGACAATAAGGTAATCGTCGATACGAATATTCCGCTTGACGTTTTAAAGGAAATTTCCGATTACAACCACGTTGCCGTAATGCTTTGCCCTCAATCGATGAGTGTCGAACGCTTTTTCGACCGTGCAGATCCCGAAAAGCAGTTCCTTTTAAGCGTTATCGATAGCTGCGAAGACCCAAAAGCGGTTATGGGAAACTACCGTTTGGGGCTTGAGCGAATAAACAGTCAAGAGCACTACGACGAATATGCAAGCAGCGGCTTTTTCACGGTCATCCGTGAGGATAACGGAACCGACACAAGGGAAGAGGTCTGCAACACCATTGCAAAGCATTTTGGGTTAATCACAAACAAAAAGTGATAGGACGAGAAAATGAAGCTTGAAACCGCAAGACTGATAATAAGAGAATATACGCCCGACGATTTCGATGCCTTATATGAAATTTTGTCGGATAGCGAAACAATGAAATATTACCCAAAGCCATACGATGAAAAAGGCGTTCAAAGATGGATCAATTGGTGCATCGAAAGCTATGCAAAAAACCGATTCGGCTTGTGGGCGCTCGAGCTAAAGGAAACGGGCGAATTTATCGGTGATTGCGGCATTTCCTTGCAGAATATCGATGGCGAGCAGCTTCCCGAAATAGGATACCATATAAACAAAAAGCATTGGCGAAACGGTTATGCAAAGGAAGCCTGCGCAGCTGTTAGGAATTGGTTTTTTAATAACACCGAATTCGATTGCGTATATTCCTATATGAATCGTGAAAACGTAGCCTCGTATTCCACCGCAAAAGCAAACGGAATGACGAGGATCAAGGAATATAACAACGGCGAAGAGGACCTATTGGTCTATGCAATAACGAGAAACGATTGGAAAATGAAAACAAACAAGGTAACGGTTCAACCCTATAACGCCGCTTGGAAGGACGCGTTCGCTGATATAAAAAGCGAAATCGAAGCAGCACTTTGCGGCTTGATAATCGGTATCGAGCACGTCGGAAGCACCTCCGTCGAAGGAATGTCCGCCAAGCCGTGTATAGATATCGATATTGTTATCAAGGATTATTCGGTTTTTGACGAGGTCGTCGAAAGGCTTTTTAAAATCGGATACGTTCACGAGGGCGATTTGGGAATCAAGGACAGAGAAGCGTTTAAATACTGCGAAAAGCCTCATTTAATGAAGCATCATCTTTACGTCTGTCCGCAATATTCAAAAGAGCTTCACCGTCACACAACCTTCCGCGATTACCTTAAAAGCAATCCCGAAGCCGCAAAGGAATATAGCCGGATCAAGGAAGAGGCGGCAATGCTTTTCCCAAACGATATCGATAAATACATAGAATACAAATCCCCCTGCATCGAAGAAATTTATAAGCAGCGCGGATTGAAATAAGCGTATGAAGAATAAGCTGAAAGAAAGAGCGAAAAAGCTTAAAACCGACGTACCTGCGGTCTTTCTTGCACTCAAAGAAAAGAAAACACCGTGGTATGCAAAGGCACTTGCGGCTGTCGTGATTATTTATGCGCTTTCGCCAATCGACCTCATTCCCGATTTTATCCCGTTCCTCGGATATCTCGACGATATCATCATACTGCCTGCACTTATCGCTTGGTGCGTTAAATGTATACCAAAAGAAATATTTGACGATTGCCGTGCTCGTGCAGAAGAGATGTGGAGCGACGGCAAAAACGGAAGATGGTACTACGCTATCCCCTTTGTTGTAATCTGGTTGGCGGTCATTGCCTTGATCGTTGTTGCATTTATTTGAAATTAAAGGAGATAAAAAATGAAAAGAGTTAATGATTTTCTCAAAAAAGCATCGGTTTATTATCTTGCGACCGTAGAGGGCGATCAGCCCCGCGTTCGCCCCTTTGGCACGGTTAATGAATTCGAGGGCAAGCTTTATATTCAAACAGGCAAGATCAAGCCCACCTCCAAGCAGCTCGCCGCAAACCCCAAAGCCGAAATATGCGCATTTGCCGACGGCACGTGGATCCGCGTTTCCTGCGAGCTTATCGAGGACGATCGCTTCGAAGCGAAAAAATCTATGCTCGATGCCTATCCCAACCTCCGACACATGTACGATGAAAACGACGGAAACACTCAAGTGTTCTATATGAAGAACGCCGTTGCGACCTTCAGCGCGTTCGGAAAAGCTTCCGAGGTTGTGGAATTTTGATCAATTATGACTAAACAAGCTTTTCTTGAATATTGCTCGAATACGTACGGCACCTTGCCCGACTATCCCTTCGACGAGGATTTTGAAACGGCAGTGCTTCGTCATAAAGACAACCGCAAGTGGTATGCTATCGCGATGCGCGTGTCAAGGCGCAGGTTCTGCGAGGACAGTGACGAGGTGGTTGACGTGGTCAATCTGAAGATACCTTTAGAGCTGTTCGGTGCGTTCGATGCGTTCGGCGGTGTCTATCCCGCCTATCATATGAATAAACGCCATTGGATCTCGGTGCTTCTTCCCGATGTATCGGACGATTTACTGCATCGCCTTGTAGACATAAGCTTTGATGCAACGATGTCCAAAAGGAAAAAAGCAAAATATGCATAGTGATGAGGTTATTGATAAAAAAAGTGCTGACGTTTTTTCGTCAGCACTTAATTTTTTATTCGGTGATATTGATTTTAACGGTTATGGTCTTAATAGTTCCCATTCTGTCGGAAACCGTGAACTTTAACTCATCGTCGCCCTTGTATCTGCCCATAGCCTTAATAGTCAGCTTGCCGTCTCTGCCAAGCGTGATTGAGCAATATGCGGGCGAAACCTCGATACGGTAATCGAGACAGGTAAGGTCACCGAGCTCGATATCCACGCTCTTGCCGTTGACTATCGTGATCTCGCGGTCAGTAAATGAATCAAGGTTGGCGTTTTCGGGCAGGTTGTAATTTCTGTCAAGCTCGTTCTTTGCGTAAAGCAGAGTCTCGTCATGTATCGCCGCTTCAAATTCGTTTTTCTTACGTTTTACGTAATACAAAGCACCGGGAACGGCACCCTGATAGTAGAGCTTCGGCGCGTTGATATATCCGTATTCAACGCCCTGACCGAGATACTCGCGATGGTATCGAAGCGCCATATCGCCCATTTCACCGCTTTCTATCTCTACCTCGATGCCCATACCGTAAAGCCAAGCCAGATTTGCGGCAGCCTCTACTCTTGTGGGCGGAACGTAATAGAAGGGATAGTTGGGCTGCAACCAAGTAATATCAAACCCGAAAATATGGTTGTATTGATATTTGTTTGCGTTGTAATAAGGACACCAGGATGTAATGTAACCCAAGCTGTGAACGTATTCGTTAAATGCAATACAAGCATCGTAATCATAGGCTTTTGCTTTGTTCCATTCGTTAGGCTTAATAGCCTCGTCATGCCAGTAAAATCCTACAAATTCGATGTTTTCGTAATTGCTCTCGTTAAATCTGCGGATGAGCTCGTCAACCTGCCATTTTAAGCATTCGTTGTAGTCCTCAAGCGTTGCTGTTTTCTTGCCCTTAAAAACGTCGCCGATAACGGGTATATAAACACCGATCATTATTTTTTCTTTATCGTTCGTGCCCAAATCGGCATTTATCTTAGCCTTCGCCTTGTTGATAGCATCAAGGTTGATTCCCTCATAAAACAGGCTGTCATAGCAGAAATTAAAAACCTTTTCTTTGTCTTCTGTTGCAGCGTGTGAGCTTCCCAAGCAGAGAACGAACGCATCCATATATACGTCGGTAGTCTTACCGTTCTCGTCAAGCTCTGCCATATAAGCAAGAGCTGTCTCCTCGGTGAAAACGTTTGTTTCGGAATTGTTTACGCCGGGCTCCTGTGCGGCAATTCCCGCAAAAAGAGCATTATCTATTCCAAAATCCTTACTATCGGGATATCTGCCGTAAACGATGTCCTTGTTTACCGTAGCTGTAATTGCGTTTTCGGGATTTTTTCTGCCGATTATTTCAAACTCTCCGAGAAACACCATTGACGGACCGTCGTAAAGGGGCGCTGTCTGGAAGGTAAGACGGACGTATCTCGCTTTATATTCGTTGCCGAAATCGCAATTCCTCGTGTCTTTTACCTTTTCGACCTTGTTAAAGTCGCGGTTTTCTTCAGCATATACCGTCACCCAATCGGTTCCGTTTTCGCTTAAGCTTATGCAGTAGACCAAGGGCGTGCTCGTGCCCCAAGTGTATCTGTCGAAGAAAGAAAGGGTACATCCCTTGACCGACATCACTTTTCCGAGATCGGCTACCACGTTTCTGCCGCAGCCTCTCCAAAAGATGAAATAATCTTTTTGAAAATCGCCTCCGTGAAGCACACCGTCGGTAAGAAGACCGAGATCCTCTCTCGTGGAATTGCTGTTTTCGGTAGCAATAGCTTCAAAATGCTCTATCTGGAAATCCACACCCTCAATGGTGGCAAGATTTCTTATCTCGTTGTAATCGGCGTCGCTTTCGCTCACCTTAACGTCGGACTCGCCTAAATTAAGGTCATATCCGTAAAGATCGTTGATGGTATAATATTCGTCGCGATATTCGCCTATCGTCATATCGATAGTACCGTTTTCGCTGTATTCATATGCGGATATCTCGTCTACGAAAAGAAAGGTATTTTCCTGCGGCGCAAAGAAAATGCGTATGTATCTCGCCTTAATACCCTTCGGGAAGGCGAAACGGTAGTTTTCTTTTGTGGTTTCGGGAAGGTTCCTGGGGGTCGTTATACGGCTGATCTCGGTATAGTCCTTGCCGTCGTTCGAAACGTATACGGCAACGTATCTCGGAAGACCAACGCCATAAGGCATTGAGCGTAAGCACCCTATCTCGATATCGGCGATAACGTTATCGTTGCTGCCGAGGTCAAAATCTACAGCAACCGGGCTGCCGCCGTCCCAACATACGAATGTGTTTGTTCCGAACAGAAGGTCCATACGCGCGCCGTTGGTAAGCTTATTACCGTACGGGTCGTTGTAGAGGGCGTTCACTTCGCGGCTGACGCTATAAGGCTTTAGGTATAACAAATTTGTTGCCTTTAAGCTTCTGTCAATATCCTCAGTAAGATATTCCTGTATTTTTTCAGCCGACTTGTTCCATTCAAGGTCGCTTGTGGAGCTTTCTTCGGAATTTTCTTCTATGCTGTTGTCGATATCCTCATTTCCGTTGTCGATATCCTCGTTTCCGTTGTCGCAAGCTGTGAACGAAAGCAACATCGCAAATGCAAGAATAAAAGCAAAAAGACGGTTCATTTGTTTGCCCTTTCCGATAATAGAATTATATTAATTGTAGCATAAAACAATAATAGTTACTATATCCATTTCATAGAAATAAAACGGTTCAATTAGTGCAATTGCGCTAAATCAAGATTGCAGTTGGAATACAATCAAAAAGCTTCTTTTCAATTCAAAAAACGGCTTTTGTCGAGGCAACAGAACTCGAACCTGCATCATCTTGCTCCCAAACGCAGGTCCGAGCCTCGTTTCTGCTGTTTTCGCATCATTTCTATTCTTGCTACAAAGTCGATACCAACGATTGCCTCACAGTAGACAAAGAAAAGGCAACAATGCGTTGCTTGTTATTTAGTTTCGTATATGCTAAAATAAAACCACAATAAACAAAGGCGGTAGCACTATGGAAACCAAAGACGTTATTCTTGAACTCAGAACAAAAGCAAACCTTTCTCAAGACGAGCTTGCCGAAAAGGTATTCGTCACCCGTCAGGCGGTTTCACGTTGGGAAAACGGTGAAACGGTGCCAAATACCGAAACGTTGAAATCCCTTTCCAAGCTTTTTGACGTTTCCATCAACACACTTCTCGGATGCCCCCGTGAGCTTGTTTGTGAATGCTGCGGCATGAAGCTCTCGGATGCCGAAATCGGCCGGGAGAAGGACGGTGCATTTAACGAGCGTTACTGCGGTTGGTGCTACGCCGACGGCGATTTTACCATGGACTTTTGGAAGCAGTATATTAACCTTGGCGGCAAGGAAAAGTTTGAGGAATTCAAG
>JAFYON010000118.1 GCA_017560145.1 Clostridia bacterium | reverse complement strand
TCATTCTTCCCAAAATGCTCAGTGCGCGTATTTGACCCAATAAACATCACGGGCGTTCGTCGCTCGCTTGGTCGAGGAGCTTTTGAACATTGAAATCGTCGAGGAAGGTATTGATACCGGCTCCCGTTACGGCGGTCCCTTCTACAAGCGTGTTCAGAACGACGCATTGAGCGGCACTGCAGATTATGCGTTCATTATGCCCGCACTTACCGAAGCAGCTATGCTCGCTTCCGACGGTCTCCTTTACGACCTCAACAAGCTTGTTGACCTTAGCCAGCCTTGGTGGTGCAAGGAGTTCAACGACGCGGTTACTATCGCAGGCAAGACCTATTTTGCATCGAGCGATATCACCACCGTAAGCGTTGCTTCCACCATGTTCGTATTGTTCAATAAGGTAATCGAAAAGAAATACGAGCTCGCAAAGGGCTACGGATACGATTCGATGTATGCAATGGTAGACGACAAGGCTTGGACTCAGGACGTTATGTACGAAATGGCAAAGAAGGTTTATTCCGACACTAACGAGAACAACATTTCCGACCCTGAAGACCAACTCGGTATGTCTGCGCAGCACAACGTAGTATATTGGCTCCTCCGTTCCGGCGGTATAAACGTTTGCACTCTCGACAGCGAAGGTTATCCCACTCTTACCGTTAAAAACGAACGTGCCATTTCGCTTGTCACCAAGGCACAGGAATATTGCCAGGATCCTGCTTCGGGTCTCGTAATTGCCGATGATTACCCCGTAGAAAGCGGCTTGAGACCTACCGTGACAGCATTCCTCGACGGCAGATGCTTGTTCTTCTTTAACGCTATCAGCTCGTTGGATACTCTCCGCGTTATGGAAGACGATTTCGGTGTTCTTCCCTGCCCCATGTTCGACGACACTCAGGAAAACTACACCAACAACGTTGGTGCTTGGACCTCTAACTGTGTAGCTATCCCCACCTCTATTCCCGAAGAGGATATCCAGCTTTCTGTTTATCTCATCGAGGCTCTCGCGGCAGTTTCTCGAAGCAAGCTCACACCCACCTACTTCGAACAGACTCTTCAGTACCAGATCTCCCGCGATGACGAGTCTATGAGAATGCTCGACATTATTAACGCTAACCGTGCTCCCGACCTTTCGGAAATGTACCGTTGGGGTAAGATGATGCAGACTATCGCAGATCTCCGCAAGGCTCCCATCGGCACCTTCGTTTCTGCTTACGATGCAATCGACGAACAGACCATTCTTGAAATCGAAGCAACCGTTGAAGACTTCAAGAACAGCAAAAACTAATCAAACGCTTTTAAAAAAGAGGACGTATTAACGTCCTCTTTTTGTTATGCGCTATTATGCGAATACGATTTGACAACCGCAGCAGAATCGATGCAGATTGCGGAAACACAAGCGACGCTGTAGAAATCTACTGCTAGCGCGTGTTTATGCGATATGCGCGATTATGCAAGGTTGATTTCCTTACCCTGTTCGGAGGAATCATACATAGCCTGCATCATAGTTGCGGTGATGATTGCCTTGTCGATATGAGAAGGAAGCTTTTCGCCGGTCTTGATGCAGCGGATGAAGGAGTCGATTTCGTTCTGGAACATTGCGTTAGCCTTGAACTTGGGCTTGAAATCGATAAGAGTATCGCAAGAGGTGGTGTACATGGTGAAGTCGCCGCCGTAGGTAAGACGGATACCTGCCTTGGTACCGATGAAATCGATAAAGGTTTCCTGGATACCAATGTTCTGTGCCCATGCGCCGTTGAAGGTGATGGTGGGACCTTCGGTACGAACGAAGCCGGTAACGAAGTCGTCAACGTCGTAAACGCCGTTGAGGTCCTTGGTATCTTCAGACCACATGCCGTTGTAAACGTAGTTGGGCATATCTACGCCGAGCTTAGAGAATGCCTTTGCGGAAACGGTGAGGGGCTTGGGGTCATCGGTACAGTACATAACGATGTCGAGATAGTGAACGCCCCAGTCGATAAGAACGCCGCCGCCTGCGATGGACTTATCGGTAAATGCGCCGCCGAGGCCGGGGATGGAACGGTGAGCGCGGAAGCTTACGTATACGTGGTAAACTTCGCCAAGCTCGCCAGCCTGAATAAGCTCGCGAACCTTATTAACTGCAGCATTGAAACGGTTTACAACGCCGATGTTGAGAACCTTGCCGGTTTCATGCTGTGCTTTTTGCATTTCAAGAGCTTCGGAAAGAGTTCTTGCAGAGGGCTTTTCGCAAAGAACGTTTTTGCCTGCCTTAAGGCAGTCGATGGTGATGGTGCTGTGCATCTTGTTGGGGGTACAAACCGAAACTGCTTCTACTTCGGGGTCGTTAAGGATAACGTGATAATCCTCGATAGCAGTACCGCAGCCGTACTTTTCAACAGCAGCATCTGCCTTGGACTTGATGATGTCGCAGAAATATTTGATTTCTACTTCTTCGTTTGCCATGTAAGCGGGGATGTGAGCGCTGTTGGCAATGGTACCGCAACCGATGATCGCGATCTTCATTTTAGACATAATTCTTTCCTCCGAAAAACGTACATTATTAAAGGTAATTATATATTACCATATTTTTGCATATTTTTCAAGGGCTTTCAAAAGTTTTTTCCACGACTTTTTGGAAACACACACCGCACAAGCAAGCAAAAGGAGGAACAAAGCGTTCCTCCTTTTTGTATGGGACTTTATTTATCTTGCGGATATCCTGTCAGGTCGTAAACCACGGAAAACTTGCCGTCCTCATATTTCAATTCTTCAATAGGCGCAATTTCGTGCAAGCCGAATTCGTCTGTATTGTTTTGGATGATTGCCCCGATACCGTATACCGATTTACCGTCTTTATCGAAAATATCGCAGGTCCTCTTTTCACGATTCAGAGTGAGATAATACCAATCGCCGTTTTCGGTTATGCAGTACGCATCGGAAATAAAGCTTGCGGCAATTTGATAATCGGATTCGCGAATAACGAGTGTTTCGCATTCTCCGAACGTACCCAAAAAGCTTACAAAAATACTTCCTCCGGCCTTTTCGATGCTTTTTATCTTACTTGATTTCTTTGCGAGCTCTGTTTCGATAACTTTGCCATCTACTTTAACGGTAACCTTCTTTTCGCCATCCAAAAGCACCTCGATTCCGTCTTTCGACATCGAATCATCAATTGCAAAGAAATCATCCATTCTTATATCTGCCTTCGATGCAGGAAAATAGGTTTCGTCGTATGCCTCGCGAGAAAGTCTGAAATCGTTTATCTTCCATTTGTTATTCTCGTAAACGAAATCCATATATCCGAAGATCCATAATTTATCATCAGTTTTACCGATATTGTCATCGATATAATAAATCGGGAAGCCATAGCGCACAACGCCGTTTTCGCGCGAAATGATTCTGCCCGCGGCTATATCGCAGGCGGTAGTCGCAGTAACGGGTTCATGTGTCATTCTGTACAAAACACCGTCATCCTCGATTATCGGACAGGGATGCTTGAGATTGAACGCAAGCTCTATAAGCTCTTCGCTGAAATATGTGTTCAAAAGCTCGCGGAGCTTCTCGGCATCGGCTTCAAATTCAATAGTCGAGCCAACGTTTTCGCGTTTTTGAACTCTCACTTCGCGGTAGCTGCTGTTGAACTGATCGATACCAACGTAGGTTTCGTGTTTTGTACCCGGAGTACCGAAAAGATAGCTAGGAAAGCCGTAAAACTCCTTGGCAATGGAAAGCACGTCTGCATACATATAATACGCAAGTGCTTCGCATTCTTCCTCGATTATTTCTTCGGCAGATTTCGCATCGGGCACATATTCGGTTTCTTTATTCGTTTCTGTAACGTCGTCTTTGTTTAGTGTGGAATTTGAATTTTCCGCCGTTGGTTCACTTTCCGTTTGACTTGCATTTTGATCAATGTTAGCAGAGTTATCGGTAACGCCTTGAGAATTTTCGGCAATCGGATCCTCGGCATCACACGCGCACATGATCAACATAACTGTAATAAGCAATAAACAAAGTACTTTTTTCATAGCATTGGCTCCTTTCGGTTTGATTTGCGGTTTCATTTGCGGCTTCATTTGCCTTTCATAATATAAGACGAAAAAATTTTATTTTTGTCACATTAAATTTTAATTTTTTTAATATTCTGTAATTTTTTTAATTTGCTGTTATAAAGTATAACGATTCTATGTCAGAAATTGATCTGTTCGACCTTCTTATAGTTACATAATTGCCGTCTGCGGGATCGCTTTTGCCGGGATCGAACACAATGAAGCAATCATCAATTTCATCATACGGGGTTGACGCTGTATACGTAGAAGAAACAACAACGGCAGAATGACCGCTATAACGTATTAATATTCCTTGTGGATAATCTTCTAACAGATTGGTTATTTCCTGTGCTTTATCTCGTTTTCCTGTTGGAAATCCGTCACTCTGAGTGTATTTTTCAATCGTTATATCAAAAACATCATATATGTACGGATATACAGCCAACATCGGATTGCTAAAATTGCCATTTCCGGACAAAATGCCATCAGCTGCTGTTGACCAATCGGTCAAATTAAGGTTAGCCATTGCCAATACATACGGATCAGAAAAAATATTTCCACTTCTTGCTGACCTAACATCATATCTATAATCAGAATATTGGTCCATATTTGCTAATATCATAGCTATACTTGTAAGATGGCACCCTTCGTTACGTATGGCATACCGCAACGAATTATTCTCATATAATCCTCTGTCAAATATTATGTCATCTAAAGCAATCGCACCTTCATTAGAATTGTTAAAAATCCCATCTTCCCAACCGGCATTTGGAGTTTCTTGTTGAGAATACCAAGAATAATTTTCTTTAATATTCCATTGCATAAATACAGTTTGAAAATAATCCTCAACCATTGGAGCATATCACGGTGTACTTGTCATTGGTCCGATCAGCGCTTTATTGCTGTACAAATACGGGGTTATTCTGTATGTGCCGTTTGAATTTCGTGTTATATTCCACAACATATTCGCAGTTGGAAAGGAACCAACAGTTTTAAAAACAACTGAATAATCATTTTGTACAGTTAAATATCTATTCGGTTGAGCTACCGGCTCAATAAGGTATGTTCCTGCGGGCAATCCCATAGCCGGTATTCCTTCAAACGGTCTGATTCTTATAAGTTCAGAGTGCGTATCATACCCTCGAACAATCATGTGAATATAGCTTTCATTGTTGTTGGTGGAAGACGGGTATGTCATCATTATTTGAGAATTTCCGTTGTTCTCTATAACAAAGATGCCATCAATTACAGGATTGGTATCTATAGTGTTTGTGTTGTTTAATGATATTTCAAAATCTGATTGATAATTAATGCCATCAACGGCAAAAACCGTTAACGTTTGACTGCAAAGCGAAAACGCGGTGCATATTGTAAGCAAAAAAGAAATAAATTTTTTGTGTTTAAAAAACATAAAAAACCTCCTTAACTGTCCAAAAGACTTTGAGGAGGTCGTTATTATAAAATGTATTATTTTACGCGATTAACGGCGCAACCCCAAAGCCATACAAATAACCGATTCGGTTTCATTCATACAGCCCATCGGATTCACACCCCTTTCGTGTATTTTCTGTATTCAGTTTATACCTTTTTATTTGATTTGTCAAGGGGGGTGGGTAAAAAAACCTTCAAACGGTTAACAAGCGTTTAAAACCTTGACAGAATTTGAGCTTTGTGGTACTCTAACGGTAAGAAAACACGGGAGTAATTTTATGAACGGAAGAAAGATTTTTGACGATATAATAAAGGCGGGGTTTGACTGTGCTTTGTTTCTTGACGAGGACAGTCAATATTACCTTTGCGATTATTTCACGACCGACGGCGCGGTTATCGTTTCGAAGGACGAAACTGCATTGTTGACCGATTCGCGCTATATCGAGGCGGCGGAAAACGACAAGGCGGCAGGCAAGCTGTCGGACGACGTTAACCCTTATCTTTTCAAGAAGGGGCTTTACTCTGATATTGCCGATTATCTTTGCAATATCAACGCGAAAAAGGTTGCTATCGACCCTGCGCTCGTTACCGTTAAGCAGCTTGAAACGCTTAAAAAGAATTCGCCCGAGGTTGAATTCGGCTACGTTTTGGACGTTTGCCTTAAGCACAGACAGGTAAAGACCGAAGAAGAGGTCAACAAGATACGCAAGGCGCAGAGCATTACCGACAAGGCGTTTTCGCACATTCTTTCCTTTATCAACGGCGACAGAACCGAGCTTGAGGTTGCCGCAGAGCTTGAATATTTTATGCGCTCGAACGGCGCGAACGGATTGGCTTTCGATACCATTGCGGTTTCGGGCAAGAATTCCTCGCTCCCCCACGGCGTTCCGACCGACGCTAAATTGACGCAAAATTCCTTCTTTACCATGGACTACGGCGCAAAATACGCCGGATATTGCTCGGATATGACGAGAACCGTTGTTTTGGGTAAGGCGGATGACGAAATGAAGCGCATTTACAACACCGTTCTTACCGCGCAAGCAGAGGCGATGAAATATATCCGTGCAGGCGTTTCGGGCAGAGATGCCGACAAGATCGCGCGCGACGTTATTACCGACGCGGGCTACGGAGCATATTTCGGCCATTCATTGGGACATTCGCTCGGTCTTGAAATTCACGAGCTTCCCTCGGTTTCGCCCAAGAGCGAATCGATTTTGGTTGCGGGCAACGTGGTTACCGTCGAGCCGGGCATTTACATCCCCGGAAAATACGGCGTGAGAATTGAAAACATGGTGCTTGTAACCGAGGACGGCTGCATTAACCTCACAAACAGCGAAAGACAGCTGATCGAACTTTAAAATAAGTCTTGACAAAAAGCGTTCTATAATATAAAATAAATTAGATATAATATTTTGTCTTTAAAATAGGACATAAATCAGGAGGATACATTATGATTTCCGCAGGCGATTTCAAAAACGGTCTGACTTTTGAAATGGATGGCCAGCTTATGCAGGTTATCGAATTCCAGCACGTAAAACCCGGTAAAGGCGCGGCTTTCGTTAGAACCAAGATGAGAAACATCATCTCCGGCGCAGTTATCGAAACTTCTTTTAACCCCACCGCAAAGTTCCCTTCCGCTCTCGTTGAGAGAAGAGATATGGAATACAGCTACTCCGATGGCGATCTTTACTACTTCATGGATCCCGTTACCTTTGATCAGGAGCCTCTTAACGCTGAACAGCTTCCCGACAGCTTCAAGTTCGTTAAGGAAGGTATGACCTGCAGACTTATGGCTTACAAGGGCAAGGTATTCTCTGTTGAACCTCCCATCTTTGTTGAGCTTGAAGTTACCGCTACCGAACCCGGCGTTCGCGGCAACACCGCTACCAACGTTACCAAGCCCGCTACCGTTGAAACCGGCGCAGAGGTTAAGGTTCCCATTTTCATCAACGAAGGCGACGTTATCAAGATCGATACCAGAACCTGCGAATATCTCGAAAGAGTAAACTAATCGCTCCGCTCTCAAATGAAATCGCAAGGATTTCATTTGGTTAATACTAATTTGTAAACAACTGTGCATATTGTTTGGTGAATTTACACCGCAACGATACGCAAAAACAAAACAACCACGCGGGGATAATAGAAAAATTCCAAATATCCTTTACCGTGGGAACTAAAAAAAGGAGATAATACTATGAACGTATCTGAAAAGGCTGCATACATCAAGGGTCTTATGGAAGGTATGGAAATCGACACCTCCAAGGGCGAAGGCAAGCTTTTGGCTGTTATGGCTGACTTGCTCGAGGATCTCGCACTTTCCGTTCAGGATCTTGAAGATGAAAACGCTACCCTTCGCGAATATATCGAAGAGCTTGACGAAGATCTCGGCGCAGTAGAAGAGGATTTCTATTGCTGCGATGACGACGATTGCGATTGTGATTGCGACTGTGATTGCGATGATGAAGATTATTGCGATTGCGACTGCTGCGATGATGATTGCGATTGCTGCGACTGCTGCGAATGCTTGGAGCTTGAATGCCCCGCTTGCGGCGAACCCGTTTATATCGACGAATGCGATATCGAAGAGATCGACGAGCTTGAATGCCCTTCCTGCGGCAAGGTTCTCACCATCGTTGAAACCGATGCTGATGACGATTGCGATTGCGAATGCGGCTGCTGCGAAGACGCTGAATAAGCAAACTGTTTTCAAAAAGAACGCGGTAGGCTCGCCTACCGCGTTAATTTTAGGTGAATTATGAGCATATCCCGAGAAATTATTGACGTACATACCCACGTCTGGCCCGACAAGATCGCTTTGCGCGCGGCTGACAACATTGTTAACTATTATTCCATCCCCCGTCAGGGCGACGGCTCGACCGACGGAATTTTCCGCGGTGCAGAGGGGCTTGATAATATTCGATTTGTTATTTCGTCTGCGACCTTGAAGCCCGATCTTGCACACGCGCAGGTCGGCAACGATTTTCTTATCAACGCCGCGAACGAAGACGGACGTTTTATTCCGCTTGCGTCATTCCACCCCTTTATGGAGTATGAGGATGCGGCAAGCGAGCTTGAGCGCTGCAAGGCGCTTGGCGCAAAGGGTATTAAGATCCATTCGGATTTTCAACGCTTTAATATTGATGACGAGCGCGCTATTGAGATTTATAAGGTATGTGCGCGACTTGGCTTCCCTATTCTTTTCCACGTCGGCGATAAAAACACCGAATTTTCGACACCGAAAAAGGTGCTTAACGTTTTGGAAAAGGTTCCCGAGCTTATAATAATTGCGGCGCACATGTGCGGTTACGGCGTTTGGGACGAGGCAGAGGAATATCTTATCGGCGCACCCGTTTACACCGATACGAGCGAGGCACTTTTGGGAATGGACGGCAAAAGCCTTTACCGACTTATCGAAAAGCACGGTGTCGAAAAGGTGATGTTCGGATCGGATTATCCGCTTTGGAACACTCGCTTTGCATTTGACCAGATAGAACAAATCGGTCTTAGCGAATCCGAAAAGGACGCTATCTATTCGGGCAACGCAAAGCGCGTTTTCGGGGTTTGATGGGATTTGTCAAGAAACTTTTTATAAAAAGTTTCTTAACGATCTTCAAAAATTTCATATATTAAAAAGGCACTTAAAAAAGTGCCTTTTTGTTTTGAAAGCTTTTGAAAAAAGAGCGCGAGAGAAAGACTTTTTTAAAAGTTTTTCTCTCGCAAAACATCTTACTTTCGTGCCTCTTTTAATTTAGCATAGCCGTCGCGGAATGCCTTTATTGCCAAGGGAACGCCCGAATCGAGGCGGAGGTAGTTGATAACCTTATCCTCGCCGTTTACGGTTGCATAGTCGTTGCAGGAGAACCAGGTTGCCGCCTTGATATTCTTTGCAAATTCATAGCCAGGTTCTTGATTCTTCATAAAGCAATCGAACATTTCGGTTATCCACTGTGCCTGCCATTGCTTTTTGGTTTCAAGGTCCTTAACGGGAACGTAATCGCCCTTGCCCCAGTCGTAAGTAACCTCGCCGCCTGCGCCGCAAGCGAATTCACCGATGATCGCGGGGAAATTATCGAAATAGGGGGTATTGGACTTATAAAGCTTGGTATACATATCCTTAAAGGATTCGATTTGAGTATCGTTGTTCATCTGGTAGAAGGTAAGGCCGAGCATCTGAACGTAATCCGAGCCGGGCCAATAGCAGAGCTGATCGCCCCAGTTGCTATAGGGACAGCCGGTCGCTTCGATACCGATGCCTGTGGAAATGGGGTTCCAGATCCAGATGCAGTTATCAACGCCCTCTTCCTTGAAGATGTCATAGAGTCTGCGCCAGGTTTCGATAAAGAGGTCGGGATCGTTAAGGGTCTGCATACCGCAATAGGAGGTCCAGTCGGTATTCATTTCGTTATTAAGACGGAAAAGAACCGGCTTGCCGTATTTTTTAATATCCTTTGCGAGTCTGCGGAACTGCGAATCGAGCTTGCCGCGGCAGATATCGAACATCGGGGTATAGCCGCCGAGACCGTTGTTTGTTGTGGTGAACTGATAGGTAAGCTCGAGAACGGGCTTGCCGTTAAATCCGTTACCGCCTGCGTGCTCAAGCATAAAATTAACGTCGAGGTTGGTTTGGGAATAGCTCGAGCCGTACCAGCCGATATGGAGGTAGTCCATATAGATATCGAGGTTACTGTTGATGCCCTCCTCGGAAGCGAACCAATCCATATAGGTTTGATCTCTGCCCTGGAAGAAAGCGCCGAGGTCGACGGTGGTTTGGGTAAGAAGCTTGTTATAATAAGCCTTGGTTTCTTCGTTCCAGAATTCGGGGATCTTAAGCTCGTAAGCGCCGACGCTGTTAACCGCGGTGCCCTGCTTTTGGATCTCCTTGAAGGAGGCAACGATAGCATCCATTTCCTTGGTCATCTGGCCGTCGGACTTAAGCACGAAGAACCAGAAATACTGATAGCTGTTTGCTGGACGAACTATTGCGATGCTATAGGAATCGTATTCCATTTTTGTAGCGACGTTGATCTTGAAGTCGAAATAATTAACAACGTAGCCGTCCAAAAGCTCGGTCGTTTCGCCGTACTGACGGGTGCGGCGGAGGTTGTTTTCCATAAGATAATTATTATCGACGAAATAACGCACAAGCCATTCGTCATAATAGGTCTTCCAGCCGTTGGGGTTTGCGCCGTAGGGGTTTTTATTTTCGTAGCTTACGGCAAGAACGTAATTTTCGCCCTTATATTGGCTTCTGAGCGCGCCAAGCGAGAAATCGGGGGTGATATTTCTTCCGGGGAGCGTAAGCGCATAGCCCTCGGGAAGAACAACCGCACGGGACGAATCCTTGCCTTCAAAGATAAAGCGGGTGTCGCCGGACGGGAGCAAAACGTAATCCTCGGTAAGGTTACCGTCCTTGTACGCCTTGAGGTCGAACACCTCGTTGGCGGATTTTATAGTACCGTCGGAATATTCATCCTTCCATACGGTGACTGCATCTACATCAGGTTCCATAGAAACTTCCTCCGAGGTGGCGGAATCGGAATTTTCTGCCGATTCGTCAACATTTTCTGAATTTGCGCTCGAATCGTCGGTCACGCCTGCATCCTCACATGCGGCAAACAAGGGCAACGCCAGACAAACAAGCAAAAATAAAATCAAAGCCTTTTTCATTGTTACCTCCGAAAATAAACGTATCGGTTAATTATAACTCATTGCGGCATAAAAATCAATAATAAAACAAAAATACAACGGCTTGCACCGTTGTATTGTTTGTATTTTGTTTTAAGTTAACAAAATTCAGAAGCTTATCTGAACTTGCGCTTACGAGCCGCTTCGGACTTCTTCTTGCGCTTTACGCTGGGCTTTTCGTAATGTTCTCTCTTACGAATTTCAGCAGGTACGCCGCTTCTGAGATAAGATCTCTTAAATCTACGGAGAGCGCTATCGATGGTTTCGTTCTCCTTAACTCTTACCTCTGCCATTTTTAACCCTCCCTTACATAGGTTTCCGAGGAAACAAGCATTCTAATGGAGACATTATATCAAACAATTCGACACATGTCAACAAAAGATTTTAAGAAAATTAATAATCTTTTAAAAATCTTTTAAAACTTTTCCGTTCGATTAAAGAGCCTTTTTAGCGGTTTCAACGAGGGATGCGAAAGCAGCCTTATCGTTGATAGCGAGCTCGGAAAGCATCTTACGGTTGAGTTCGATGCCGCTCTTCTTGAGACCGTACATGAAACGGGAGTAGTTGATACCCTCTACCTTGCACTGAGCGGAGATACGGGTGATCCAGAGAGAACGGAAATCTCTCTTCTTCTGTTTTCTGCCGGCGAAAGCATAGTTGCCGCTCTTGAGAACAGCCTGCTTAGCCATCTTAAAGTGTTTGCTCTTTGCGCCCCAGTAACCCTTGGCGAGCTTGAGCATTTTATTTCTTCTTTTTCTGGTCGCGAGTGCGCCTTTAATTCTTGCCATCTTTACAAACCTCCGTCAATTATTTATAGGGGATCATTCTCTTAAGATCATCGTAGCGAGCGTCGCTTACGTAAGAAGCCTTGCGAAGAGCTCTTTTGGTTTTGCTGGGTTTAAGACCGGTCTTGTGACGCTTGCCGGGGTGGTTCATCTTGATCTTACCGGTTGCGGTAAAAGAGAAACGCTTTGCGGAAGCCTTGTGTGTTTTGATTTTTCCCATTGTTATAATTCCTTTCGGTTATTTTGTCTTTTTCGGAGCGAGGATCATCGTCATATTTCTTCCGTCAAGCAAGGGCTTCTTTTCGATAACCGCTGCTTCTTCGCAGCCCTCTGCGAAACGGTCGAGAAGCTGAGCGCCAAGTTCGGTATGAGCCATTTCACGGCCGAAGAACTTAACGATCACCTTTACCTTGTTGCCCTGTGCGAGAAACTTGAGCGTATGATTAAGCTTGGTGTTGAAATCGTGAGTGTCGATACGGCACTTAAGCTGGATTTCCTTAAGCTCGATAATCTGACGTTTTTTACGTTGTTCCTTTTCGCGCTTTTCCTTTTCGAAACGGAATTTGCCGTAGTCCATAATTTTGCATACGGGCGGTACCGAATCGGGCGCGATTTCTACAAGATCAAGCTCTGCTTCGTTTGCGAGATTCAAAGCTTCTTGAATTTTCATAACACCGAGCTGCTTGCCGTCTGCGCCGATGACGCGGACTTCGCTTGCTCTGATTTCTTCATTGATTGAGGAAGATGCTTTAGTGGCGATGAGAGGACACCTCCAAATAAAATTTACTTAATTTTTGCAAAAAGAAAGGCAAAGCAGACAACCCGCTTTGCACAGCCAAAAACAACATTGGCATAGTTATACCAACGTTTGAATATTGACCGAGCGTGGCTTACTGCCGCAGGGTGAGAGCATAGCTCTTCTTCTTTGTGCCCGAATATATTACCACAAAATATTTATCTTGTCAATACCTTTTTCGGATTTTTTGTCCTTTATACGCGGATATTCATATACTTTAAGTTGAAGGGAGAGTTTATTTATGCCAATGCTGTTTTTAAGTCCGTCCACGCAGGAATATAACCTTTACTACGACGGAAGCGGAAGTGAAGAATATTATATGAATCTTATAGCCGACTATATGGAGCCCTATCTTACGGCAAGCGGAATAACCTTTACGCGCAACAATCCCCAAGGCTCGGTCGGCGATTCGGTGCGGCTTTCCAACGCAAACGATTACGCGCTTCATCTTGCGCTGCATTCAAACGCCTCGGGCAGTGCAAATTACGGCAGACAATACGGAAGCGACGTTTATTATTACCCCACGAGCGTAAACGGTCTGCGCGCCGCAGACATTATCGTTACGAACCTGAAAAGGATCTACCCCGATCCTTCACGCGTTCGTGCGCTTGCGACGACGAGCCTTTACGAGCTTAACAGCACGCGCGCACCGTCGGTTTTGGTTGAACTGGCTTACCACGACAACGAGCAGGACGCCGAATGGATAAAAAACAACCTTATGCTTATTGCCGAAAACCTTTCTCAATCGGTCGCCGATTACTTTGGTATTCCCCTTGTAGACCCGAACCCGACGCAGACCGGTACCGTAACCACCGAGGGCGGTCGGCTGAATATACGAAATGCTCCCGACTTAAACGCGACGGTAATCGGTCAGATACCCAACAAGAGCACCGTGCAGATAAAGGGGCAAAGCGGCGAATGGTATCTTGTTAGCTATAACGGCATCGAGGGATACAGCTACGGCCGTTACATTAAATTGAATTAAAAAAGAGAGGAGTTTTCGGACTCCCCTCTTATTTATTTACTTTGCCGCGTCGAGCTTGAAGGTGACGGTCTTATATTCACCCTCGCTCAGAGTGCGGTTGAAGCGGAACACCTTGACGGTTACGGTATCGCCTGCGCGGAATTTCGCAAGGGCGTTTGCCAAGCTGTCGCGGTCGGTGATCTTTTCGCCCGCGAACTCGGTGATGATGTCATAGGTAGAAAGACCTGCGCGGTAAGCCGCACTGTTGATATCGATATCGGCAACGAGAACGCCGAGAGGATATTCGCACTTGGGTCTCATACCGAAATAATCGAGTCCGTCCTGAACGTCATAGATGGTGATGCCGATCTGCGGAGATGCGATCGCGATATCGCTTCCGTCGACGATTTCACCTGCGATAAGCTTCTTGAATACCTCGACTGCGCTTGTAATGGGAATCGCAAAGCCGATGTTTTCATATTCCTCGCTTGCGATCTTAAGACTGTTTATGCCGATAACGTTTCCCGCCATATCGATAAGCGGGCCGCCGCTGTTGCCGGGGTTGATGGCGCAGTCGGTCTGGATAAGAGTCATTGTTTTTACGACCTTGCCTGCATCGTTGGTGATTTCGATATCACGTGCGATGCCGCTGACGATACCGGTTGTCATCGTGCCTGCAAGCGCTTCGTCATAGGGGGTGCCTATTGCAATAACCTGCTGACCTATTTTAAGCTTATTCGAATCGCCGATAGAAAGCTGAGGAAGGTTTTTGACGTTAACGTGAAGCACCGCAAGGTCGGTGGTGGGGTCGCTTCCGATAACGGTAGCTTCGAATTCCTGTCCGTTGTAAAATCTTACGGTAATCTTGTCGCCGTCCTCGATAACGTGGTGGTTAGTGGCGATATATCCGTTTTCGGAGTCGAAAACAAATCCGCTTCCGATCGCATAGCCCATACCCTTGTAGCTTACGCTTACGGTGCAGCAGGCAGGCGAGGCTTGAGAATAGATATCGGTAAGGTTTGTCGAAAGGTCGATATCGGTTTCGGGCGCGAAATCAAAATCGGGCGCGCTGTAATCCCCGCGCGAGTATTCGGGAGAGGTGCTTGTATTTAAGCCCGAATTGCCGCTTGCGTCATTGCCCGTGTCCGAAACGGTGGGAAGCGCGAGCGTGAAATCACCGAAAAGGGAGGCGCAGATAAGACCTGCAACGATAGCAACACCGCCCAAGGCAATGCCGATTATTGCCAAAACTTTTTTCCAGCCGCCATTTTTATTTCCGTTATTCGATCCGTTCCAGCTATATGAATAGTTGGGAGGAAATCCGCCTTGGTTTTGATTGTTGAAGCCAAAGTTGTTTTCTGACATAGCTTGTCTCCTTGGAATTACGTTCAATATTATATATACCGCAAAATACAAAATTTGTCAACCGAACCTGCGCGGTGCAAGCTCTGCGGTCGCAAGCTCAAGCGTAAAGGAAAATTCGGTATATTCGTTTTCAACGGAATCTACGTTGATAAATTCACCGTGATTTTCGATCGAGGTCTTGGCAATATAAAGTCCAAGCCCCGTGCCGCTCTTATCAAGCCCGCGCGAGCGGTCGGTTTTGTAAAAACGCTCGAAAACGTAGGGCAGCTCCTCTTTTGGGATACCCTCGCCGCTGTTTCTGATAAGGAAATGTGCCTTGCGGTTCTTTTTGCCGTCGGCGATAAAGCCGAGCTTTATCGAGATATTGCCCTTTTCGGGGGTGAACTTTACCGCGTTGTCCATAAGGTTGAATATTACGCGGTGGATGGAATCGGGGTCGGCATTGACAAAGATATCGTTCTCGCCCGTGTCGAACTCGATTTCGATATTCTTTTTGCTTATTTTCGATTCAAGCGAGATAAGAACGGTTCTTGCCGTTTCGGAAAGGTTGAAATCGCTTCTCTTGAGGTCCTTGCCGCTTTCAAGACGCGAAACCTCGAGCAATGTATTTACAAGGCGCGAGAGGCGTTTTACCTCCTGCGAGATGATGTTCAGATATTTTTCTTGTTGCTCGGGCGGGATGGTGCCGTCGATAATGCCGTCGACAAAGCCCGAGATCGTCGTCATAGGCGTGCGGAGGTCGTGGCTGACGTTGCCGAGGAAGGAGTTTCTTGCCTCGTCAATCTGCTTCAGCGAAGCCGCCATATCGTTGATAGCGACGGCTAATTCCGCAACCTCGTCCTGACCGTCGTATTCGATCTTCGTATCGAATCTTCCCTTTGAATAGTTCTTAGCCGCAGAGATAACCTCACTTAACGGATCGGTGGTGCGCTTGGAGATAACGTAAAGCGAAACCATTGCCGCAAGGAACATCCAGAGCGAAACGGTAACCGCAACGATAACTATATCCTTTGAAAAGACGACCGAGGAATAGTTGCTCATGCTTACGAGCACGATAAAGGGCATATCGCCGACGTAAGAAACATGATAGCAGTTCATACGGTTGGTTGTGAAAAAGCGGTCGACGTTGCTTAAGGAATAGCTTTCCTTGGTCGAAAGCATTTTGAAAAGCGCGGATTCCGAAAGGTAATGCGTTCCTTCGGTGTAATCATCGTCCGAGGTGCCGACCAATCTGCCGCCAAGGTCAAAAACGTAAAGATCGGCATCAACGTTAGAGGCGGAATAGTCGATGATCTGTTGGAGGTCACTTGTCTCGCTGAAGGAGCCGTAAATTTTATCATATCCGTCCTCCTCGAGATAAATATCGATAAGAAGCGCGGTCGTGCCGGCAGAATTGGACATCATTTTGTTTTGGATATTATAGCTGTCTGCGGCAATTCGCGATGAAACGGCAAAAAGTATCGCGGTGATACACGCAATGAGTATTACCGTAAAAGTAGCAAGATATTTTCCGAAGATACTTTTAAACAACTTTCAAGCCGCCCTTCTTTATATTTTATCACATTATTCTACCATATAATAATGAACAATACAAGAATTAAATTTTAATTTTCATATTCGGTCGGGCTTACCTTAGTAAAGCCTGTTCCTGTCTTCCCTTTTGACGCGTAAAATATGCTTCATAAAAAGCACGTAAAAAAAGACGAACTCTGTCGAGACGTCTTTTTTATAAATATCAGCCGAAGATATTATCAAGCAGAGAAAAATATTTATCCTTTAGCGCGGGGATATACATTGTAAAGGTATCCTCCCAATCGCGGTCGGAATAATGCGAATAAACCGTACCCCTTACGTAGTAATAGGGTTGAATTACGTCGTACCCGTTTTGGCAAGCATTTACGTACACCAATTCACAGCCTTTGATATCCATGCTCGTTACACTATTAACGGGGAAATCTCGGTCATGACCCACAACGTATTGAGGATTGGTTATCTGCTCATACGCTTCCTCGGGCGAGATTATTTCGTATTTACCGATCGGCTCGTAATCGTAATAATTGACCGTAACCTCGGCAAGCCCGGTTCTCGCAAATCCGACCGATATTCCGCCGTTGCCGACGACGGTATACCCGTTTATGACGGGAGAAAAAATACAGTTCTTTATATACCAACAGGGTTCCTCGTCACCCTGTTGAACAGCCTCTCCGCCCTTACCCGTCTGCACGTAGCGTTCGATATGCTCATTTTCAACAAAGGGAATCTCGTCGATTATCTTTAACGATTTGCTTACAAGCTCTTCGTCTGTATCGGTAACGGGAGGATATTGAGAATAAGACGTACCGCTTCTTCTGTAGATTAGACGATATCCTCGGAGAAAGGCCATATCGAAGCGCTTCGTTCCGTAATAATCGGCGCTGTTTTCCACGAAATCAAACTTAAAATCCTCGAAAGGAAGCCTGAAATAATCCGCCATCGCCTTGACTTCGTTTCCGTTGCAAGCATAATTACGCGGCGAGACTCTGTAAAGCTCGACCTCATCGGGCAACGTCATATCGGAAAAGTTCAAGCCGGTAAACTCGACGTCGGAAAGATCGAAGCGGTTCGCCTGCCCCAACGATTCGATGTTGAAATTGACCTTATCGATACCGACAAACGGCTTGAAAACAAAATCGACCTCACCAAAGACAACGGCAATGCAGGCGGCGATCGCCGCAATACGGGTCCATTTTCTTCTCTTCGCATTATTTTTCGTAAGGTTTTCCTTTGTTTCTACGTATTTTTCGACTATTTCGGGATCGAGTTGGTTCAACCCCTCGTTCCATTCGTTTTTATTCATACATTATAGCCCTCGCTTTCAAGCTTTTCCCTCAAGGCGGTTTTGATCGCGGCAAGCTCCTTGTTGATCATCGAACGGCTCAAATTCAGATCGCTTGCGATGGAATCGATCGGTTCGGAGGCATAATATCTGGAAACAAAGATAAATTGACGTCTTTCGGAAAGAGAACGCACAAAATCGCTTATCACCCTGCCCAAGCGGGCTGCATCAAAATCCGTACTGATATCCTCGTCGCCGATTATAAAATCCTCAAGCTCGGAAAGCGACACGGTCATTTCCGACGGAACGGAGCTCTTTTTAAGGTTGCGATGATATCTTTTTATCGCGACTCTGCGAACTACGACCGTCAAAAACGCCTTTAGAACGTTCGGTCTTGTCGGCGGAATGGCGTTCCAGGCACCAAGATAGGTGTCGTTTAAGCATTCCTCGCAATCAAGCGGCTCGTGCAATACGTTATATGCAATCGATAAAAGGTATTTTTTGTATTTGAAATCCGTCTCCTCGATCGCTTTTTCGTTTCTTTGCCAATAAAGCTCGACAATGCTTTCGTCGTCAAGCGGCAGCTTGTCCCGTTTTTTCATATATTGCCTCCTTTCAGTAAGCTTAAAAGGTACCTTCATAACTAATAGTACCAAAAAATAAATAAGTGTGCAATAGTTTGAAGATTTTGATATAAAAAAACACTTCTTTCGAAGTGCGATGAAGGTTTTAGTGATATTCTGCGCTTACAAGTTATGAAGCATCGGCATTCGCCGATGTGCGGTATACAGCCTGCGGCGATAATATACACGCTAACGCGTGATGCCATTCACGTCTTCGACGTGATTCCATACCGTCGCAAGCGACGGATTCCATACCAAGCCTCCTTCGTCGGCTTGGATAAAAAGATAACATCCGAACTTAACAGTTCGGATGTTATCTTTTTTGGTGACCCGTAGGAGAATCGAACTCCTGTTACCGCCGTGAAAGGGCGGTGTCTTAACCGCTTGACCAACGGGCCATTAATGGTAGCGGAAGTTGGACTTGAACCCACGACCTATCGGGTATGAACCGATTGCTCTAGCCAACTGAGCTATTCCGCCATGTTTTCGCGCATTTCCGCGACAGCTTTGCTAGTATAACAAATAAATTTCGTTTTGTCAATAGGTATTTTAAGATTTTTTTATCTTTTTTGCTAAAAAATTTTGCGTTGCTTATTGACATATAGAATAACGCGTGATATTATATAGGTGCATTTTATCCAGAGTGGCGGAGGGAACTGCCCGACGAAGCCACGACAACCTACAATTGTGCAAGGTGTCAATTCAGTAGTTATGGATGGCGGCGGTCATCCTACACGAAGATGAGATGTTTTAAGAGTTTTTAGTTTATAACTATGCCCTTTGAACGTCTTGTCAAAGGGTATTTTATTTTGTAAAAAAAGAAATCTTACATACAAGGAGAAAGTTTAAAATGAGAAAATTCTTTACCAGTGAATCCGTAACCGAAGGACATCCCGATAAGATCTGCGACCAGATCTCGGATGCCGTACTTGACTCGATACTTGCAGTTGACCCCATGGCTCGCGTTGCTTGCGAAACCGCTTGCACCACCGGTCTTATTCTTGTAATGGGCGAAATCACCACCACCGCAAAGCCCGATTTTATGGCTATCGCACGTGAAACCGTTCGCGGTATCGGCTATGACCATTCCGACAAGGGCTTTGACTGCGATACCTGCGGCGTTATCACCGCTATTCACGGTCAGTCCCCCGACATTGCAATGGGCGTTGACAAGGCGCTTGAAGCAAAGAACGGCGAAATGAAGGACGATAAGGACACCGGCGCAGGCGACCAGGGTATGGTATTCGGCTTTGCATGTAACGAAACGCCCGAGCTTATGCCTATGCCTATCTCGCTTGCACAGCACATGTCCAAGCGTCTTTCCGAGGTTCGCAAGAACGGTACTCTTCCCTACCTCCGCGCTGACGGCAAAACTCAGGTTACCGTTGAATACGAGGATAACAAGCCCGTTCGCGTTGACGCTATCGTAGTTTCCTCTCAGCACGCAGAAGAAATCAGCCTTGAACAGATCCGCGAGGATATCATCCGCGAGGTTATTATTCCCTCCGTTCCTGCTGAATACATGGACGATAACACCAAGATCTACGTTAACCCCACCGGCAGATTCGTTGTCGGCGGCCCTCACGGTGACAGCGGTCTTACCGGTCGTAAGATCATCGTTGACACCTACGGCGGATATGCTTCCCACGGCGGCGGCGCATTCTCCGGTAAGGACCCGACCAAGGTTGACAGAAGTGCGGCTTATATGGCTCGTTACGTTGCAAAGAACATCGTTGCTGCAGGCGCGGCTGACAGATGTGAGGTTCAGATCGCATACGCTATCGGCGTTGCAAGACCTCTTTCGGTTCTTATCAACACCAACGGCACCGGCAAGGTAAGCGACGAGCGTCTTGCTGAAATCGTTAACGAGGTATTCGACCTCCGTCCCGCTGCTATCATCGAAACTCTCGACCTTCGCAAGCCCCAGTACAAGGCACTTGCTGCATACGGTCACTTCGGCCGCGAGGAGCTCGGCGTTAAGTGGGAAATCACCGACAAGGCAGACGAGATCAAGGCAAAGATTTAAGGCGCTAACGCTATCGTGAAAAATTCTTCGAATTTTCCCCGTTTTTTGTGAGCATCGTTCGCTCGCGCCGAGTTCGTGCGCGCTTCGCTTGTCCAAACTCGCGATGCTCCAAGGTATATTTTTCGACGCGCATGTCGCCGAAAAATATGGAATTTAATCATAAAAACACGTTGTGTTTTGAAAAGGTGTGGATTTGTCCGCACCTTTTTTGTTTGCATAAAAAACTGTCGTAACGGCGTATAAAAGCCATCCCCTTTGGGGGTGCATTAACCTAAAAAGCCTTCCCCTTGGGGGGGAAGGTGGCAGGCGAAGCCTGACGGATGAGGGGTTCTC
>JAFYON010000117.1 GCA_017560145.1 Clostridia bacterium | reverse complement strand
TGTGATATTATAATAAACGAAAGCAAATAAAAAAAGACAAGCATTTGCTTGTCTTTTTTCTGGTGCGACCGACGAGACTTGAACTCGTACTGGGGTTGCCCACACGCCCCTCAAACGTGCGCGTCTGCCAGTTCCGCCACAGCTGCATATTCGTTTGTTTGCGTTTGTTCTAAGAGGGATTTCCCAAACGCGCAAGAACTATTATACACGAATATTTGTATTTGTCAATACCTTTTTTGCAAAAAACGAAAAAAACTAAATATCAAAAAATACGGTATCGTCGTCGGGTAGTTTTTTGGGTATCGGAGCTACTTTCAGGAGGTCGAAAACAAACTTTCTGCAGGTAGAGGTTTGTGCTACGGCACCGTTGAGCTTGCAGATGCAAATATCCGATTCGCGGATAACAACTGCATTTTCGCAATAGGCACAGATCTGTTCGATATCGTCGTTGCGGTTTTTCATCAGCTTTCGCTCCTTTCTCCGATTTAATACTAATATACCCCAAAAACTTCGGTTTGTCAACCGAAAATAACTGCCAAAAGCGTCATAATCGCACAGGATATTGCCTTGCCGACAAAATATGGCTTTGTAGAAAGCTTCCCCGATAAAACACTTTTAACCTGTATCGCAACCGCTGCGCCGCAATGACCCAATGCAAACGCGGTCACGGGCAGCGCGAGATGATCGAGCCTTGCCGCTTCGGCACAGCCCGACGAAAATTCAAGTGCTGACTTAAAAATCGCAAAAACAGCGTCGGGCATTTTCACCGCGCTCGAGATCGCGTCGCTCACCACGATAAAAAACAGTGCGCTCGATGCTATATTTATCATTGTTGCCGCGCCGTCGGCAAGCGTTTCCGAAAGCGTTGCTTTTTTCGTAAGCGATGCGCAGATTTTCGGGATCGCTTTCTTGCCGAAAAGAATTCTTTTCATTATCGCGGCGGTCGTTATCGATGCAATAAGCTGGTAAACAAGCAATCTTACTCCGACAAGCGGATCACCGAAAAGCTCGTTGCCCACAAACCCCAATACGAACGAGGTGCTCGCGTTGTTTGAAAACGAGCAAAGATATTCGGCAAGCCCTTTGTCCGCTTGGCGGCTTTCGTAAAGCGAAGCCGATATTTTTGCACCGATCGGGCATCCGCAAAGCGTGCCGAGAATGAGCGTGATAGGAACGATCCCGACTTTTGCCGAAAGCCTTTGCATCAACGAGGTCGAGATCACCGCCCTTGCAAGCACGGTATAAATAAAAAGCGAGGGTATAAGCGTTTTTGCGCAGAATTCAAGTGCCCTTCGCGTAGGCTCTGCCGCATATTGCGGAAACACAAGCAAATAAACAAACAGCCCTATAAAAGCGAAGTCTGAAATATGGGATAAAATTCTTCTCGGTTTCATAAAATCACTCCGAAACGAGTATATTGAAGCGGTGAGAGCTTTTATGAAATGGTTGCTTGATTTATTTAAAACAACGACGCCGATATTCGTTGAAATAAGGGGCAGGGAAACTCTGCTTGCGGAGGGATATTGCCGTATCGAGCTTTATTCTCCCGAAAGGATCGTGCTTGCAAACGAGAAATATTCAATATCGGTTTGCGGAGGCGAGCTTGATCTTCGGCATTTAAGCGAATCGGCAATCGCGATCGACGGGAGGATAGATAAGGTTGAATTTTTATAGACCGTTGCATTACGTCTGCGGCGAATACGTTTTTATGACCGACGCGAATTCCTTTTCGCGGTTTTCGGCGTTGATGGTTCAAAACGGGTTTAACTTTTGGGGAACGCGCTACGGGGACTGCGGCGTTTCGTTTTGCGTTTCGGTAATCTCGGCAGAGCGGATCAGCCGGCTTGCGAGCGTTGCGGAAATCCCGCTCGAGATCGCCGCGCGGAGGGGCTTGCCCTTTGTGTTTTCGCGCTATCGCAAAAGATACGGAATGCTTTTGGGGCTTGCCGTCGGTCTTGTGCTTTTATTCTGGTCACAGCTTTTTGCATGGAAGATAACCGTGAGCGGAAATATCGAAATAAAAACGAGCGAGATCGAGCGTGCGCTTGAGGAATGCGGAATTTCTGTCGGATGCTTTATTCCGAGGATCGATACCGTTAACGATGCAAACCGATTGCTAATGAATTGCCACGGACTCTCCTCAGCCGCGCTGAGTATAAACGGCACGCATATATATCTTTCGGTGCTCGAGCGTAAGGAGATACCCGAAATTTACAGTCAAAGCGGCTTTTTCAACGTAGTTGCCTTGCGCGATGGCGTGATTATTGACGTCGACGCGGCAAATGGCACTCCCGAGGTAAAAGAGGGAGAGGTCGTTTATGCAGGTGAGCTTTTGATAAATTCCTTTATCGTCGGCAAAAACGGATGCTACCGTCCAACGCACGCGCGCGGCAAGGTTTATGCCGCCGTAAGCGAGAGCTTCGATATCGAGATACCGCTTTCCCGCGTGACGAAAAACATTACGGGCAACACTCAGACTCGGTGTATTTATACCGTTTTGGGAAAAGAAATGCCAAGCCTTACCGGTGGGGAGAGCGACTATGAATATTTTGATGCCGTGGTGACCGAAAGGACGGTAAAGCTGTTTGGCTTTATCGAGCTTCCGATAAGGGTCAAGCAGATTTTTTACAGTGAATATATTCCGATAACGCGAAGCCTTAGCGAAGCCGAAGCCGAATGCTATGCCTACGGCGAGCTTGACGCCTGTATTGCCGAGGTCGACCTTGAATTGCTTTCCTGCGAGTCTTATTTCATTACCGACAAGGAAAAAGGCGTTTGCAAGCTGGTTGCAAACGCCGTATTCAAGCAGGATATTGCAAAGGAAGTACCCTTTGAGATCTTAAATTACAGTATTTCCGAAAGATTGGAAAGCGCTCTCGAATAAATTTCCATGCCCTGGAAGAATTCCTTGACGGAAATATATTCGTCGCGTTGGTGTGCACCGCCGCGCTCGTCACCGAGGAACTTTCTTTCGCCCTCAACGCCCGAGCCGAATGCAACGGTGTTGGCGAGCCAGCGTGCATAGGTGCCACCGCCCATCGTATAGGGCTTGCATTCAAATCCGAGCACGCTTTCGCAAGCGTCGGTAAGAGCCTTTATCTTTTTATCGTCGGCAGAAACGAAATATCCGTCGGACTGACTGCCGATATTCACGATGCCGCCGTAGGGCTTAACCGCGTTTTCGATAGAAGCAACGATTTCCTGATAAGGAGTTTCGGGAAGATAACGGATATTGTAGTGCATAACGGTTTTTTCGCCGTTGCCGTTGATAACGCCGCCAACGCAGGTAAGATAGCCAAACGCTTCGTTTTCGGCCGCAATGCCAAGGGTTTCGCCCTTGTATTCTGCGGTGGAAGCGGCTATAAGACCGAAAATGCCGTCCTTGTCGCAAAGGTCGTTTTCAAGAAGGTAATTAACGAGCATATTGATCGCGCTGACGCCCAATTCGGGTCTTGCCGCGTGGCTTGCCTTGCCGGTTGCAGTGATCTTAACACCTTCGTCTACCTTTTCGACCGCGATGCCGTTTTTGCTTTCAAGCGCCTTGTCGGTTTCAACGATCGCATAAGCCGAGCCTGCAACCGCATTGGTAACTGTACCGCCGCAAACGGTCTTGATTCCCTTGTCAACTCCGGGAAGATCGACCGCTACCGAAAGAATACCCTTTTCGCCGATGCAAACGGGGAAGTCGGAATCGGGCGTGAAGGAGAACATCGGGGGCTTGCGAACGGTTACGAAATATTCAAGGTCGCTGCTGCCAACCTCTTCGTCGCTGCCGAGAATAAGGCGGACGGTAAAGGGAAGCTTTATGTTGTTTTCCTTAAAGAAGCGAAGTGTATAGAGCGATTGGATGAAGGGACCCTTGTCGTCGTGGGTGCCTCTGCCCATAAGAAGACCGTCTTTTTCGGTAAGTGCATAAGGAGGAACGCTCCAGCCGTCACCTGCAGGGACAACGTCCAAGTGGCAAACGATGCCGATCTCCTGCTCCTCTTCACCGAAAAGGATGCTCATACAGTGATATTCGTGATTTTCGACCTTAAAGCCGTATTTCTTGCCGAGCTTTTCGGCAACGTCGAGCGCCTCTGCACAAACCTTGCCGTAGGGATAAATTCCGTCGGGCTCGCCTGCGATGGAGGGAATGCTTAAAATTTCTGCAAGGTCGGCAATCGATTGCTTGCGGATATCTTCTCTTTCGAAATAGCTCTTTATAGCCTCGTTCATATTCATAACAATTACTCCTGTTCTCCGATTTCATCGCGCAAACGGTTAAGGGCGACCGTAAAGCGGTTTTCGGTTTCCATCATCGATTTGCTCATCTCGGTTTGATAAGCTCTGTATTCTTCTGCCGCGGCAATGACCGATTCGCATCTCTTGCGTGTGTCTTCCACGAGTCGGCTTGCTTCATCCTCCGCGCGTGAGCGGATCGCTCTCGCCTCGCTTTCGCTGCCCTTGCGAGCGTCGGTAAGGATAAGGCTTGCCTCCTTTTCGGCGTTCTTGATTATTTCTGCGGCACGCTTGTCGGCAACCACCATTTTTTCGCCTACCTCGGCGCAAAGAGCATCGTATTCTCTTTGAATCTTGGCGATGTCGGCGCGATATTCGGTTTCGCGCTCCTCTCTTTCGGCGTGCATGCGATTTATTTCCTCGCGGAGGCGTGCGATTTCTGCCTCGCTTGTGCGGATACGGTCGTTAAGCTCTTTTTCGTTTTCGCCGTATTTATCGCTCATTCCGATAATAAATTCATCAACCTGTGCGGTGTCGTAACCCTTGAATACCTTTTTAAAAACAGTTTCTGCCAAAACCGTCACCGTTCCTTTCGTATCTGCCGAAGCATAGCCGACCGCAAGCAACGTTGCAGGGTACAAGAGCAATGCTTTTGCAGACCATATACGATATCAATATATCACAGTACATAAAAAATGTCAACACGTTGAAACGGGGTGAATCGTTGTTAAATGCATTAAAAGAGGCGATTTGGGGGATTCCGACGCTTATGACGCTGACCGTTTTCTCGTTGTATTTTACGAGAAGGACGGCTTTTTACCGAGCAAGCGCACTTAGGGGAATATTTCGCGACACGGTTCTTTCGCTCGGAAGGGGTAAGCATTCGGGGATCTCGCCGCTTGCCGCAGTCGCAACGGCGCTCGGCGGTACCGTCGGAGTCGGAAGCATCGTCGGCGTGGGATATGCAATATCGGTCGGCGGCGCCGGAAGCATTTTTTGGATGTGGGTGTGCTCGTTTTTCGGTATGGGACTTAAATATGCCGAGGTTTTCGTTGCGCTGAAGGAAAGAAGCGTTAAAAACGGAAGCGTTTCGGGTGGCGCTCCTCACAGACTGCGCGAAATGGGATATAAGCGGCTTGCCGTTGCCTTTTGTCTGCTTTGCATCACCGCATCCTTCGGCACGGGCAACCTTACTCAGGTAGGGGCGATAAGCGCGTTTCTTTGTGAGGTCGGAGCCGCGCCCGATACGCGCGCCTTGATTTGCGTTGCGGTGATCGGCGTTGCCGTGTTTGGAGGAAGAAAACGTATTGCAGGGATAAATTCGGTGATAATACCGATTTCCTGTGCGATTTATATTATCGCCTGCGTTGTGATACTTATATCCAACTCGTCGGGAATAATCCCGTCGCTTGCACGTATTTTAAAGGAAGCGTTCGGGTTTTCGGCAATAAGCGGAGGCTTTTCCGGTGCGATGCTTTCCCACGTTATCCGCGAGGGCTTTGCAAGAAGCCTTTTTTCAAACGAGGCGGGTATGGGCTCGTCGCCGCTTGCCCATGCGACAAGCTCGTTTGGCTCGCCGAAGGCACAGGCAAAGTGGGGGATATTTGAAATATTCTTCGATACCTTTATCGTTTCGACTTTGACCGCGCTTTGCCTTCTTTCCTGCGGAAGCGAATCGCCCGCCGATATGTTTTTTGCGACCTTCGGCAATTTCGGCGGATATATCTACGGCCTTCTTGCGGCGGTGCTTGCCTTTGCGTCGGTAATAAGCTGGTGCTATTACGCCGAATGCTGTATTTCGTTTTTGCTCCCGAATTTTGGGATTGCGGTTTTCGTTTACCGCGCGTTCTTTTCGCTTGCTGCGGTTGCAGGCGTTTTTATGTCCGACGGAGCGATATGGGATATTGCAGATATATTAAACGCGCTTATGCTGATGCCTAATCTGTTTTTACTGTTTAAATGCCGAAAAGAAATCGAAAGGATGGAATGACTTATCTGGTATCACGAAAATTTAAAGGAGCTTTATGCCGAGCTTTCGTCGGGAAGCGAGGGACTTGATTCCGAAAAGGCAAAAAATTTGCTTGCGAGGTACGGAAGAAACGAAATCAGCGAAAAGAAAAGAAAAAGCTTTTTGCGAAGGTTCTTCGAGGCGCTTTGCGATCGGATGACGGTCGTTTTGCTTATTGCGGCGGCAATTTCGTTTGCCACGTCTTATATTTCGGGCGAGGGCTTTGCCGACCCGATAATTATTTTGCTGATCGTGCTTATAAACGGGCTTATCGCCGTTATTCAGGAAAGCCGCGCCGAGCGCTCGCTCGAGGCTCTTAAACGTATGACCTCGCCCGAGACCACGGTTCTGCGTGACGGCAGGGCGATAAAAATCCAAAGCGCTCTGCTCGTTCCGGGTGACGTTTTTTTGCTTGAAAAGGGCGACGTTGTGCCTGCCGATGCAAGGCTTATCGAGAGCAACGAGCTTTTGATCGATGAATCTGCGCTGACGGGCGAATCGGTCGGAGTTATGAAGGACTGCAGGGCGATCCTTCGCAAGGGCTGCCCGATTTCCGAGGCTCACAATTCGGTTTTTACCTCCTCGCACGTTATTTCGGGCAGAGGCAAGGCGATCGCAGTCAGAACGGGAATGTCCACCTGCGTGGGCGAGATCGCAGGGATGATAAGCGGTGACACCGAAAAAACACCGCTCCAGAAGCGACTTGCAAAATTAAGTGCTCTGCTCGGCAACGTAACCGTAGGTATCTGTGCGGTTATCTTTGTTTTTTCGCTTTTAAAGGGTATGGACGTCGGCGAAATGTTTATGACCTCGGTTTCTTTGTCGGTAGCGGCGATCCCCGAGGGCTTGCCTGCGATAGTCACAGTCGTGCTTTCTGCCGGCGTGCAGACGATGGCAAACCGCAAGGCGGTCGTAAAGCGTTTGCCTGCGGTCGAAACGCTTGGATGTGCTCAAATAATCTGCTCGGACAAGACGGGCACGCTTACCTGTAACAGAATGACCGTCGAATCGGTTTACGGTGATAAGTCTGCGCTGAAAAGGGCGTTTGCGCTTTGCAACAACGATTCCTCGCCGACAGAGCTTGCGCTTACCGATTATTGCGGTGACGTCGGATCGATTCGTGAAGCTTTTCCGCGCGTAGCCGAGATCCCGTTCGATTCGGTGAAAAAATTTATGGTCACGGTCAACCGAGGTCAAGGCGGCTTTACGGTTTATATCAAGGGAGCGCCCGACGTTATTGCACAATATTGCCCCGAAGAAACGGAAATAATTGAAAAAATCACGGGTGAGATGACGAAAAACGCATTGCGCGTGATGTGCTTTGCGAGCTATGAAACGAGCCGATGCCCCGATATGCCGTTATCCGGCGGCTTTAAGCTGATCGGACTTTGCGGTATTTGCGATCCGCCCCGTCCCGAGGCGGCCGATGCCGTTAGAATGTGTAAGAGGGCAGGCATTCGACCGATAATGATAACCGGCGACCATCCCGACACCGCGCGTGCCATCGCCGCTAAAATCGGAATGATACCAAAGGACGGTCGGGTTTACACCGAAGCCGAGGTAGGCTCGCTCAACGACCGTGAATTCCAAAGGGTAGTCGAGGAATGCAGCGTTTTTGCAAGAGTTACGCCCTCGTTCAAGCTAAGGATCGTTTCCGCACTGAAATCAAAGGGCTACGTCGTCGCCATGACGGGCGACGGAGTCAACGATGCGCCTGCGCTTAAGAGGGCGGATATCGGCTGTGCGATGGGAATAAGCGGAACCGAGGTCGCAAAGGAATCGGCGGATATGATACTTACCGACGATAATTTTTCAACGGTGGTTGCGGCGGTAAAAGAGGGAAGAGGCATTTATGAAAACATACGCCGCGCGGTCCATTTTCTGCTTTCCTGCAATATCGGCGAGCTTTTCACGGTTTTCTTTGCGATAATAGCCTCGCTCCCGTCGCCGCTTTCGGCAATTCAGCTGCTTTGGGTGAATCTTACGACCGATTCGCTTCCGGCAATTGCGTTGGGACTCGAAAAAACTCCCGACGACGTTATGGAGCGTGCCCCGATAAAAGCCGATTCGCCTCTTTTCGGCGGTGCGCGTGTGGCAAGAATAATTTTCGAGGGCATACTTATCGGAACGCTTGCTATTTCGGCATTCGTTATCGGCAACAATACAAGCGGCTTTGAAACCGGAAGAACGATGTGCTTTTTGGTGCTTGCCGTATCCCAGCTTTTCCATTCGTTTAATATGCGCAGCGAGAAAAGCGTTTTTGCAAGAGGCAAACGTAAAAACACCTTCGTGTGGATCTCGTTTTTCTTCTGTCTGCTTCTTCAAAGCGCGGTTATTTTGATCCCGCCCGTGGCAGAGCTTTTCGGTGCAACTCAATTGACCGCCGTAGAATGGATAATATCGCTTGCGTTATCGAGCGTACCGCTTGTCGTTTGCGAAATTTACAAAATGTTAAAATATTAAATCATTTTAGTTCATAAATATTGGTTATTATTTCTGTCGTAATAACAATATTCGGAGGAACAAAAATGGATAAATATACAGTAACCGTAAATCAACCCATAAAGCTTGTCGGAAACGACAAGATCCGCATCCGCGGCAGACATACCGAGCAGGACGGTATGCTCGCTTTCGATTGGAGCGGCAGCGGATTTGCGTTTAATTTCGTGGGAACCGGATTTATCATCTCGCTCGGCGCTTATACTCACGATTGCCCTGCATACGTTAAAATCACCGTCGACGGCAATCACAGTCAGCGCTTTGCCGTTGTCAACGGAAGCGAAAAGCTTATCATCGAGGGTCTTTCCGACAAACGCCACCGTGTAAACGTTTTGAAGATAACCGAGGGCGAGCCCAAGCTTAAATTCGATACAGTTACTCTTCTCGGCAACGGCGCGGAGCTTCGCAATCCTCCCTTCAACAGTCCCAGAAGAATTGAATTTATCGGCGACTCCATTACCTGCGGCTACGGCGTGCTCGGTCTTCCTACCGACCCGACCTATTTTACCTATCAGCAGGACGTTACCCGTTCCTATGCCGGCATTACTGCCGAAAGATTCGGTGCGGACGCTCGCTTTATCGCAATTTCGGGCAAGGGTATAGTTTGCAACTGCAACGGTGACAGAACCGATATCAAGACCGGAGAATATTACAACCGTCAGTCGCGCACCGGCGGTATCTGCAACGATGATTGGACGGCTGACGTTGTCGTTATCAACATCGGCACCAACGACTGCGGCGGTCCTGCACCCAACGATGAATTTGAAGCAGCCGCACGCGACCTTGTGGCAAAGGTTCGCGAGCGCTATCCCGAAGCTCACATCATCTGGCTTTACGGTATGATGAGTCAGCTTTATTCCGAGGTATTGCGCGACACGCTTCGCGATATTTCCAAAAAGGACGAAAAGGTTCACTTTATGTTTGCCGAAACCATGTACGGCAACGAAGCCGAAACCGGCGCAAACGGTCATCCCAACGTACGTGCAAGCGTAAGAGTCAGCAATATGCTTTACAAAAAGATCCGTTCGCTTACCGGCTGGCGTAACAAAGTAACGATTCCCGAAGAAGAATAAACGAAGAAAAATAAAAAAACGGAGAAATTAATATGGCAAAAAAGAACAGTGCAAAGCCGATGCCGCTTGCCGTTGCGATCGCGTTGGCGGTTCTGGCATTGGCAATAACAGCCGCTTTTCTTATATATTTGTTTGACGTAAACACACCCGATGAATCGTCTGCCTCGAACGATATTTCCTTCGAGCAGAGCTTTGCCGACGAAAGCAGTCTGGAGCCGCCTCCCGAGGAGGTTATCGTTAAGGAAACGATGGCCGATGCCGCTGTCGGCGATGCAGTCGTGTTCGGCAGCTACGAGCAGAACGGAAACAGCTCCGACGGTGCTGAAAGAATCGAATGGATCGTGCTTGAAAAATACGACGATAAGCTTCTTCTTATCAGCCGCGAATGTCTTGATACAAAGCCGATAAACGAAGTCCGCGCAGACGTTGAATGGACGGAAAGCACGCTTTTTGCTTGGTTGAACGGCGAATTTATGCAGACCGCCTTTTCCGAGTCCGAAATGGCATCGGTTGTTGAAAGCGACGGCGTAAAGGTCACCATCCCCTCGGCAGAGGAAGCGAAAAAATATTACGAGTACGATTCCTGGCGTGCCGCAGATGCGACAGAGTACGCCGTTAACAACGGCGCCCGTTTGCAAAACGGCAAATGCTGGTGGTGGTTGCTCGACAAGGGCGAGATCGCAAGCTCCAACAGCTACGTTTACTTCAACGGCACCATCCGTACAGACGGTCTTAGCGTTGATTATCAAAGCGTTGCCGTACGTCCGATGATGTGGGTATCCTCGAGTGCAGAAACCGAAACCGAGCATATCAGTCAGCCCGAGTTAAGCGAGGACGCAAGCGAAGCCGTAAGCGAAGAAGCGAGCGAAGAAATAAGCGAATAACAAAAATAAGGAGAGCAACAATACGCTCTCCTTTGTTTTTTATTTTTTGCCGAGCTCGTCGATAGCGTGCAAAGCTATTTCCTCGGCGGTTTCGGTATCGGTCGCTTCGGCAATTATTCGGAATCTGCCCGAAGCGCTCGCATAGATATTCGCACGGCCCTCGCCGAATTCAAGTCCTGCACAGCGCGCCCCGAAGCCGCATTCCTCGCGCAGACGGGAAAGCGTTGAATTCATTTTGCTCCTTTCGGCATAAACCGAGCGCGTCACGATCGAAAACGGGGGCAAGGTGTCCGCCAATTGTTCAAGCGAGGTAGCAAGCCTTTCGGTCAGCGCCGAAACGGTCAGTGCAAGCAAGGTGCCGTCGCGGTGAAGGGTATCGCCCTCGGCAAGACGGCGCACGTCGGATTCACTGTCGCCGTAAAAGGCAACGTCAACGCCGTTCCTTCGCAGTATGCGCTCGACGGTGCAGGGCGTTTCGTTGGGCAGAATAATGCCGCTTCTTTCACCTGCTATACAGGCAATAGCAAGCAATTGCCAATATCCGATACGGGCGCCGTTTTCAAGTATCGCACAAGCTCTTTCGCCGCCGTCGGTAAGATAAAATTCGGGTCCGTCCGCGGCAGTCTTTACGCCCAATTCCTCGGATATCTCTCGCAGAAAACCGCTATCCTTCGATTGAGAGATCCTTATGCATTTCGGAATATCGGTCTGATCCTTTAAATATGCAATATAGCGCTTGATAAGCGCGCCGTGTGGCATAAGGAAAACGCTGCCTGCCTTTTTCGATCTTTCGGGCAGAGCCGAGGAGATGCGCCTTAGCTCCTCGCGCGAGCAGGGCATACCGCCCGATGAAAAAAGCTTTATTCTCGTCTGTCCGTTTTCGGGATAAATATAAGCGGTTCTCGATCGGTGCTCCGCCGCCGCAAACGCCGCCAACGGGGCGTTGCCGCCCGAAAGCACGGTGCAGCTGCTTCCTGCCTCTGCGGCGCCGCATGCAAGCTCGCATGCTTGGGGGAGAGAAGCGCCTCTTCCGTTTGCAAAAGAAAGTATATTAAGACCGCCGCCCAAAATACGTCCCAACCGCACGAAATATCCGTCGTCGGAATCGTTTGCGATTATCGAATCGTCATCGAAATCCAAGCATTGCGATGGCTTTGGAAAGGATTCCACAAAGGCTTTTCCGATCACCGTGTCACCCGATTTCACGATACTGCCCGGTGCGAGCGCACAACCGTCGCGCAGCTCGGCGTTCGGACCGATAACACACCCCGACGGAATAACGCAATCGTTGCCTATGGTAACGTTTTCTCCGACGATGCAGCCGCGCAGAAAGCTGTTGCCGACGGTGCATCCGTCCATAATCACGCTGTATTTGATATCCGCGTTGGGATGCACCGAGGTGTGGGCGCCGAAGCAGCTTTCGCCCCGTGAAGCCCACATATTACAACGGTGGTATTCACCGAACGATCCGATATCGAACCAATGACCGCTCGGCTCGATAGCGGCGATCGGAACTCCTCGCTTTTGCAACGCGGGGAAGAGATCGCGCCCGAAATCGTATTGAACCTTCTCGGGTATCATTCCGACTACCGTTCTTTTGAGAAAATATATGCCTGTATTTATCAGATCGGACATCGTGTCACGCACGGAGGGCTTTTCGCAAAAGCCGACTATCCTTCCGCCGTGAACGCAAACCGAGCCGTATTCGCCCGAATCACAGCTTCGGCATAGAAGCATTGCGGCGTCGCATCCGCTTTTTAAAAATTCATCCCTTGCCTTCGACAGATCGAAATCGAATATCGCGTCGCCCGAAATGACGATAATAAAATCGTTTATCCTGTCGAGCAGATTCCTTATCGCACCTGCGCTTCCAAGCGGATCCTTTTCGCGGAAAAATTCAACGCCCTCCCGTTTCACCGCTTCTATCCTTTCGGGGAGATACATGGTCGTTACCGCCGTGGAGGAAAAGCCGAATTTCCGCAAAGCGTCAAGATTTCTTTCGAATGCCGATTTCGAAGCGATGGGAAGCAACGGCTTCGGCACCGAATCGGTCAGAGGGCTTAACCGCTTTCCAAAGCCTCCTGCCAATATAACCGAGTCGAATTTTGTTTTTTCGTAATGCATCAACAACACCCGTCCTTGTATTTGTAAAAATATTATTTACACAAGTTGTAAAAATATACCTTTGCAAGTTGACAAAGGCGGGTAAAAAATGTATTATAATAATATTATGGAAAACAAAGGGTTAAAAACTTTTAAAATAACGAAACTCCGCCGTGATGCGGACATAGAAAAGGGCTGTGCCGTCGCCGTCGGAGGCTTTGACGGCGTGCATATCGGACACCGCGCGATGATCGTTTCGCTTGTAAATGAAGCAAAACGCCATTCGGTGCCCTCGGTCGTTTTTACGTTTGATGCCGAGGATTCGCCGAAATCCGAATCGTCGCTTC
>JAFYON010000116.1 GCA_017560145.1 Clostridia bacterium | reverse complement strand
GCTCAGCGATAGTCTTGAGTCTTGTAGGCTCGGTATCGTTGAACATATAGTTGGGCTGCCAGCAGGTAACGTCAAATCCGTAATAAAGCGCATTCCAGATACCGTAGTTGTTGCTGTAATAGGGAAGCCATACGGTCTTGTAGCCGAGGCTGTGAACGTATTTGTTGAATTCGATAACCGCCCTTGTATCGTGTGCGGTTGCGGGGGACCACAGATTGGGGCGCATATTTTCTACCTGCCAATAGAAGCCCATCAATTCAACGTATTCATAGTTCTTTGCGTTGAAGCCCTTAAGTGCTTCATCAACCATCCACTTAAGACAGTCGTTATAATCCTGAAGCGTGGAAACCGTTTTGCCGTTAAACGTATCACCTATAATAGGACAGTTTACCGCAAGCCAAACCTTTGCCTTGCCTTCAATGCCAAGCTCCTCGTTGATTCGTTTACGTGCGGCGTTTACGGCGTCCATATTAAGGTCCTCGTAATAAACCTCCTTAAGCCACCAGGAATAGGTTTCGTTTCTTTCGGGCAACCAGTTCATCGGCTCTCTTGTCGTAAAGGCAAAGGAATCAAAAAGAAGCTCGTCTGCCTTGCCGTCTTCACCGGTGGTGCACATATATTCATAAGCGGTCTGCTCGGTCAAAGCGTGATAGTTGGTGCAGTGCTCGCCAACGGTGTTACCGATACCTGTCCAAAGAATATCGCTTACGCCAACCTCTTCGGGATCGGGATATCTGCCGTATTCAATATCAAGGTCCAAGGTAGCGGTCTTTGCGTTTTCGGGGTTCTTGGTACCCATAATTTCCCATTCGCCGAGATATACAAAGCTCGAGGTTTTGTTATCGGGAACGGTGCCAAAGGTAAGGCGGACGTATCTTGCGCGGTATTCATCCTTGAATTCGCAGGTTCTTACGTCGTGACCTCTTGCGGCTCTGCCGTAATCAGGATTGTGCTCAGCAAAAACGGTTACCCAATCGACGCCGTTTTCACTAACGCTAATATAGTATACAGGGGGAGTAGCCATACCCCAGCTATACTTATCTTCAAATGCAACAACACAGCTGCTTACAGACATCACGTGACCGAGATCGGCAACAACGTGTCTGCCTGCACCGCGTTGGAAAATAAAATAATCGTTATCCTTGGGATTGTTGCCCTCGCTATGAAGCTTGCCGTCTGTCAACAGTCCGATCTTTGAGATTTTGGTGTTTGCGTGACCCTTGTTAAGAGGATCCCAGTGCTCGATGTCGAATTCAACGCCTTCAAGCTTTGCAAGGTTTTGAAGAGTGTTGTAATCTGCATCGCTTTCGCTAACCTTAACGTTCGAATCGCCAAGGTTAAGCTGATAATCGTAATAGTTGTTAACAACCAAATCGTGCTCGACCTCTTTGCCGAGAGTGTTGTCGATAACACCGTCTTCGCTATATTCATATGCCAGGATCTCGTCAAGAACAAGATTGTTTTTTTCGGGAGTAGCAAAGGTGATGCGTATGTACTGTGCACTTATCGCTTTGGGGAACGAGAAGTAAAAATCATACATTGCGGTGGAGTTAAGATAAGCTGGAGCGGCTATCTGTCCAACCTTGGTAAAGTTAACATTGTCATTGGAAACCGAAACCGTTACCGATTTGGGAAGTCCTACGTCATAATCAAGTATACGGAAGCATCTGACCGAAAGGTCTGCGAGCTTATGGTCGTTACCTCCAAGGTCAAAATCAATCGTCAAAGGTTTGTACCCTTCCCAACCAACGTGAACGTCGGAGTCAAAGATGATATCCATCATCTGACCGTTGGTAAGCTTGTTGCCGTTTTCGGGACGTTTGTCGCCTGCGGGTCTGCTTACCTTATAGGAGCGCTTATAGAAAAGGTTTTTAACCTTAAGAGTACGGTCGATCTCGTGCTCCATATAGCTGTCGATCAAAGCAACATTTTCGTTGATGACAAACTCGGAAACCTCGATATTCGCCGATTCATCTCCGCCTTCAGCCGAAGAGTCGGTCGCGCCGCTATCGGTGCTTTCGGCGGGATCTTCGCCGTTACAAGCTGCAAAGGAGAGCAAAAGTAACAGCGCAAGGGAAAGTGCAATTAAACGTTTCATAGAAAACCTCGTGGAGAAAATATAGAATCCCGCCGTATATTTCAACGGCGGGCTTCGAAACAAATTGAATTATTTAACGAGAGTAACAGGTACGTATTCAGAGAAGCTCTTACCGAATGCGATACCGCCGCCGAAGCATGCGTAAATGCTTTCAGCTTCGTCATCTTCGTAGTCGATTTCTTCGCAGCAGCTGGAGAATGCATAACCGAAGATCGCGCCTTCTTCAGCAACGAAGGAAGAACCGCCTGCCAATGCAGCCCAAGGAATTTTCTGCTCGTAAACTTCATAGTCAAGACCGGAAACGCCTACACAGTATTCAAAGCCTGCACCGCCGGTAACTGCGCCGAAGTGGTCAGCCTTGATGTTGGAGCCGTCGGGCTGTGCGGAAATGGTCCATTCGCTTGCAAGACCGGAGCCGTATGCTGCGCTCCAATCCCAGTAAGGATCGCCGTTGGGTTCGAGATACTTAGCGCTGGTAGGATCGCCGGTAACGATAGCGGTCATAACGTGACGACGGTGGAAGATGTAGGGGGGAGTAGAAGTGAAGTTAGCGTTGTCGTAAGTTCTGGGCTTACCAACTCTCAACTTAACTGCAACGTAAAGATATTCTTCGTCCCAAGCCATGTTAAGGGAAACTTTGTAGCCCTTAGCAGCTTCGTCGGAATTGTAGTTCCAATAGGTTTCGTCCATATCGAAGTCGATTACAGTAACGTATTCGTCTTCGTCAACGTTACCGTCAACAACGGGAGCAACGTCAGCCTTACCGATTTCAACGTCGGAGTAGGTGGGAAGCTCATATTCCTCTTCTTCAGGTTCAGAGGTTTCTTCTTCGGGTTCGGAAGATTCGTCAACTACTTCAGAGGATTCGTCAACGGTTGTGGACTCATCGGTGGAAGCTTCGGTAGATTCTTCGGTAGATTCATCGGTGGAAGCTTCGGTGGAAGCTTCGGTAGATTCATCGGTGGAAGCTTCGGTGGATTCTTCTGCGGGAGTGGATTCTGCTTTGGATTCTGCGGTAGAAGCAGCGTCGCTCTGTTCAACGGTTTCGTCGGAACATGCAACGAAAGCAAACAGCATAAGTACTGCAAGGATCAAGGATAATGCTCTCATGATTTCCTCCTAAAATTTTAACTCGCATTTCGCAAGCTTTTAATATTGTATATTATAGTATCATAACCGCGCTTTTTTTGCAATTGTCAAAAATAGCTTAATATCATATTCGCATTTTATATGATTTGACGAAAATTATTTTATTTATAAAAAAATCGATTTTTTATAAGGAATTTTTACCCGTTAGTTGTATAATGAATGTAATGAAAAATTACGGAAAGGAAGTCTGTTATGAAGAATAATACCAAAACCGCGCTTATACTCGTTATACCGATATTGCTGTTTTTCGTGCTTGTTGTGCCTTATAAATATGCAAATCAGGAAATCATCGTCGATTGGCTCGGATGCGGATGTCCGCAGATCGATGAAGCCGGCAATCTGCAGCCGAATAATTTCAATGCAAACGATTTCACACGGCTTTTCTGGGCGGTTGTCACGGTTATCGCAACGGTCGTTTCGGTTTTCCTCTCGAAAAGAATATCCAAGGATAAGCTTTTTCTCCGCATGATCTATATAATATCGGTATTCGCCGTATCCGTGGCAATATCCTATATGTTCGTTCAAAGTATGCTTTGGTGCTGAATAATTTTAAATAACTATTGCAAAAGCGAATAATTTGGTTTAAAATGTCTGCGGCTTAAGAAATTTCTCGAAAGGCATTTTCAATGAAACCTAAATTCACCTGCAATCCGCGAGTGTTTATATGGCTTTGTTCAATAGTATATTTTACAAGCTATCTCACCCGTAACAGCTATAATGCCGTCATTTCCGAAATCACCTCGTCGCTCGGTACTACTGCCGACGCCACGGGATTGATCGGCACGTGCGCGTTTTTGACATACGGTGTCGGACAGATAATCTGCGGAATTATCGGCGATAAGATCTCGCCGCGCTTTATTATTCTTTCGGGCGTTGCCGCTACCACGGTATGCAATCTCGTTATGCCCTTTTTAAACGGCAACATCGTTCTTATGACGGTGCTTTGGGGAATAAACGGCTTTGCACAGGCAATGTTCTGGCCTCCGCTCGTTCGTCTGATGGCAGAGCATCTTTCAAAAGACAATTACAACCGCTCCGTGGTGTCGGTAACCACCGCCTCCTCGATCGGCAACATACTTTTGTATCTCGTTTCTCCTCTTTGTATTTCGGTTTCGGGATGGAATTTAGTGTTCTATATCACCGGTGCGGTCGGCGCTTTGATGGTTG
>JAFYON010000115.1 GCA_017560145.1 Clostridia bacterium | reverse complement strand
TAACGGGTACCATGGCTGGTGCCCACAAAGCCGCCGGCGCCGGCACTTTCACGGCCGCTGTACTGGAACTGGATCTGAATACCGAACAGCTGCAGCATACAACGATTTCGAAACGGCGGTATTGCGGCACAACGACAACCGCAAATGGTTCGCTTTGGCGATGAGAATACCGCGGAACAAATTTTATGAAGAGTCCGATGAGCTGGTAGACGTGGTCAATCTTAAAATCCCCTTGGAGCTGTTTGGCGCGTTCGATGCGTTCGACGGTGTCTACCCTGCCTATCATATGAACAAGCGGCATTGGATCTCGGTTATCCTCCCCGACGTACCGAACGATTTGCTGAAGCATTTGATTTCGATAAGCTTTGACGCGACCAAATCAAAGAAAAAGCCCACTCCCACCGCCGACTTTTAAAGCGCGAGGAAAATACATAAACAAAAGCCACTCTTCAACGGAGTGGCTTTTTTATAGGCACGACGGGGCGTTCAAGCACAATTGCGCTTTACGGCTTCCGCAAAAAAGTTAAGCTTTTCTTTCTCGGTCAGATTGGCATAGCCGAACTCCATAATTCGCACCTTGATTTCGGTTGCGGTCTTCTTGCCGAGGTTGCGGATCTGCATCAATCCGTCGTTCGCGATCAAATCGACCACCTCGCCGACCGTGGTTGCGCCGACGCGCTTTAGCGAATGCGCCGCACGGGCAGAAAATTCGATCTCGTCGATGCTCGTACCGCAATCCTTTTTTGAAAACGGCAGGCATACGCTCACCCTCTTTCCGAAAACGCCCAAAAGCGTTTCTGCAAGCCCTATGTCGTTTGCCGTCTTGAAAAGCTCCTCTGCCGCGATCATTACCTTGTTCATATTGTTTTTTCCTCCGTGTTTTTTGTTACGGCTCTATTATAACACGGCTTTGAAAACGATTGAAAATTTGTGGGGGTTTAGGTTTTTTCGCCGCAAACGGGGCAAATTTTCAAGCCACCCAAAAAATTCAAGCGATTTAAAACCTGTGGTATAATGAAATTTTACGTCCGCAAAAGCATATTCTGTGAGAGAAACCCTTTTAAAGGGTTGGACAGTAAAATAAACAGGAGTGATAACATGGATTTGGAAATTTTAGGCATTGCCTCGGTCGGGGTAATAACCGCACTTATTTACGTTCTTGCGGAGGTTCTTAAGAACACCAAAATCGACAACAAGTGGATACCCTCGCTGTGCGGAGCCTTTGGCATCCCTTTGGGAGCGGTTGGATATTTCGTTATGGCGGATTTCCCTGCAAGCGACGTTCTTTCTGCGTGCGCGGTCGGTGCCGCAAGCGGTCTTGCCGCCACGGGTATTAACCAAATTATCAAGCAGTTAAAAAGGGAATAACGGTTATGAGCAGAGAAATCAGAATCCTTCTCGATGCCGGACACTACGGCAAGCGGAACCGTTCGCCTTGCGTGCGCGAGTATTACGAAAGCGAGGCGATGTGGAAGCTTCACCTTGCCTTAAAGGCGGCGCTCGAGGAGGGTTATAACGGAGTTACGGTGGATATCACGCGTGAGGATCAATCGATTGATCTTTCGGTCAACGCGAGAGGGCGCAAGGCAAAGGGCTATGATCTTGCGATTTCCGAGCATAGCAACGCCGTGGGCACCAACGAATGCGGCGACACCGACCGCGTCGACGTGTTTTACGCGTGGGACGATTACAACGGCGCAAGTCTGCTTGGCAACGTGCTGATGAAGGCAACGGCAGCTTGTATGGGCGTTGCCGAGGGCAGAGCGAAGCCGCGAAAAAGCGAAAGCGGCGATTGGGACTATTACGGCTTTATGCGATCTGCACGCGCGGTCGGATGCCCGTTGTATTATATCGTCGAAAACTCCTTCCACACGAACGAAAGAGCGGCGCGTTGGCTGCTCGAGGACGAAAATATCAAATTGCTTGCTCAGGCGCAATGTGATGCTATCGCGGAATATTTCAAGCTCAAGCCGATTGCCCAGCTTGGCGACGTCAATACGGACGGCAGAGTGGATCAATATGATTATATCCTCATAAAGCGAACCGTGATGGGAACCTACAAGCCTACCGCCGACGAGCTGCGCCGATGCGACATCAACGGCGACGGCAAAATTGATATGTATGACTATATTGCAGTCAAACGATTGATCGCAGGCACGTTGTGAATGCAAAAGAAGCCAAACCCGAAAGGGCTTGACTTCTTTTTTGTTGGTGGAGCCGAGGGGAATCTCCGTTCGCTTTCAAGGCTTGCCGCGGCACTCCGTTCCGCTCACGCCTTTTCGCTCACTCCCCCGTGGCGGCAAAAACGTGTCCCCGACACATTTTTGCTCGCCCTTCGATTCCCCATACTTAACGCGAAACAAAAAGAAGCCAAACCCTTACGGGCTTGACTTCTTTTTTGTTGGTGGAGCCGAGGGGAATCGAACCCCTGTCCGAAAACCGATTCACGGTGCTTTCTCCGAGCGCAGCCTATCTTTAGGATTCCCCACTTAATTCGCCGACAGGCGGGCGAATTAAGCCGGTAGCTTCATTAGTTCATGGAAGGGCTCAAAGCTTTGCCCAACACACGTTCACCGCTAAGTGACGCCGCAATCGAAGCCGCGGTACTCTTCGGTGCGACGGAAGCTGCGCTTAGGCAGCTACTGCTAATTTGTTATTGTTAGCGTTTAATTTTAAAGTGCACATTTTAAAGAAGTTATGCGCTTCTGCTCGCTTACTCCGCTTCACAATCCCCGTCGAAACCTTTACGGCCCCAAGTGTCGTCGCTGACGCTCCCGACACAAAATGCAAGCATTTTGGTCGTTTTCCGCGCGGCGGGATTTTGTGAGCGCCGTTCATTCGCATCTCACTCACCGTTCGCGGCGCTCTAAGGTATATTTTTCGACGCACAGGTCGCCGAAAAATATGTAAATTAAATTTATATCGAGGAATGGAGATATTGTTATATATTATGTTTTTCTTTTAAAAGCTTACGAATTTCCGCGGTGGCGGATTCAACGATCTCGTCCGAGCGCTTTTCATCGTGAGTGAAAAACTCGGTATCTTTGTCGGTTTTTACACTTTGATAAAGCTCGTACGCATAATTTATGCGCTCGGTTATATCATCGTGACCGAAATATTCGATCGTTGTATTCGGAAAAGCCTTTACGCCGCCGATAATTTCAAGCGGTCGGTAATTTTTGTTCCGTTCAAGAAAACGGCAATCGATCTCATACCAGCTTTTGCGGATGAGCTTTATGTTCGCGCGCCAGATATCTCTGCCTCTGCCGTTTATAAACGGATGGATTATATCGCGCACGTAGATAGTATCGGTAAGAATATGCACGTAATATCCGAGATAAAAGGAATACATTCTGTTATCCTTTTCATCAAGCGCATATTTGTTAAAAAATTCGCGGTTATCCTCAAAGCGTTGCTCATAGGAAACGCCCTCTCGCTTCCAATGCGAAACGTCTTTAGAGGGCATATATGTGAAATCATCGACCATTCTTCCGCTGTCGGGCGCGATAGCTCCGACGAAGAACGCCGCTTCATCGATATTTCCCAAGCTTGTCAAAAGCTTTTCTGCCACGCGAAGGTGGGTAAGCCAGGTAGCCATTAATAGTTCCCCTTGCTTGCACGCTCGATTTCGCGCTTTGCCGATTTTTCCGCCTCAACGTCGCGCTTATCATAAAGCTTTTTACCCTTGCAAAGACCGATTTCGACCTTTACCCATCTGCCCTTGAAATACATCGAAAGCGGAATCAGCGAATAGCCCTTTTGACCGACTGCGCCGAAAAGACGGTCGATCTCGCGGCGGTGCATTAAAAGCTTACGCGCGCGGTAGGGATCGCGATTGAAGATATTTCCCTTTTCATAGGGACTGATATGGATGCCGTAGGCAACCAATTCTCCGTCGTCGATACGGCAAAAGGAATCCTTTAAATTAACTCTGCCGCAGCGCAGAGATTTTACCTCGGTACCGAAAAGCTCGATGCCGGCTTCAAATTTGTCTTCGACGAAATATTCGTGATAAGCGGCGCGGTTGTTTGCGATACCGCGGATCAAGTCCGACATACGAACCCTCCTTTCTTAAGGTAACTCATTATACTCTAACTTTTTCTAAAAATCAACGGGAAATTTTGCCAAGAACGCAATCCGCCTCGAAGCAAACGCTTTCGTTTGTCGAATTATAGGCGGCAACGACGTATCTTCCCTCTTTTTCTGCAAGACCGATCGATAAAACGTCCTGAATTTTCGCCTCGTGGTGGAAGATTATTCTCATTTCGCTGACGAAATCGTCCTTGCGGTCAAAGGGGATATAATCGAGCGAGATATCCGAATAGATGCAATTGTTAAGGTGATCGTTTTCGTCAAGGTCGGAAAGGCGAACAACTCTTTCGGCGCAGGCAGGAAGCTCCTTTGCATTAAGATTGCGAGGAATTTCGATACTGCCGCAATCAAGATTATGCTCGGGAATGGGGAACGGAAATTCACGCGGGCGCACAAGCTTGCGCGTGTCGTATTTAACGATCACCCATTGAGTTGTCGCGTGGATGATCTTTTCGCCGTCACGGAAAAATTCAAACTCACGCTCGTAGGTAATACCTGCAACGCGGTTGTTAAAGGTGCGGACGGTGAGCTCGTCATATGCGAAGACCGGCTTTTCGATATGCATCGCAAGCTTCGTGATGACGAAAACCATATTAACGTCGCGCATTTGATTGTAGGTACAGCCCAAAGCATCGCAATCCTCCCTTGCGAGCTGCTGCATATAGCGCTGGATCGCCGAGGGCTTGATGGTGCTGTTGGGGAAAACGTCAAAGCTTTTTACGGTAATCTTTGCTTCTAACATCAGTTCTTTATCTTCGCAAGCGGATTTGCCTCCGTTGCATCCCTTAATTTTTTATTTGAAAGATGTGTGTATATTTGGGTAGTCGTAAGCTGCTCGTGACCGAGGATTTCCTTTACGGCGAGAATATCAACGTCGCCCTCCGAGCACATAAGCGTTGCGGCGGTATGGCGAAGCTTGTGCACCGAAAGACCGCGGCCGCCAAGACCTGCAAGATCGAGATAACGGTAAACGAGCGCTTGTACCATTTTGTCGGATATTCTTTTGCGGCGCGAGCTTAAAAACAGAGCTTCCTTGTCGATAATAGGTTGTCCGTGCTCAGTCGCCTTTGACTGACGGACGTTGAGATATTCCTCAAGCGCGCGTCTGCATGCGCTGTTCAGATAGACCATTCGCATTTTATTGCCCTTACCCGTAACGTAGAGCTTTGAAAGGTCCGAGTCGATATGCGCAAGGTCGATTCCGACAAGCTCGGAAAGACGCATTCCGCAATTCAAAAACAAGGTCAAAATGCAATAATCGCGCTCGTAGGTCGGGCATTCACGCGGTACGCTTTCCAAAAGCTTTATGCTCTCGTCAAGCGTAAGATATTTGGGCAACGCCGGCTTGACCTTTGGGGTTTCGATATCCTTTGCGGGGTTTTCCTCGAGCTTGTGCGATTTTACCGTGTGGTATTTATAAAACGCCTTTATTGCCGAAAGACGTCTTGCGCGGATACGCGCGCCGTTATCTCTGCCGCTTGCGAGATAGAGCATATAGGAATATATCTCGTCGGTACGGACAGAGCCTGCAAGACTGTAATCGAGTCCTTCGAGGCTGACCTCGGTCATTTCCACCTTTTCGGGCTTTTCGCCGCGGCGCGAAACGATGATATATCGGAAGAAAAGAACGATATCGTTAACGTATTCGCTTACCGTAAGCGGCGAGCAGTTCTGGATCGAGCCCTTATAGCCCGCAAAGGTCACTATTGGCTCGGGAAGATTTGAAATTACCATTGCTTTTCCTCCTTTTCATTAAAATACCTGCGAAAAGATACTTTCCGCAGGCAATTTCGTCAGTTGTTTGTGCTTACCCGTTCAATGTCTGCGCCGACAGAACGAAGCTTGCCGACAAGGTCCTCATAGCCGCGCTCGATGTGATGGATATCATCGATAAAGGTCGTGCCCGCAGTGGAAAGTGCGGCGATAACCATTGCCGCGCCTGCGCGCAGGTCGACTGCACGGACTGTGGAGGGTGTGAACGCTTCAACGCCCGTAATTATTGCATCTCTGCCCTGAACGGTGATTCTTGCGCCCATACGGATGAGCTCGTCGGTGTATTTAAAGCGGGAATCCATAACGCTTTCGGTAATTCTGCTTTCGCCCTCCGCAAGACAGAGAAGAACGCAGAACTGAGGATTCATATCCGTCGGGAAGCCGGGATAAAAGTCGGTCTTGACACGAACTTTTTTAAGCTTGCCGTCGTAACGAACGCGAACGTAATCGTCACCCTCTTCAACCTCAACGCCCATTTCCAAAAGCTTTCTTGTGGTAGCCTCAAGGTGACGGGGGATGACGTTGTTAATGGTAAGATCGCCCTTGGTTGCCGCAGCGGCGATCATATACGTGCCTGCTTCGATCATATCGGGGATGATCGCATAGGTACCGCCGTGAAGCGATTCCACGCCGCGGATCTTGATAACCTCGGTACCTGCACCGGAGATATCTGCACCGCAGGAGTTCAAAAAGTTTGCAAGGTCAACTATATGAGGCTCACGCGCGGCGTTGTCGATAACCGTCATTCCGCTTGCACAAGCGGCGGCAATCATAATATTTGCGGTCGCGCCTACGGATGCAACGTCCATATAGATCTGTGCGCCCTCCAACGGCTTTTCGGTATAGCAGCTGATGCCCGAGGTGCAATTTACCGTTGCGCCGAGAGCCTCGAAGCCCTTGATATGCTGGTCGATAGGACGCGCGCCGAGATTACAGCCGCCGGGAAGCGAGGTAAAGGATCTTCCAAAACGGCCCAATTCCGCACCGAGAACGTAATAGGAGCCGCGCATATTCCGTGCGAGGTCCAAGGGTACGCTGTTGCTGCGAACGGGACGGGTATCGATGCTGTAGGTGAAGCGGTCGATCTCCTTGATCTCCGCACCCATACGGCGAAGGATCTCCAACGCGTTTTTAATATCGCTTACGTCGGGAAGATTTTCCAAAACGCATATATCATTTACAAGAATAGTGGCAAAAATAATAGGTAAAGCGGCGTTTTTCATTCCGCCGATATTCACGCTTCCGACAAGCGGTCTGCCGCCCGAAACACAAAGCTTATCCATATGTAAAAACACCTTTCGGTTGTTATTATTTCAATTGCGCATAAGTAGACATAATTTATGATATCATCAAGCGTTTGAATTGTCAAGAGCTTTCACACTACAGTTTATGCTACTTTTGGCATCTTGACAATTTTTCTTACTTGTTATAATATAATATACCGTCAACCTTGATCTATGTCGGGTGGATTCCCGATTTTATACATAACTACTACCTATTTTACAGAAAGGAATTTATATGGCAAAAAACCAAAAACCAAAGGTTAATATTGTTTTTCTCGGCGGTGTGGACGGAATCGGCATAAACTGCACCGCGTTTGAATATGAGGACGATATTATCGTCGTCGATTGCGGTCTTGCATTCCCCGAGGACGATATGCTCGGCGTTGATATCGTTGTGCCCGATCTGTCCTATCTCGAAAGCAGAGCAAGCAAGCTTCGCGGACTTCTTATCACCCACGGACACGAGGACCACATCGGCGCAGTCCCCTATTTTCTCGGCAAATTTCCCAACTGCCCCGTTTATGCGGGACGTCTTACCTTGGGAATTCTTGAGGGAAAGCTTCAGGAGCACGGCATCCGCAACGCAAAGCTTGTTGAGATCCGCGCAGGCGACTGCATTACCGCAGGCTGCTTCCAAAGCGAATTTATCAACGTAAACCATTCGATGCCCGATGCTTGCGCTATCTGCATTACAACCCCTTGCGGAAGAATTCTGCACACAGGCGACTTTAAGGTGGACTACACCCCCGTCGGCGAAAAAATGATCGACCTTCCCCGAATTGCCGAGCTTGGCAGAAAGGGTGTTAGATTGCTTCTTTCCGACAGCACAAACGCCGAAAGACCGGGATATACCCCAAGCGAAAGCAGTCTTGCCGAAAGCTTCGACAGAATTTTTATGAACGAGAGCAGACGCGTTATTATTGCGACCTTCTCCTCGAACGTTCACCGTGTTCAGCAGATAATAAACGCATCGGAAAAATACGGCAGAATGGTTGCGATAAGCGGAAGAAGTATGCAAAACTTCGTTCGCGCCGCAACGAAATTGGGATATCTTGATATCCCCGACGGAATATTGATCGACCTTGCCGACGTTCACCGTCTTCCGCCCGAGCGCGTAACGCTTGTTACCACCGGAAGTCAGGGCGAGCCTATGAGCGCGCTTTACCGTATGGCATTCGGCGAGCACAGTCAGATTTCTATCGGATATGAGGATCTCGTCGTGCTTTCATCCTCTGCTATCCCCGGAAACGAAAAGCTTATTACCAAAATTATAAACGAGCTTTATAAGCGCGGAACCGACGTTATCACCTACAGTCAATATGACGTTCACGTTTCGGGCCACGCCTGCCGCGAGGAATTGAAGCTTATTCAAGCGCTTACCGCACCCGAATATTTCATTCCGGTTCACGGCGAATATAAGCATCTTATTGCACACGCGGACCTCGCGCACGAAATGGGCGTTAAGGAAAACCGCATTTTCATTCCCGAGATCGGCAGAGTTTTTGAAATGAGCAACCGCAGCATCAAGCCCGCAGGCATTATCGAGGCAGGTCCCGTTATGGTTGACGGCGGCGCGGGCGGAGAGGTCAGCAGCGTTGTTCTGCGCGACAGAAAGCGTCTTTCCGAGGAGGGCGTTATTATCGTTTCGGCAGGCATCGATCTTGAATATATGTGCATTTCTATCGATCCCGAGGTGATCACACGCGGATTCGTTTATGAAAAGGAAAACGAAGAGCTTATCGGCAGAATAACCGAATGCGCGCGCCAATCGCTTATCCGCACTCTTGCAAAGGGTGTTGACGATATCGAAACCATCCGCGCAAGACTGCGCGACGACGTTGCGGAATATGCGCGCAAACGCACGAAGCACCGCCCGATGATAGTTACGATCCTTAACGATATTCAGCTTTAATATGCAAAAAGCTTCCCAAAAAACGGGAAGCTTTCAGACCGAAGACAAATGGTCTGTTTACACCCTTGAAAAGAAACAGATAAGAAAAAAGAGCATTTTCGTAACAAGCGAAAGTGCTCTTTGATTTTATAAGGAATTTTTAATTTTTATTGTATTTTCAAGGGTTTTGAAGAAAAACTTCGACTGTCGTAGTTTTCTACGCCTACG
>JAFYON010000114.1 GCA_017560145.1 Clostridia bacterium | reverse complement strand
TTTCCGGTATCGATCCCGATAAACGCGTCAACTCTTTTCGGGCTTTTGGCAGGGCGGATGATCTCTATTTTGTCGGGGCGGAAGCCGAAAAAGCAATTTCTTCCGGCGCTTGTCGAAAAGGGGATTATCCTTATCGGTAGAGGAAAAAATTCGCTTTCGGGCATATCGTAGGGGTGGGGCAGACAGGATGCGGACAAAACTATCACCGGCAGTGACGAAAACGGCTCGGTCACAAGGTTTCCGCTATCGCATAGCAGACGCGCCGTTATTTTTTCGTCGCCGATATAGATCCTCACGTCGGTCGTGCTTGTGTGTATCCTTTTCTTGCATATCATTCCATAAGAAACGGCGATCGCCGCCGAAAGCAGACAGATCAGGCAAAATGAAAGCGCATCGGTTTCGGTGTAAGCGCCGTTCGAATATCTTCCCGTGATGCTATATACTGCGGTTATCAGTCCGCCCATAAGCGCAGAGGAGATTACAAAAGCGCCCGTAAGAAGCAGAAATTTCTTTGCATCGCGTACGCCGAAGGCAATAAGGCATATCAACGCGGCGGCAAGGGCGTGCATAAAAAGCGAAAGCACGATCGGCAGCTCGATGATATAGGGGACGAAGGAATACACCCCTCCGAACGCCGAAGCCGCAAGAAGCCGCAACGCCTTGCAAAAGCGGTTTTGGAGCCGTCCCGCGATAAAAAGGCAGAGATAGTCCATAGAAAAATTTATTAAAAACAGAATATCCGCATAAATTACGACCTGACCATCATACATAAAAAACACCTCTTGCCAAAGATTATAGCAAAGGCGAAGGGGGTATTTTGTCGTAACGAGGGGACGGTGCCGATTTTTTTGAAAAAGCCATTTTTGAAATTCACAACCGTTGGTGACCTGATTATGCTTGCACTTTTCTTGGTGCTTGCGGCGGCAGCCGCTTCGTTGTTTTGGATTACCGACGAAGCGCTTGCGGTTGTATCTACGGGCGACGGAGAAGCGCCGAAAAGCCTTTTCGGGCTTGTAAGCCGTTGGGTTTAATATGTTTTTGGTGTTTCCGCGTGCACGGTTAAGGGCTTCGGTTTTTGCGATCCCGTCGATGATCGTTATGCTTTGGCTCGAGGGACTTTTGCCGTTCTTTATCCTTATGCTTTCGGCGTTGGTTCACGAGCTCGGGCATATCGCGGCGATGCGGCTGCTTGGGTACCGAGCAAGGCGGATCGATATTCTGCCGATGGGTGCTTTGATCGTTTGCCCCGAGGGTATAAGCTATCTGCACGAAACGGTTATTGCGCTTTCGGGGCCGATAGCTTCGCTTCTGACGTCCGCTATTGCGTTTTGCGTTTATGCGGTAAGCCGTGAAGCTTCCTCGCTTTTCGTTGCGTTCGTCAATCTTTTGCTCGGTGTATTTAATCTTATGCCGATCGAAAAGCTTGACGGAGGCAAGGCGCTTTATTGCTTTCTTTCCCATAAAAACAACGAAAGCTGCAGAAGGATATCCTCTGCAGCCTCTTATGCTTCGAAAGCCATTGTTATAATATTGGTATCGTTTGCAGTTATAGTATCGGGCGGCAATCTCGGTGCGATAGTGCTTTCGGCGGCGTTGCTTTTGCAAACGTAAAAAAGTCCAACCTTTTCGGGTTGGACTTTTGTATGTAAGAATTATTCTTCTTCCTTGGGGTTTCTTGCTTCGCTCAAGAGAGCTTCGCTTTCGTTAACTTCGCGCCAGTCGTCAAGCTTGAGATTGCCAAAGTCGATATAACCGAACCAGCTGTCGTCATCGTAGCCGCTTACCATATCCTCGTTAGCAACATAGCTTCTGGAGTACCAGAACAACATGGTTGCGGGGCAGTCTTCGGCGATAACGCCTTCTGCCTGGTGGAGGAGGGTTGCACGCTGTGCACGGTCGGTGCAGAAGAGTGCGTCGGTGATGAGCTTGCTGTAATCAGCGTTGTCATAGTTGGTGTAGTGAGGCTCGAAGATTTCTTCGTCGCTTGCGATTTCGTTGTTAACAACAACGCCTGCGCCGCTGTATTCCTTAGCGAAGGGAGCGAGGTAGGAGAATGCGTCAACAGAGCCGCTTACGATGTTAACACCGATAACCTGATAGTCTCTGTTAATAAGTGCCTTCTGGTACTTTTCGGGCTCAAGCGCCTTGTATTCAACCTTGAAGCCAAGCTCTTCCCAGCACTTGCCTGCAGCCTCTGCTGCGAGCTTGTAGGTGCTGGATTCGTAGTTAACGAAATTCTTGTGCTTTCTTACGGTGTAATCGTTCTGGGGCTTGAGGTAGGTGATGGTGATGGTGCCCTTCTTGCCGTTAAGGAGCGATTCTGCAGCTGCCTTGTCAGCGGTGGTGCTATAGATGTTGCCGCCTTCGGTACGGAAGTCGGTTTCATAGGTGGTGTTGAATACGCCGTTGGGAACGTAGCCGGTAGCGGGAACCTCGCCGGTAGCGGTCGCATTGGTGATAGCGGTTCTGTCAAGACCGAGCGAAAGTGCCTTACGTACGTTAGCGTCCTTAAGGAGCTCGTCAGCGGTGTTGAAATAGAAAGCGTAACCGTTAAGGGTCTGCTGAGTGTTGAGCTTGTTGCCATAGGAAGCGTAGGTCTGTGCATCGAAGGAGCTCAAGAAGTAAAGCTCGCCTGCGTTGAAGCGGGATGCCTGGAAGGTTTCCTGAGTGAAGCCTGCTTCGTTAGGATAGAAGTTGGACTGACCTTCTGCATAGTAGCAGGTGATACGGTAGGGAAGAACTTCGGAATCAAGAGCATCCTCTTCGGGATCGCGAACGTAGTATGCGTTACGCTCGAGAACGAGCTTGCAAGCGAATTTATCGTTAAATTCCTTTTCGCCTTCTCTTCTGTCACGGGGCATATCCATTGCCTGAACACGGAACTTACCGTTGCAGACGATGTTTGCGGAGTTGCCCGCCCAGTCTTCGCCGTTCTGCTCGTAACGGGTTACGATATCCTCACGCGAGGGAGCGAGGTGGATGTTTGCAACCTGCTCTGCGAAGAGCTCTGCATTGTATTCCTGTTCAAAGGTAACTTCAAGAAGAGTATCGTCAACTGCCGCGAGACCGAGGTCGTCGATAGTGCCGACACCGGATTTAACGTCTCTTGCGCCCTTGATACCGTAAAGGAGGGAAGCATAGGGGCTGTCCATTTCGGGGGAGAGAATTCTTCTCCAAGCGTAGATAACGTCGTCTGCGGTAACCTGACGGTTGTCGCTCCAGCTGGTTTCCTTGAGTTCAAAGTACATCTTGTGGAGCTGATAAATTTCATCGTAATCATAGTACCATTCGGTAGCGAGAGCGGGCTGAATTTCGCCGTCTGCATCAATGGTGGTGAGAGGTTCGAAGATCAACGAAAGGATCTGTTCAACATCACTGTTGAGTTGAACCACTGCGGGGTCGAGGGTATAAGGATAATCGGTAAGATAAACGCGAACGTTCGCGCCTTTTTCTTCTTCGGAAAGGCTATCACAGCTTGCGAGCACGCCTACACACATAAGAAGACAGAGCATGAGAGAAATAAATTTTTTCATATTGACCTCCGGACATAACATTCCAGCATTAGTTACTGCTAATTATAACATCCTTTTGTCAAATAATCAAGAGCCATTTATCTATTTGTTGAAAGTTACAAAATACACCCCTGAAAATTGTGCAAATGATAAATAAATCTTCATTATATATAGGATATATATAAAATTGGGGAGTGTGAGGGTGGGTTTTGCGTAAAAAAACAAACGCGACGGAGTTTGATCCGTCGCGTTTTATAAGCGTTTTTGACTTGGACTTTAATTAAAGACCGAGCAAGTTGAGAAGGTTGTTTTCAGCGAATGCTGCAACGGTAACGAGAGAGATGGTGGACATGATCTTGATAAGAATATCGAGGGAAGGACCAACGGTATCCTTCAAGGGGTCACCAACGGTGTCACCAACAACTGCTGCGTCGTGAGCGGAGCCGCCCTTTGCCTGACCTTCAACGCCGCCGACTTCGATATACTTCTTACCGTTGTCCCAAGCGCCGCCGGAGTTACCGCAGAAGAGTGCGAGCATGATAGCCGAGATGGTAGCGCCTACGAGAACGCCGCCAACGAATTCTGCACCGAATACGAAGCCGCAAACAACGGGGAATGCGATACAGAAGATTGCAGGAACGCGCATTTCTCTGAGAGCGCCCTGAGAGGAGATTTCGATACAGGTCTTGTAGTCGGGAAGAACTTCGCCTTCGCGGAGACCCTTGATTTCTCTGAACTGACGGCGAACTTCTTCAACCATCTTTCTTGCAGCCTTAGCAACAGCGTTGATAAGCATACCGGAGAACATGAAGGGAAGTGCCGCACCAACGATTGCACCAACGAGAACTGCGGGCTCGATTACGTTAAGAGCGATCTTATCGAGTGCGCCTTCGGTGAAGTTGGAAACTTCGGGAGCGGGAGTGTAAGCGAAGATGTACGAGGTCATCATCGAAAGAGTTGCAAGTGCAGCGGAGCCGATTGCAAAGCCCTTACCGATAGCTGCGGTGGTGTTACCAACAGCGTCGAGCTCGTCGGTGATTTCGCGAACTTCGGGTTCAAGGAAGGACATTTCTGCGATACCGCCTGCGTTGTCCGAGATAGGACCGTAAGCGTCAACAGAAACGGTGGTAGCAACGAAGGAAAGCATACCGATAGCAGCAGCTGCAACGCCGTACATACCGGAGAGGAGGTAAGAGCCGTAGATAGCAACGCCGAGAACTACGCAGGGAAGCATACAGGAGATCATACCGAGTGCGAGACCCTGAGTAATGGTAAGAGCGGAGCCTTCAACGGATGCGGAGGAGAGAACCTTGGTGGGCTTGTAATCGTAAGAGGTGTAGTATTCAGCGATCTTACCGATTGCGATACCTGCAACGATACCGATAGCAGCAGCAACCCAAGGAGAGATCCAACCAATGTGGAATTCAACGGAATCGTAAACGGAAAGAGTGTTGCCGAGGTCGTCGGTAATGGTCTGTCCGCCGAACTGCGAGAAGGAGAAGTAAGCGATGATAGCACCAAAGATCATGGTGAGGATCGCAGAAATATAGGTAGCGCCGTTAAGTTCCTTGTGAGGATTGTCGGAAAGCTTTCTTCTAACGAAGAGGGAAGCAATACCGATGATACAGGAGATAAGACCTGCAGCGGCGAATACAAGCGGGAAGTAGATCATAGCCTTGAGCAATTCGGTACCGCCGAATACGCTCTTAGCGAAGAGCTCGATAGCGAGGATGGTGCCGGAGAGAAGTGCGCCGACGTAGGATTCGAGAAGGTCGGAGCCGAGACCTGCAACGTCACCAACGTTGTCACCAACGTTGTCTGCGATGGTTGCGGGGTTTCTGGGGTCGTCTTCGG
>JAFYON010000113.1 GCA_017560145.1 Clostridia bacterium | reverse complement strand
TTAGAGGACAACCCTTACGGTGAGCTTCGCTTCGCCGGGGAAGAGGTTCCCACCATTAAGAGCTTGGATAAAACCGGTTGCGTAATATATTGTTCTTCGTTTTCAAAGATCCTATCTGCAGGTATGCGTATAGGATTTGTATGCGGTCCTAAAGCGCTCGTACAAAAGATTGTTGTTGTTAAACAGGTTAACGACGTTCATACTAACCAGTTTTTCCAAATGGTTGCTTCGAAGTTCATTGAAAAATACGGTTTGGATGATCACATCAGCTTTATTCGTGAGCTGTACAAGAACAAATGCGATCTTATGCTTTCTGAACTTGATAAAAACATTGGAGATAAGGCTGTATATACCAGACCTGAAGGCGGTTTGTTCATCTGGCTTACCGTTGAAGGCGGAAACGGTGACGATATTGCAAAGCGTGCAATCGAGAATAAGGTTGCGGTTGTTACCGGTTCGAGCTTCAACCCGATCCAAGGTGGATTTTCTCCGTCTGTTAGACTTAATTATTCTACTCCGTCCGATGAGCAGATCGTTGAGGGCGTAAAACGTCTTGCGGCGGTATTAAAATAGAGGTATATTATGGAAAATCAAAACATTAAAAAAACAATATTGTCCGGCGTTCAACCGTCCGGTACTCTTACAATTGGTAATTATCTTGGTGCCTTGCGCAACTGGGCTACAATGCAATATGATTATAATTGCTATTTTTGTGTTGTTGATCTTCACGCAATTACGGTTAGGCAGGTGCCTGCAGAGTTAAGACAAAACTGCTTAAAAACTCTTGCCCTTTATCTTGCAGTTGGTATTGATCCCGAAAAGAACACCTTATTTATGCAAAGTCACGTTCCTGCTCATGCAGAATTGGCGTGGGTTTTATCCTGCTACACAATGTTTGGCGAGCTTTCAAGAATGACTCAATTTAAGGATAAGTCTGCAAAGCATTCCGATAACATCAACGCGGGTCTTTTTACCTATCCCGTGCTTATGGCTGCTGATATCCTTTTGTATCAACCCGATTTAGTTCCTGTTGGCAATGACCAAAAGCAGCACATTGAGATTGCGCGTGATATCGCGAACCGTTTCAACGGCGTTTATTCCGAAACCTTTAAAATCCCTGAGCCCTATATGCCCAAGGCCGGCGCGAGAATAATGTCGCTTTCCGAACCTACCTCTAAAATGAGCAAGTCTGATCTCGGCGACGGAAGTGTTTTCCTTCTTGATAGCAGAGACGTCGTTATTAAGAAAATTAAACGCGCTGTGACCGATTCCGGTTCTGAGGTTAAATATGCAGAAGGCAAGGATGGCATTAATAATTTGATGTCGATATACTCTGCGTTTACCGGAAAATCCTTTGAGGATATTGAAAAGGAATTCGATGGCAAGGGATACGGAGCCTTTAAGCTTGCGGTTGCAGAAACCGTTGCAGATTCTTTGTCCGAAATTCAAGATAAATATAACGTGTTTATTTCCGATAAAGAGCAGCTTAATAAAATACTTATTGAAGGCGCACAGAAGGCTTCGTATACTGCTGAAAAAACATTGCGTAAGGTGTACCGTAAGGTTGGTTTTTATTCCGTAAAGTAAAAGAAAAGGATTGATTCTTATGTCTAAAAAGACCGCTGAATATAACGATCAAACTATATCATCGCTAAAAGGCGCAGACCGTGTACGTTTGCGTCCGGCGGTTATTTTCGGTTCTGATGGAATCGAAGGCTGTGAACACTCGTTTTTTGAAATTCTTTCCAACTCGATCGATGAACATCGTGAAGGATTTGGTAACCGTATTAACGTAACGGTTTACAAAGATCGCGTTATGGAGGTTGAAGACTTCGGACGTGGCGTTCCGCTTGATTGGAACGAAAAAGAACAAAAGTATAATTGGGAGCTTGTTTATTGTGAGCTTTATGCCGGCGGTAAGTATAATAATGCCGATGGCGGTGCTTACGAATATTCGCTTGGCTTAAACGGTCTTGGTGCGTGTGCTACTCAGTATGCTTCTGAATTTATGCACGTAACCTCTTATCAACGCGGAACAAAGTATGAAATCGGATTTAAAACCGGTGAACCATGTACCGAATTAATCAAGAGCGAATGCCCTAAAAATAAATCTGGTACAGTTATACGTTGGAAGAGCGATGATAAAGTGTTTACTGACATTGCTATTCCCCGTGAATTTTTTAGCACCGTTCTTAAAAAGCAGGCGGTTGTTAACGCTGGCTTAACTCTTGCGTTAAAATGGCAAAAGAGCGACGGAAGCTTTGAAACCGAAGAATATTGTTATCAAAACGGCATTTCCGATTACGTAAGCGAAATCGTTGGAGAAAGTGCTTTTGCTCCTATAGGAGAATATTCAAGCGAGCGTGTTGGAAGAGATTCTCCGGATCGAAGTGATTATAAAGTTAAAATGCATTTTGCATTTTGCTTTTCGAACGAAGTTAATCTAATTGAATATTATCACAATTCTTCTCATCTCGCGCACGGTGGTTCTCCTGATAAAGCGGCAAAAAGTGCTTTTGTATGGGCTATTGACCAATTTGCTAAGAATAACGGCAAATACAATAAAAACGAAAGCAAAATTGTATTTTCTGACGTCGAGGATTCTTTGGTCTTGGTTGTAAATTCATTTTCAACCCAAACGTCGTATGCAAACCAAACGAAATTGGCGATAAATAATGTGTTTATCGCAGAAGCAATGACCGATTTCTTCAAGCATTCTCTTGAAGTCTTTTTCTTGGAAAATCCCCAAGCCGCTGATAAAATCGTTTCCCAGGTTCTTATTAATAAGCGTGCAAGAGAATCAGCGGAGCATATGCGTGTTTCTCAAAAGAAAAAGCTTACTACTACGCTTGATATTACAAATACGGTTGAAAAATTTGTTGGTTGCCGTTTGCGCGATCCTGAAAAATGTGAGCTTTATATAGTTGAGGGTGACTCCGCGCTAACAAGCTGTAAGCTTGCGCGTGACTCTGAATTTCAGGCAATTATTCCTGTACGCGGTAAGACCTTGAACTGTTTAAAGGCTTCGTTCGACCGTATTATGAAGAGTGATATAATTCTTGATCTTATTAAGGTCATCGGTTGCGGAGTTGAAGCTAAGCAGCTAAAAACAAAGGGCGTTTCGCCGTTTAATCTTGATGCATTGCGTTGGGATAAAATTATCATCTGTACCGATGCCGATGAGGACGGTTATCAGATAAGAACTCTTATTCTTACAATGTTTTATCGTTTATTGCCGACGCTTATACGTGAGGGGAGAATTTATATTGCCGAAACCCCTCTCTATGAAATAACTTGTGGCAATGATACGATGTTCGCATATAGCGAAGCAGAAAAATCCGCAATTTTGGAAAAGCTTGGTGATAAGCGTGTTACGATCCAAAGATCTAAGGGTCTCGGTGAAAACGATGCTGAAATGATGAGCTTGACCACTATGAAGCCTGCCACCAGAAGACTTATTCGCATTTCTCCTGAAGATGAAGAAAAGACTTATGAAATGTTTGATATTCTTCTTGGTGATAACATAATCGGCAGAAAAGATTTTATTGCCAAAAACGGCGCTAAGTATCTTGATCTTGCCGACTATTAATGAGGTAAATTATGGCTAAAAAGAAAGCAAAGGTTATTGAACCCGAAATTATTGCCGAGCCTATTGATGTAAGCATTACAAACGTATTGGAAACGAATTACATGCCTTACGCGATGACGGTAATCGTTTCGCGCGCAATTCCCGAAATTGACGGTTTTAAACCCGCTCACCGTAAATTGCTTTACACAATGTATAAAATGGGCTTGCTTAGCGGTCCCAAACAAAAAAGCGCCAAGGTCGTTGGTCAAACAATGGTGCTGAACCCCCACGGCGATTCGGCAATATATGAAACCTTGGTGCGTCTTACAACCGGTAAGGGTGTTCTTCTTCATCCTTTTATAGAATCTAAAGGTAGCTTCGGTAAGCAATGCTCTGAAATGGTATATGCAGCATCGCGTTATACCGAATGTAAGCTTGATAAATTTGCTGAAGAAATTTTTAACGGTATCGACCGTGATGCTGTTGATTTTGTTGACAATTATGATAGCACCACAACCGAGCCAGTAATTCTTCCCACAAGCTTTCCCAACATCCTTGTTTCTCCCAATTCCGGTATTGCGGTAGGTATGGCAAGTGAAATATGCTCTTTTAACCTTCGTGAGGTTTGTGAGGTAACTTCTGCATATTTGCGCAATGATAAAATCACTACCGACGAGATTATGGATATATTAAAAGCTCCCGATTTTTCAAGCGGCGGACTTTTGATATACGAAAAGGATAAAATTCGCGAGGTTTACGAAACGGGTAAAGGTTCGATCAAGCTTCGTTCAAAATATGTTTACGATAAAAACGAAAATCTTATCGAGGTTTTGCAAATCCCTTATACCACAACGCTCGAAAAGATACGCGAAAGTATCATTCAGCTCGTAAAAGAAGGGAAGATAAAGGATATTTCCGACGTTCGTGACGAGATCGATATTAACGGTTTTAAGATGACAATCGATCTTAAGCGCGGTGCAGATCCCGAAAAGTTAATGCAAAGGCTCTTTAAGCTTACAAAGCTTGAGGATGATTTTAAATGCAACTTCAACATTCTTGTAGGCGGCGTTCCGCAAACCATGGGAATCAAGCAAATTCTCGAGGAATGGTGTGCATTCAGAATCGAGTGCTTAAGAAGAACCTATATTTATGATCTCAACAAGAAGAGTGAGAAGCTTCACCTTTTGTTTGGTTTGCGTTCTATTTTGCTTGATATCGATAAAGCGATTGCGATTATTCGTGGCACCGAGAATGAAAAGGACGTTGTTCCTAACTTAATGTCGGGCTTTTCTATCGATGAAATTCAGGCAGAATACGTTGCTGATATTAAGCTTCGTAACCTTAATAAGCAATATATTCTCAAGAGAATTGAAGAAATAAGCCAGCTCGAAAAGGATATTGAAGAGCTCAATCTCTTGATTTCGAGCGAACGAAGGATCAAAACCCGTATTATTAAGCAGTTATCTGAAATTGCCGATAAATACGGTATGCCGAGAAAAACCTATATCATAGACAAGGACGATATTACAGAAGACTTTGTCGAAGAGAAAATTGCCGCTTATCCGTGCGAAGCTTTCTTGAGTATGGAGGGCTATTTTAAGAAATGCACCCTTGCTTCTTTGCGTGGTAACGACGTTCAAAAGTTTAAAGAAAACGATTATTTGAGAACTAAGTTTGAGACTAATAATACCGATGAAATCC
>JAFYON010000112.1 GCA_017560145.1 Clostridia bacterium | reverse complement strand
CTCCGGCGGCGGCCCCATCATCGACGTTGGTGTTCATAGAATCGATGCCGCTTGGTACTTGATGGGCTCTCCCAAGCCTACCCGCGTTTCTGCAAACGTGTTCCACCAAATCGGCGACTATCAAACCAAGGGTATTTCGAGATGGCACGGCACTCCTGCACCCGATAACCAATTCGACTGCGAGGATTCGGGCGCGGGCGTAATCCACTTCGAAAACGGCGCAACCATCGTATTCGAAGCAAGCTGGGCGATCAACGGTCCTGACAAGAGCGAAACCTATATCTTCGGCTCCAAGGCAGGCGCATCGGTTGAGCCTCTCGTAATCTACGGCGAAAGAAATCAGTTCCTTTCCACCGATAGCGTAACCGTTAAAAATTCTAACGATAAATTCCAGCTCGAAATCGAGCACTTCGCAGACTGCGTTCTCAACAATAACTATAACACCAAATACCCCATCGAGCAAGCGGTTGATATGCAGAGAATGCTTCAGGCGATCTATGATTCCGCTGAGCAGGGCAAAGAAATTGTTATAGGAGAATAATAATGAAAAGTTGTATAAGCACATATAGCTATCACCGTCTTTATGCAGACGGCAGCTTCACCCGCTTCGACGCTATCGACAAAACCAAGGAGCTCGGATGCGACGGTGTGGAATTCGTTCTTGACGATACTACTCCCGACGGAAGCACCCCGCGTGAGCACGCGCTTGCGCTTACCGCACACGCAAAGGAGGTCGGACTCGAGGTGCCCATTTACACCACGGGCGCAAACTTCTTTGTAAAGGATCCCGAGCAGGAGGTCGAGCGTATCTGCAAGCATATCGATATCGCTTCCGAATGCGGCATTCCGCTTCTCCGTCACGATATCACCTGGAGCTATTATCCCGAATATGACGGTGTAAAGACCTATCAGCATATTATCGAGGCTGTCGCTCCCGTTATTTCCAAGGTTGCGGATTATGCTAAATCCAAGGGCGTTATGACCTGCTCGGAAAATCACGGAAGACTTATGCAGGATTCCAACAGAATGGTCGAGCTCTTCAACGCAGTTAACAACAAAAACTACGGCTTCCTTTGCGATATCGGCAACTTCGGCGGCGTAGACGAGGATTGCTTTACCTCGGTTTCTCGCCTTATGGAGCTTATCGTCCACGTTCACGCAAAGGACTGCTTCACCCGTTCGGGTATGATGTATAACCCCGGCAGAGGCTATAACCTCTCGCGCGGCGGCAACTATCGCAGAGCTACCGTTTTCGGTCACGGCAACGTTCCCACCTTCCAGATTCTTAATGCGATCCGTGCCTCGGGCTATGACGGATACGTAAGCCTTGAGTTCGAGGGTATGGAGCCTTGTATGGAAGGCGTTACCATCGGTACCGAAAATCTTCAGCGTATGATCCGCGATATCGAAGGGAAGTAATTTCTAATGATCATCAAAAACGGCAACGTGCTTCTCGGCTCGACTCAGACGATCGGTCAAACCGATATAAGGATCGAGCAGGGAACGATTACCGAATTGGCTTGTGACCTTTCGGACAGAACAGAGTTCGATGCAAGCGGCTTGCTTGTCATCCCCGGCTTTATCGATATCCACATCCACGGTGGTGTGGGTGTTGAATTCGCCTCTGCCGACGAGGATTTCACAAAAGCGCGCCAATGGCTCGCAAGCGAGGGCGTTACCGGCTTTGCCGCAACCGTCCGCGCAATGACGCCCGATCGCGTCGTCGCCGCAGAAAGAAATATTCTGCGTGAATCCGAGCGCGAAGCAGTCGGCGCAAGCGTTTTCGGAATCAATCTCGAGGGTCCCTTTGTTTCTAACGTCAGAACAGGCGTTATGAATCCGCCCAATATCGAATGTAAGCCCGAAACGGCAAAGCTTTTTGCCGACGAGGGAAAGGGTAGGCTTTAAATTATGACCCTCGCGCCCGAGCGTGAAAATGCGCTTGAG
>JAFYON010000111.1 GCA_017560145.1 Clostridia bacterium | reverse complement strand
TAATAATCGTTTTTTCAATTAAACACCCGATTTCGGTTTATGTATTTTAATGTTTTTCATAATCACGAGGTTTTTAATGAAAATTTTCACTTCTAAAAATGACGTATTAAAGACATTATATATTTGTATCGGTACTGTTATTTATGCGCTTGGTACAAATATTTTCGTTGTACCTACCGGTTTATATTCAGGTGGCTTTTTGGGTGCTTCGCAGATTCTGCGTACGTTAACCGAAATGGTTACTGGCATAACCTTTACGTTTGATATTTCAGGTTTAATTTCATTTGCTTTGAACATACCGCTTTTGTTGTTAGTTTATAAAACGGTTGGCAGGGGATTTGTTCTTAAGACTGCGTTTTGTTTAGGAATTCAAACCATTTTGCTATCCGTAATTCCTACCAAACCCATAATTTCCGATCCGCTAACAGCGTGTATAATCGGTGGTTTGTTGTATGGCTTTGGTGTCGGTCTTATTTTGAGAAACGGCGGTTCGAGCGGCGGAGTAGATATAATCGGTATGTATTTTGCTAAAAAGAGCAAAATCAGCGTTGGCAAAGTTGGTCTTGCAATAAACATCTTTGTGTATGTAATTGCATTTATTCTTGTTAAAGATCTTGAAAAGATAATATATACTTTGATTTACGCAGGAATAAGTACTATTGCGTTGGATAGAATGCATATACAAAATATTAATAGCGAAGTAATTATCATTTCACAAAAAAACAACTCGGAAATTCAGGATGCGCTTTTGAAGGAAATGCGTCGTGGTGTTTCTTATTGGGACGGATATGGTGCATATACCGGTGAGAGCAGACGTGTTCTTTACGTTGTTGTCTCAAAGTATGAGGTCCCCACGCTTCATAAAATAGTAGCTCGAATTGATCCTAAAGCTTTTATTTCGGTTAAAAACGATGTTGACATAACCGGAAACTTTGAAAAACGATTGTAAGTGAGGAACTTATGAATTTATTCTTAATACTAACATATGCAATCAGCCTTTCGATGGATGCATTTGCGGTTTCGATTTGCAAAGGTATTTCGATTGGAAAGCCTAAATTGAAGGATGCGCTTGTCGTTGGTGCTTACTTTGGTATCTTTCAGGGATTAATGCCTTTGATCGGTTATTTTCTTGCAAATTCATTTAGTGATTACATAGAGGCCTTTGACCATTGGATAGCATTTGTTTTACTGTTATTCATTGGCGGCAAAATGATATGGGAATGCTTCCATCCCGATGAGGATGAATGCTGTTGTAACGCTTTGTCCTTTAAAACGATGATTACAATGGCAATTGCAACAAGCATTGATGCTCTTGCGGTTGGTATTGCGTTTTCGTGTGACGGCATGGAAATTGCTTCCAGCGGACTGATTCTGGGCGTTTTTGCTTCTTGTGCAATCATTTGCGTAACAACGTTTATACTTTCTGCCTTTGGTGTTAAAATCGGAAAGCTGCTTGAGAATAAGCTTAAAAAACGCGCCGAAATTGCGGGTGGAATTGTTCTTATTCTTCTTGGATGCAAGATACTCTTTGAGCACCTTAGCGGCATATCTATTTTTTGAAAATAAAAAGCTCCCAATTAGGGAGCTTTTCTTTTATACTTCTGTTCTGCCTTCGATAGCTTTGAGTAATGTAAAAGAGTCGGCATATTCAAGAGTTGCACCAACGGGCAAACCGTAAGCTAAGCGCGTTACCTTTACGCCGAAAGGTTTAATAAGTCTGCCAAGATACATTGCAGTCGCTTCGCCTTCAACGCTGGGGTTGGTTGCGATAATAACTTCCTTTACGTTTTCATCTAAACGAGAAAGCAACTCTTTAACCTTGAGCTGATCGGGGCCAACGCCGTCCACAGGAGAAATAACACCATGAAGAACGTGATATTTGCCGTTAAATTCATGGGTATCTTCGATTGCTTCGAGTGCTTTGTTATCCTCGACTACTATAATGGTTTCTTTAGTGCGAGAATCGTTTGAGCAAATATTGCAATGTCCATCTTCGCAATATGCCATACATATAGGGCAAAGCTTAACGTTACCTTTTGCTTCGATAATCGCTTCAGAAAACATTTTAACCTCTTCATCGCTCATTTCGATAATGCGATAAGCGAGTCGTGCCGCGCTTTTTCTTCCAATACCGGGAAGAGAAGCAAAGCAATTAACGAGCTTTTCAATAGAAGGTGTCATTAAATCACGCTCCGATTAAAACATTCCGGGCATATTTCCGATGCCGCCGGTGATTTTCGACATTTCTTCGGAATTTGTATCTTCAACACGCTTGATTGCTTCATTAACTGCTG
>JAFYON010000110.1 GCA_017560145.1 Clostridia bacterium | reverse complement strand
TTCTGCCGCTATCGGCTCTGCCGGATCGGGGGCAAGCTCGGTATCGGTCGCGGCGTTATATTCGGAAATAGTTTCAAATTCGGGCTTTTTCTCTTCAAGAGCGGGATCCTCGGGGAGTGCAACGGGAAGCTCAGATTTTTCCTCCTCAAGCTTCTTTTTGCGACGGGGAGCGGGAATTTCAAGCTCTTCCTCGTCATCCTCCTCTTCACGCGCTTCCTTTGCGCGCTTTGCCGCATCGCGGAAGTAATTTATTATCGCCATAACCGTATCCTTGGGCGTTGCGCCGCAAAGAAGCACGGTACAGATGAATATACCCAAAATTGCAAGCACCATCGAGGCGGTCGTGCCTATGGTAACGGTGAACAGCATTGCGATCGAGCCGCTGATAAGGCCCGCGCTCTTAAGCTCGATGCCCTGTGAGTAAAGCTGACTCAACGCAGGCTCCTCGCTTCCGGCAACGAGTATCTGAACAAATATCGAAATGAATATAAATTCGAGAGCGTAAATGAAATACTTTACTCTTGCGACGTTATTCGCGTGGTCACGTCCCCAAAAGATATCGATAACAAGGATCAAAAACGGCACCACGTAATACATAGGACCGAACAGACCCTTTAGGAAGGTGGCAATGATGTTGCCGAACCAACCGTTGTTTATCGCAGGGATAAACGTGAGTATAATGAAAAATGCAATAAAGCCAACGACCCAGCGTATTATTTCGGAACGCTCGATCTTTATTTGCTTTTGCTTTGAATTGCCGGAATTATTCGATTTTTTAACGTTTTTGCTTTTTTTCTTATCCGCCACGGTGAGCTCCTCTTAATTCAACGTCATTCATATCGCGACGTCCGCAACGATCGCGGCAACGCCTATAATTACGCAGTATACGGAAAATACCGCAAAGCCTTTGTTTTTGGAAATGTACTGAAGCAGCTTGATCGCAAAGAATCCGACGACAGCCGCGGTGACCGCGCCGACAATAATTGGCAAAAGCATATCTGCCGACATACCCTCCGAGAAAAGATCGGGCAGTTCGGTAACGCAAGCGCCGAGAATCGCAGGGATGGACATCAGGAAGGAAAATCTGACAGCCTCCTCGCGGGAGAAGCCAAAGATTCTGCCGCCCGTAATGGTCGAGCCGGAACGGGATATACCCGGCATTATTCCGAGAAGTGCCTGAACCACGCCAACGCCCAAGGGTCTTAAATAACCGCCGCTTTCGGCAGTGAGATCCGACGATCTCAAGCGGTCGCTTACAAAAAGCATAGCACCGTTGATAATAAGCAGAATGCCGATTATCCACGAAACCGTGCTGATCTGCTCAACCGTTTCGTCGAGCCCCAAGAGCTTGACGGGGATAAGCGGAAGAGTTGCGACGCAAAGCATAAGGAAAAGCCTTTCGCCCGAATCAAGCCCTTGCTTGATCTTGCCGGTAAACAGCTTTTTCATAAGCGAAAAGAAGCCGACAAAAAGCGAAAGCACGTCCTTGCGGAAGACCACGCAAACCGAAAGAAGCGTTGCCAGATGAAGTGCAATGTTAAAGGCGAATCCGTTTTCGGTCTGAGTGCCGAAGAAATTTTGAGCCAGCGCAAGATGTCCCGAGCTTGAAATCGGCAAAAATTCGGCGATACCCTGAATGATTCCGTATATAATTGCCTCGAGTATGCCCATTGCGCGTTCCTGCCTTCGTTACTTTTGTTTTATGCATATTCTTCATTATAACGATATATTCTTAAAATGTCAAGTTAATTGTAACGCTTCAAAGGGCGTTAAGGAACGGCAAAACATGCGATTGACAAACCGCTTCTTTTAGTGTATAATCGGGTGTAATTGATTTGAATTTATTAAGGAGATGAGCTTTTGTCCTCTGCTTTTAAAAACTTTTTCATCACCTTCGCAATATGCCTTTTGGTGTTTGCCTTCGTCGGATTTACCTTCGTTTACGATTGGCTTCTCGACGTGCTTAATTTCAGCGATATGAACGAAACCTCCGAAAGCGTTTCCACCAACGTTTCGGGCGAAACCTCCGAGGAGCAGTCCGAGGTAGTCGTTCCCGACTCCGGCATTGACGAAAACGGCGACGTTTTCACGGCGTTCGTTATGTGCGTTGACTCCGAAGGCAAGATGCTCAACGGCGTGTTTATCGATTCAAACGGAAAGAGCAAGCAATTCATTTACTGCCCCGTTTCCGCAAACCTTAAAACCACCAACGAGATCGGTGTGAACGTTCCCTTGTACGATCTTTTCACAACGATGTCGCCCGATGAGATCGCACAGTGCGTTTCGACTCTCACCGGCATCAACACCGATTACTGTCTGCGCTTCGACCGTGAGGGCTTGAAATCGATCGTGAAATCGATCCCCGGCGCATACGTGGAATTGGGCTCTACCGAAACCGTTACCGTTGTAAACCCCATTTACAGCACCTACGTTCCCGAGGATGGCATGCCCTACCCCGAGGATTATTATATCACCATTCAGAACAATGCCGACGGCAAGGTTCTTTTGAACGAGCTTGTCGGAAACCGCACCGCTCTTGAATGGCTTTTGGAATACAATCCCAACTTCGACGGCACAGAATACAACGCGCTTTACACCAAGATTGCAAAGGCGATCATCCGTCAGTTCTTTACTCAGGAAAACGCGATGAAGAGCACCGAAATTATGGCGATGCTTATTTCCAATTCGGATACCAATCTTACGTTGGACCGCGCATCCGAGCATCTCGACACCATCTTCTCCTACAACACCTTCAAGCGTCACGAGATCAACTATCCCTCCAATTGGGAGCAGGCTGTCGACAGACTCCGCGAGCTTGACGGCTCTCTCAAATAAACCAAAAGGACGTTAATTATGAGCAAAGAATTTTCTCCCGCTACAAAATGCATACATTCGGGATATCATCCCGCAAACGGCGAGCCCTTGGCTTTGCCGATATATCAGAGCACGACCTACTCCTATTCCTCTCCCACCGACATCGGCAAGCTTTTCGACCTTACCGCAGATGGCCATATGTATTCGCGCATTTCCAACCCCACGGTTGCTTGCGTTGAAGAAAAAATAGCCGATCTCGAAGGCGGCATTGGCGCGCTTTGCACCAGCTCGGGACAGGCGGCAAGCTTCCTTGCGATCGCAAATATCGCCTCCGCGGGCGACCATATCCTCGTTTCCTCGAAGATCTACGGCGGCACGACAAACCTTTTCAACGTTACTCTTAAGCGCTTTGGTATCGACTGCACGTTTTTCGATCAGGATCTTCCGAACGACGAGATCGAAGCACTTATCCGACCCAACACCAAGCTTATTTTCGGTGAAACCATTGCAAACCCCGCTCTTTCGGT
>JAFYON010000109.1 GCA_017560145.1 Clostridia bacterium | reverse complement strand
GGACGATTCCGCAAGGGAAGAATCGCTTAACAAGGCGCAATCGCTTTTCGACAAGCTGAAAAAGAAATAATTTGTTTAGGATTTTATGAGAGAGAAGCTTTTAAAAAAGTTTCTCTCTCAAACTCTCTCTTCAAAATTTTTAAATATAATATATATAAAAATATAAAATTTTTGGGGAGAGAGCACGAGAGAGGGGTTTTTTATAAAAAGCCCCTCTCTCGTATTATTATATTTATTATTATGTTAAAACAAACAAATCACTCAAATTCCTCTGCCGCGCTCTTTAAAAGCTCGATGATCGGGAGTTTTTGAGGACAGATATCCTCGCACTGACCACAGCTGATGCAATCGCTTGCCTTGCCGCGTGTGCCGCCGGTTTGGAAATCATACCACCATTTACCGCCATAGGTAGAATAGCGGCGGGAATTGTTGACGATGTTGAAAATCGAAGGGATCGGAATTTTGCTCGGACAACCCTCGGTGCAATAGGAGCAGCCTGTGCATTGGATGATATCATAGCTTTCGATGATCTTAACGACCTTGTCGATCGCGTTGAATTCGGCATCGCTAAGGGGCTTGAAATCGGTCATAAACGAAAGATTGTCTTCCATTTGACCAATGGTGCTCATGCCCGAAAGCACCATAAACACGCCCTCGAAGCTTGCGGCGTAGCGTATTGCAAAGCTTGCATTGCTTCCTCCGAAGGGAGCAAGAATTTCGCTTGCCTCGTCGGGGATGCCGGCAAGACTGCCGCCCTTTACGGGCTCCATAATAATTATCGGCTTGTTGTGCTTGCGGCACACCTCATAGCAAAGCTTGCCCTGAACGCCGTCGTCGTTATAGTCGATATAGTTGAATTGGATCTGCACCGCCTCGATCTGAGGATATTCGGTAAGAATCTGATCGAGTACCTCGGCGCTGTCGTGGAAGGAAAGACCAACGTGCTTGATCTTGCCCTCGGCTTTAAGCTCGAATGCGGTTTCATAAGCCTTGCAATCCTTGAACTTTTTAAAGCTTCTTGCGGTTTGCGAGTGCATAAGATAAAAATCGAAATAGTCGACTCCGCAAGCCTCGAGCTGAGATTCGAACAGAGGGCGGATTTCCTCCTGCGAATTGAAATAGGGACCCGAAAGCTTGTCGGTCAAGATATATTGATCGCGAGGGTAGCGCTTTACGAGTGCCTCACGAAGCGCAGGCTCGCTTTTTTTATTGAGATAGCCGTGTGCCGTGTCAAAATAATTAAATCCGTTAGATATGAATTTATCCACCATCAGGCAAAGCTGATCGTGGTCGACCTCGTCGTTTTTCATCGGGAAACGCATACATCCGAAGCCGAAATTCTTTTTAACCTCAGGAAAAATGCTCATAAAAACCTCCGTATAACAAAAATCAGGACAATGCTCTTGTCCTGATTTTACATCATTTTTATCAATAAGTCAATCGCTTATTTGCTTTTCAAACTGTTATCGATAATAATCGGTTCATCGATAAAACGCAATAGCGCAAGCGAAGATCCGACAGAAATTTGGTAGGTTATCGGGGTCGCAAGCATTTCTATTAGCTTGGTTCTTTTTCCGTTATCGATGTAAATTGCCGCCTCGAGCGCTTCGCCTTGGCGTGTTTCATAGGTATGCTCGCCCTTGACCTTGCCGGTCTTAACGGGGTAGAGGTCCAATCGCACTACCTTTCCCGAAAATTCCCTTGCGGTAAAAAGGAGATATATTTTTGTATTCTTGATCGCGAGCGCAAAAAGAACGATCGGGATAAGATAAAATCCGCTGCTTATTTCAAAAACGTTTGTGAAGTGCAATAAACAAAAGGTTCCTGCTGCAATAAACAAAATCGAACACAAAAAGCCTATTATCGCCTTTTTCTCGCGTTGCTTTTGCAGCGTTCTTGCTTCGTTGAGAGTCATAGGTTGCTCCTATTTGGATACGATGTCGTTGATTTTTTCGATAAGCTTATCCGCAAGCGCATCGGAGGGAAGATAAAACTCGATTTCGGTATCGCTGCCTTCAATAACGGCAACAAGCTTGCATTTTAGGAGCTTTTGGGGAAATTCAATGTTTTCCTTCGAAAACTCCTTTATTTCGGTATCGATAGAGGAAATGAATTTGTCGGTTTTGGCGTCGCTCAACATATCGTAAACATGGTAGTCTGGATGCAAACGGTCGCACTTGTGGAATATCAAGTGCAAGGCATCTACCGGTACGTTCCGTTCGACAGTGAGGCGGCGCTCTTCCGTCTGTAGTGGCTCTACCGGAAGTTG
>JAFYON010000108.1 GCA_017560145.1 Clostridia bacterium | reverse complement strand
TCTTAAGTTCTGCCGTGGCATCCAAAAGGGTTCGCCCGTTGACAGCTTTGTTACCCCCGAGGGCTGGGAAATGCCTGGATATAACGATTCCGTCGTTATGGCGGCAGGTGCTTTTACTCAGGGCAGCTCTATCGAGCTTTCTGCCGATGCACCCCTCCGCGAGCCGTATCTTGTATATATGCAGGGCGGTCTTACTTACGAAAGCGGTAAGCTCGGTATTCTTACCGCGCTTTCCGAAATGCTTATAGATTAAAGTTAAAAGGTTTGCCCAAACGGGCAAGCCTTTTCTTTTGTCTATTTTACGGTTCTTATATTGACAAATTCAATAAAGGGAATATAATTGAACCGTTGTTCAAAAATCTATTAAAGGGTAAATTATGAATACGCTTTGCAGATCCTGCGCATTTATCAAGAAAAATACGGTTATGTTCGTTGCGTTCCTTGCCGCGGTCATAACCTCGTTAATTGTCCCTCCCGACAGTGCATATATCGAATATTTTGACTTTAAAACGTTAACCTGCCTTTTCTGCGTTTTGGCAGTGGTATGCGCGTTGAAGAATATAAGGTTCTTTTATACTCTTGCAAAAAAGGTCGTAAGACTTTTCAAAAACGCAAGAATGAGTGTTCTTGCGTTGGTCTATATAACCTTTATCGGATCGATGCTTATCGCGAACGATATGGCGCTCTTAACCTTTTTGCCGCTCGGTTATTTCGTTCTTACAACGACCGGCAAGGAAAAGTATATGGCGTTTACCTTTATTATGCAGAATATCGCCGCAAATCTCGGCGGAATGCTAACGCCTTTCGGCAATCCTCAAAATCTTTACCTCTATTCGAAATTCGAAATTCCGAATCTTGAATTTATGGGTATAATGGCACCGCCGTTTATCGTTTCGGTTGCCTTGATAACCGTTTGCTGTATAATTTTTGTAAAGCCCGAGCCTCTGTTTGTAGAGGATGAAGAGAAAAAGCTTCCCAAGGGCAGAACTGCGATCTATCTTCTGTTATTCGCATTATCTATCGCAATAGTTTTTCGCGGTATCCCTTATTGGATCGGCTTGATAATAATCCCGATTGCTTTGCTGCTTCTCGACAGAAGGGCGTTGCTGAAGGTCGATTATCCCTTGCTTTTGACCTTTGTATTTTTCTTTATTTTCTCGGGAAATATGGCAAGAATCGATGTTGTGCGTGAGTTTTTTTCAATGCTTCTCGAAAAAAGCACTCTGCTTTTCAGTGTTGCTTCCTGTCAGGTTATAAGTAACGTGCCCTCTGCTATATTGCTTTCTCAGTTCACCGAAAATTATCAAGACCTTTTGGTGGGCGTTAATATTGGCGGCTGCGGTACCTTGATTTCGTCACTTGCAAGCCTTATAACGTTCAGAGAGTATACAAAGCATAACCCCGGAAAAACAGGGAAGTATATCAGAGATTTTTCGTTGTTCAATTTCGGATTTCTTATCCTACTCACGGCGTTTATGCTGCTGCTAAAATTTATATAATCAAAAAACAAGGCGCGTTGCCTTGTTTTTTCATATCGTCTGTGCTATAATTAAATAAATTGATTTTGAGGTGCTTTTATGAATTACAGAACCGATAAATACGGCAATAAACTTTCCATCCTCGGTTTCGGTTGTATGCGATTTCCAAGAAAACACGGAGCAACCGATTATAAAGAGGTCGAACGCGAAATTATATATGCCTATGAGCACGGCGTGAATTATTTTGATACTGCGTATATTTATCCCGGAAGCGAAGCCTGCCTCGGCGAGATTCTCGAAAAAAACGGAATACGTAAAAACGTTTATATCGCAACGAAGCTTCCTCACTACTTAATAAAATCAAAAGAAGAACTTGATAAAAAGTTTAACGAGCAGCTTAAAAGACTGCGCACCGACTACGTTGATTATTATTTGATGCATATGCTTACCGACGTTGATACTTGGGAGCGCTTGAAGCAGATCGGCGTTGTTGAATGGCTCGAGGAAAAGAAAAAATCGGGCGCAATAAAGCAAATCGGTTTTTCGTATCACGGTAATTCCGAAATGTTCTGTAAGCTTGTCGATGCGTATGATTGGGAATTTTGTCAGATACAATACAACTATATGGATGAAAATTCACAAGCGGGCAGAAAAGGACTAAAGCACGCTGCTTCTAAAAACATCCCCGTTATCATTATGGAGCCTCTTCGCGGCGGTAAGCTTGTTTCTCATCTTCCGGATGAGGCAAAGGTGATTTTCTCAGATCACAGCGTAAAGCATACGCCTGCTCAATGGTCGTTCAGATGGCTTTGGAATCAGCCCGAGGTTACCGTTGTACTGTCGGGAATGAATAAAATGGAAATCGTCGAGGATAACGTAAATACTGCCTCGACAGTTGAAATCGGCGAGCTGACCGCAGATGACGAGGCGATGCTTCAAAACGTAGTCAAGGCGATCAATTCCAAAATGAAGGTTGGCTGCACCGGATGCGGATACTGTATGCCTTGCCCGAAAAACGTAGATATCCCGGGTACGTTCTCGGCGTATAACCGCAGATTCTCGGAAGGGAAGTTCTGGGCGCTTGTCGAGTATTTTATGTGCACTGCGTTGCGCCCTAATTCAACCGCCGCATCGAATTGTATCGGCTGCGGAAAATGCGAAAAGCACTGTCCGCAAAAGATCGAGATCAGGAAGCATTTAAAGGATGCACAAAAAGAACTGGAAGGTCCAATTTATCGAATAGGAAAAAAGATCGGAAAACGCTTTAAGTTTTAACAATATTCAAACAAATGTTTAATAAGTCTTGAATTTATCGATTTACTATGCTATAATGATATAAAACTTATGACGAAAGGAATATTTTTATGAGAAAGCTTATTTCGTTGTTTATGATTTTCGTGCTTTGTATCGGTACGGTTGTGTTGTCGTCTTGCGGCGAAGACACGTCCGTTTCTTCCGAGGTTGAATCCGCAGAAACAGAATCTTCGGATGCAACAGTGTCGGTTGAATCGGTTGAAGAAAGCCAACCCAAAGGACCTATCACGTTAAAGGTAGGTACCTATAATATCGCTAACGGACGCGAGATCAATTGGGATTTCAGCCTTATCGCAAAGGATATCGTCGATAACGATTTGGATATCGTAGGTCTTCAGGAAGTCGATATTTTGTGTGAACGTTCAAAGTTTACCGATACGATGGAACGCCTTAAAGAATATACCGGTATGGAATATTATGCGTATTTCAAATGTATCGATTTAAAGGGCGATGAAGCAAAGTACGGCAAAAAGGGTGCATACGGCACCGCCGTTCTTTCGAAATATCCCATAGTCGGCACGAATGAGATCGAGCTTAATCCCGGTACCCAGGTAGAAAGACGTGTTTTGGGATGTACCAAAATTGATGTTGACGGTACACAGATTAATTTCTTTAACACGCATCTTTCGGTAAGTTCTGCACCTATTCGCAAAACTGAATTTGACAAGGTTGCAGCTACTGTGAAAGTAGCAAAGAACGTTATCCTCACAGGCGACTTTAACATTAGTTCTTTTGATGAATTTAACGTTCTTGAGACTCTTTCGCGCGTAAACAATCCCGATGATGCATTTATTACATTTCCCTCCAGTAAATCAAAAATAGACAATATTTGTTATTCTTCCGATTTCACCTACGTGGAAAATTCAGCATATACCTTTTCTCGAAATCATTCCGACCACTACCTTTTCATAGACGAATTATCTATTGTTCCCGAAGCGTTAAAACAACAGCTCCTGTGTGAAACAGGAGCTTTATTTTATTTTACGAGAAGCTTGTAAAGTGTAGGCTCAAACGAAAATTCCTTTATCAGTGTGTTTATTTCGTTAAGAGCGTTTTCTTTTGTTTGCTTGGGCGTGGTTTGACGCTTTACCGCGCGTATAAGAATGTTTTTTGGAGTATGGTCGAGATCCACAAATTCCAAAAGCTGAGTCTTATAGCCGCAATATTCTAAAAGAT
>JAFYON010000107.1 GCA_017560145.1 Clostridia bacterium | reverse complement strand
GCGGCTTATACCGCAGGACTTGGCGAAAGCAGCGGCGTTTTCTCGAATTACACCTATACCTTAACTATCCCTCCGCACAGCGTTAAACAAATAACGCTTGATTATCTGCTCGTCGCCTGCTCCTACGGCAGTGTTATGCACGCAGTACAGCTTAAATAAAATTTCACCGCCGAAGCGTTTGACGTCCTTCGGCGGTGATTTTTCGTTAATATACAGCAATTTCCTCGAGTTTTTCTTTGATTGCTTTCATTCGAGCGTCGTTTGTGAATTCCGAATAAAATTCGCTGTTGAGCTCCCTTAAAAACAATGCGGATTGGTTCTCTTCATGGTTCTTTGTTGAGCTCGCAACGCAAATCTCAATACGGTTTACCATAAACGAGGTGTGCTTTCCATCTTTCCTCAAATCGAATTTTATGCTATGCTCTGCGGCATTTTCAAGAGCGTCAAGCATTTTATCGATTTGATTAAGTGACTTGTATCTTTTCGCAAGCGCCCGGTACACATGTTCGACTTCCCAATGATAAAATTCAAGATCGCCGTCTTCATATAAAAGTTCGAAGCTGTTAAGTATGAATTGATAGGCTTTTATTGCCCCTTCGGTTGACAAGTGATTTGCCATTCTTGTTCCGTTGCGCCATATCATTTCAAAAAGCTGCTGAATGTTATGCTGACAGTATTCAACCGCTTCTTCACCGCTAAGCAAAGTCGGCATTAGCTCGTTAACTGTTACCGAATAACCATATGACATATTCGCGTATTCCTTCGCCTTGTCGATATCGCCCTTTGCTCTATATGCAAAAGCAAGACATTGAATTGCACCGCTTCGACGGTTGTTATCGGTCGATTCATTAAGCAGGCGCTCGCCCAGCGAAATGATCTCATCCGCGTATGCTTTTTTATTTTCCGACAGCAAAGCATACATCAAAAAATACCACACACGGTGATCGTTCGGAAATTCCTTTTGCGCCTCGCGCCAAAGCTCAACCATCTCTTTGGTTTTTCCCTCGTGCGCAAGAATATCTTCTTTGTCAAGATATTCATCGATTTTCCTTTCCTTTTCGAACTCGTCTACGCCCAAAAGCGTATCAATGCTTATATCAAAAAACGAAGCGATCGACGGTAAAAGCGAAATATCGGGCAATCCTTCAGCCCTTTCCCATTTTGAAACAGCCTGAACGGTAATGCCCAAATGATTTGCAAGCTCCTCCTGCGTAACGTTCCTTTCCTTTCGCAAAGCTTTTAGTTGTTTATCTAACGTTATATCCATAAAATACTCCTGTCAAACTATATTTAACAAGGCCTTGTTCCGATAACAGTATACCAAGAATAACAAACAAAAACAATGACCGCGTCGTTTATTTTTAGTTGATTTTTTAAACGGTCAGTTTAATCTTGATCGTAAGACTTTCTGCACATCGTCCTTTCCTTACAGCAGGGGCATTTCGTTATAAATTCAAAGCTGTCGCGCGAATGAGAAGCAAAACGGAAGAGGACGCGCTTTTTCATGTAAAATCTGTTTTGACATTTGGTGCAGTAAGCCCAAAAGTTTTTCGGCATATCGCTTATTATCAGCACAGCGCCAAATATTAAAAACGGAAGGGCAAAAAGGATGAACGCCAACCACCAAGGAACGTCATAACGCGCTTCGCCGAAATGCACCTCACACCCCGAAAGCGCAGATAATGACAAAATACAATTAATGATAAGAAGAACCTTTTTCATATCACACCTCGTAATAACTCAGCCAAAAACCGTGAATTTTCCCCTGTGCCTTTTCGCGGCAAAGCACGAATTTAATAAGCAACCCCAATTTTTCGTACCTAAGATAACAGTAAAACACGTTTTTTAGCTCACTGTCGGCAACGGTTTTTTCAATTGCTGCGAAATTCCCCAAAGGAGCAAGCACGTCGGAAATAATGCGCTTCAATGCAGATAAAGGAGTATAGTCTCTAAGCATTTCGGAAAACATCGAAAACAGCTTTTCATAATCGCCTTTTATAAATTCATCAACGGCGGCATCTACGATCTCGTGATATGGACTAAGATTATTCTCGCTGTCGGTTTTCTCGACAAAAATATCGCCGCCGTCAGTTAATACGTGTAACGCTTCGTCAAGCAATCTTATTTCTTTTGACTTCGCGACCATTCGCGCTATTATCTCGGCTTTCCGCTCGACAATTGCATTTTTTAGGTCGCTGTCGCCCTTTTGTATCGCTTGTATTTTGGCAACAGACAAGCCGAGCGAACGTAAAACCAATATCTTTTTTATAAGCTCAAGCTGACTGTCTGAATATTTACGTCGGTTTGAAAATTCCTTTGTGCTTTCAACAAGCCCCTTTTCCTCATAAAAACGTAAGCTTCGCGAAGATATGCCCAGCATCGAGCAAACCTCGGATATGTCATAAAGGCTTTTATCTTTCATACACTCACCACCCAATCACATTATAGCACTTGACGCAAGGTCAATGTCAAGTTTTTTTTGCTTTTTCTCTTGCGAAAAGCAATATCATTATATATAATAAATGAAAAGAAAGCGTTTGGGAGAAAATTTATGAAATTAAACGCTATTTTTACATCTAATATGGTTTTTGCGGCGAACAAGCCGATTCGTATATATGGCGAAGGCGACGGAAGCGGCGAGGTGTGCTTTGTAGGTCATTGCGCAAGGGTTGAAGCTGTCAACGCCAAATGGTTTGTCGAGCTTCCCAAAATGGGTTACGGCGGTCCTTTTGAATTGAAATTCGTTACCGACGGACAAGAAATTTTGCTTGAAGATATCTACGTCGGCGAGATTTATTTGCTTTCGGGGCAATCGAACATTCAGTTTAAAATAAGAGAATCGCGTTTCCCGATCGAGCAATGCGAAGCCAACGATATGATGCGCGTTTACGGCACCGAATGTATGCAAAAGGTCGAGCGCTTTACCCCCAAGGACGGTTGGATGAAGTGCGCGCTTGAGGACGTTGGCGAATGGTCGGCTATCGGCTACCATATGGCGCGCGAGCTTGTAAAAAGGAAAAACGTTGCTATCGGTGTCGTTAACTGTTATCAAGGCGCCTCGGTTATCCAAAGCTGGATGCCCAAGGGCGCGCAGGAAAAGCTTGGCATAAGCATTCCGCCCGAGGACCTTTATGAAACCCACAATATAGAAGCGTTTAAAATTTGGAACTACGACGGCGCTTTATATGATTATGCATTTTCGCAAGTGGTGCCCTTTTCCTTTTCGGGAGTGGTTTGGTATCAAGGCGAAAGCAATTCATCGCTTGCCGAAGCAAGAGTGCACGAAATTCAGCTTGAAGAGCTTATTAATATTTGGAGAGCCGACCTTATGGACGCTTCTCTTCCATTTGTTATCGTTCAGATCGCCAACTACAGCGCGCGTGATGACGAGGCTTGGCATATGATTCAGGATGCGCAAACGCGTGTCGGCAACAAAATGAGCAACACAAAAACCGTTGTTTCTGCCGACGTTTGCGAGGACCACACCGTGCATCCCAAAACGAAAACGATACTTTCAAAGCGCATTGCCGATGCCGCTTGTGAGCTTGTAAAATAAAAAGGAGCTTTGATATGAAATTAAACACTATTTTTGCATCAAATATGGTTTTTGCGGCTAACAAGCCGATTCGCGTTTACGGTGAAGGCAAAGGCGCTGCCGAAATAAGCTTTGCCGGAAAAACGCTTACGGCAAATTCTAACGGCGGATTTTGGATGGTCGAATTCCCCGAAATGAATTACGGCGGCCCTTACGAGCTTACCTTTAAAAGCGAAGCGGGCACGGTAATTCTGTCCGATATTTACGTTGGCGAGGTTTATTTGTTCGCTGGTCAATCGAATATGCAATTCAAGCTTAACGAATCGTTGACCCCCAAGGAAAATTATGAAAACAACGAGCTTATGCGTCTTTTCTCGACCGACCGAATCGAAAAGTCCGACCTTTTTACCCCCAACGACGGATGGGTCAAATGCAAAAAGGAGCAAGCAGGCTCGTGGTCTGCAATCGGCTATCTCGTTTCAAGAGAAATCTGCAAGAAAAAGGGCATCGCGATCGGTGCGATCGTTTGCTATCAGGGCGCTTCTGTTATTGAAAGCTGGGTGCCCGAGGGAACCTTTGGCAAGCTGGGCATAAATCTTTTGCCCGAGGAAAAGCATCACGATCATTTTGATACCTTTTTCTCGCAATGGAACGGCGACGGTGTTCTTTATAACTACGCCTTTTCGCAAATCGCTCCCTTTTCTCTTTCGGGCGTGGTTTGGTATCAGGGCGAAAGCGATACCTCGGTTCCCGAATCGAAGCTTTACAAGACCGAGCTTGCCGAAATGATAAGAATCTGGCGCGAGGATCTTAAAAACGCTTCTCTTCCCTTTGTTATCGTTCAGATCGCCGATTTCAATCCGCGTGACGACGAGGGCTGGCATACGGTTCAAAAAGCCCAAGCCGAAATCGAAAAGGAGCTCGAATTTGTAAAAACGGTTATCTCCGCCGATATTTGCGAAAAGGATAACATTCATCCGCCCACAAAGGATATCCTCTCTGAACGAATAGCAAAAGCATTGACCGAATAAGAATAAAGCACAGCCGATTTTACGTCGGCTGTGTTTTTTCTTCAAGCCTTGACTCGCTTTGAATATAGTGGTATAATGTCAAAAATCAGTCCTAAGGAGGATATATATGAATTATTATAAGCCATTTCAAGCTCCTTGCGGAATTTCCCCCGTAAGCGACGAGCCCTCTTCCGAAAAAGTTGATTTGCTTTTGGGATTGCCGGTTTACGGTGTTTCCTCCGAGGCACCTATAGTTGATTCTTTCTGCTCCCCTCAGTTCAACACCCCCGAGGAGGCTTTTACTCTCACAAACGGCGAAAAGGCTAAAGCTCCGGTGTTTGACGATCCTGCTTTAACCCGCCTTACCCGTGGCAATTCCCGTACGATCTATTATAAATTGCCAAACCTTTCTGCGGTGAGCGGCTTTGGCCTGAGTATGCTTTTGCAGAAAAAGCAAATGGGTGTACGTCTTCCCGAAAGAATCGATCTCTATGTTTCCGAGGACGGCGCTGCTTGGCAAAGAGTTTACAAGCTCAGGGGCGTGCCCGTGGCAAGCGATCCTTCCGTTTGGTCTGTGGAATATGATTTCTATAAGATCTATAAAGCATCCTGGATCCGTCTTGACATCGGCACTTTGACTCATATCTGGCCTGAAAACTTCTCGGTTTACGGCACTACCTTAATTCCCGAAACGGCAGTTTCCCCTGTTGAAGACGGTGCAACCAAAGAACGCGAGGCGCTTTTTGTTGACAGATATCCCACCTATGAAGAGCTTGGCGGAATCCATAATATCTGCCTTGCATATAACTGCTATCCTCCCGAAAAAGACCGTCCCACAAGCAGCTTCACCGTTGATGAATTACTTCCTTACGTCGGATATTATGATAAGGACGGCAATTTGAAGGACACCTTTTTTGACTCTTTCCTTTTCCTTCCTTATTCAGCTTTTACCTATTCCTCCCATTACAAATCCGCAGACGGTTGGAAATATTACATCGATAATACCTTTGCAGACGGCAAAAACGTAGACGCGCTCGATACAGCCGCCGAAAAGGTTGGCTCGGAACTGGGAGTAGATTGTAATATCAAGGTTTTCCTGACTTTATTCCATACAGTTCCCACCTACGGAGATTTCCCCGAAAAATTCGGCGATCTCGACGGCGACGGTGTGGACGAGGATTTGTCCTTGTTGGAAAACAAAATCAAAGTTACCAAATGGATGATAGACACCCAAATAGCGCGCTTTAACGAAAAAGAACGTAAAAATCTTACACTTTCGGGTTTTTATTGGTTCGAGGAAGAGATCAATTATGAAAATCCTCACGAATTTCAGGTTATGTTCTTCGTGCGTGACTATTTGCATTCTTTAGGCTATAAGATGATTTGGATACCTTATTATCAAGCATCGGGCTTTGGCGATTGGAAGGAATTGGGATTCGACGTTGCTTGTATGCAACCCAACTATGCCTTTAGAACCGACGTTCCCAAAAAGCGCCTTTACGATAATGCCACTCTTACAAAGCGTTACGGCCTTTGCTATGAATTGGAAATCAACGACACCTATGCTCCCGAATTTTACGACAGATACAAGGAATATCTTGAGGTCGGCATCGAAACCGGCTTTATGAATACCGTAAAAATGTATTATCAGGGCGGCAGAACCTTCTATGATATGTATAAGTCCAAGGATGAATTCGCGCATTCGGTATACGACGATACTTATCTTTTTGCAAAGGAAAAGCTTGTATCTCCCATCCGTTTAAAGAAGGATTAAACTATTATTTCACATAAAAAAGACCGCCGAGGATTTCCTCGGCGGTTGTTTTTTTATTTGAACCAAACGTAAATGCAGAACAAAATGAACAGAAGACCTGCAAGGGCAAAGATTCCCGCAACCAACAACGCCGCCGCGAAAACGCCGCCCATCATTGCGCGAGTTTCCGACTTGGTAAGCGGAACATCATCGATCGGTCTTTCCTCTTTTTCCTTTTTCTTGCCACCGAAAAGCGATTTCCTTTCGGTGTACCAAGGCATACCGTCGATGTTCATCGGAGAAATTACTCTTCCGTCATCATCGTCGTATTCTTTCTTCTTTCGCTTGCTCATAAATCTTACTCGTTCTCCTGCTTGTCATACAAGTGGCAAGCAACGAAATGTCCGGGCTCGTATTCCTTGAATTCGGGTGCTTCGTTCTTGCAACGCTCGGTGCACTGTGCGCAACGGGTATGGAACTTACATCCCTTCGGGGGATTTGCAGGGCTGGGAAGATCGCCGTCAAGCACGATACGGTTCATCTTCACGTCGGGATCAGGAACAGGGATCGCAGAAAGGAGCGCCTTTGTGTAGGGGTGCATCGGATTTTCGAACAAATTGTCCTTCGATGCTTTTTCAACCATACTGCCAAGGTACATAACCGCAACCTCGTCCGAGATGTGCTGTACAACCGAAAGGTCGTGAGAAATGAAGATATAGGTCAGTCCTCTTTCCTTCTGAAGATCCTTAAGAAGGTTGATGATCTGTGCCTGAATCGAAACGTCAAGTGCGGAAACCGGTTCGTCACAAACGACAACCTTGGGCTTCATCGCAAGTGCACGTGCGATACAAATTCTTTGTCTTTGACCGCCCGAGAATTCGTGAGGATATCTGTCCTTATGATATTCCTGCAAGCCGCAGTCCTTCATAACGGAGCTGATATAATCGTCAAATTCTTCCTTGGGAACGATTTCGTGTTCTCTTACTGCTTCGCCGATGATTTCACCGATAGGAAGTCTGGGGCTAAGGCTGGAATAGGGGTCCTGGAAAATTATCTGGATATCGGGGCGAAGCTTGTTAAGAGCTTTTCTGCCCAAGCTGTTGATATCAATACCGTTTTCGTCGAAATATGCAAGAAGAGATTCCTTGTCAGTCGCAACGGTTCCGCGCGCTTCCTTAGGCAATGCCTTTGCAAGCTCAGAAGTGGTAAGCTTTTCAAGGTTCAAGCCGCGATAGAGAACCTCGCCTTCGGTAATGGGGTAAAGACGGAGCATTGTTCTGCCCATGGTCGTCTTACCGCAACCCGATTCACCAACAACGCCTAGAGTAGTACCGGGCTTGATTGCAAACGATACGTCGTCAACAGCCTTTACGTTGCCGATGGTCTTTTTAAAGAAGCTCGATTTTATCGGGAAGTACTTTTTAAGTCCGTGTACCTCTACGATAGGCTTATCCATAGTATTGCCGAAAGTATTAGAGTTCATTCACAAGCACCTCCGGATCTACAGTCTTGGGATATTCAACGAATTCGCCCTCATCCCCACGGTAGCAGGAAACGTAGTGAGTATCGCTGACCTTATACATAGGCGGATATTTTCCGTCGCACTTTTCGGTGCAATAATCGCAACGGTCCTTGAAATAGCAATAGTTAGGCATATTTACAGGGTTGGGAACGCTGCCGCGGATGTTATAAAGAGCGTCGACCTTCTTGTTGATAGCAGGCTTGCTCTTCATAAGACCGATAGTATAGGGGTGGATCGGGTTGTGGAAGATATCTTCCTTGGTACCCTTTTCAACGATTCTGCCCGCATACATAACCACAACGTAATCAGCCATATGAGCGATAACGCCGAGGTCGTGGGTGATAAGCATAATAGAGCTGTTGATCTTGTCCTTCAATTCCTGAAGAAGATCAAGGATCTGCGCCTGAATGGTAACGTCAAGCGCGGTGGTGGGTTCGTCCGCAATAATAAGCTCGGGGTTGCATACAAGCGCCATTGCGATCATAACACGCTGACGCATACCGCCCGAAAGCTCGTGAGGGAACATTTTATAAACGCCCTCTGCATTTGCGATACCAACCTGCTTGAGCATATCGATGGTCTTTTCCTTAACCTCTTCCTTGGTAAGACCGGGAGAGTGAAGGTTGATAACCTCATCGACCTGCATACCGATACGGAACACAGGGTTCAAGCTTGTCATCGGCTCCTGGAAGATCATAGAGATCTTGTTGCCGCGAATTTTCATCATTTCCGAATTGGGAACGTTAACGATGTTGTAAGCCTTGCCGTCATCGTAATTAAAACGAATCTCGCCGCCGACAACCTGACCGACAGGTCTTTGGAGAAGCTGCATAACCGAAAGCGAGGTAACGCTCTTGCCGCAGCCCGATTCACCAACGACACCAACGGTGCTGTTCTTCGGAATGTCAAAGCTGATACCGTCAACCGCCTTTACAGTACCGATATCGGTAAAGAAGAAGGTACAAACGTTATCAAATTCAAGAATGTTGTTCTTATCGCGCATTTCGGTGATATAAGTGTCGGGGTTGACGTTATTCGCCGCTCTGCGCTTTTCGAGCTTTTTGGTAAGCTTTTTGTTGAAAGCGGAAATCTTGCGCGATTCTTTGCTGCCGATATATGAGCTCTTCTTTTTGGTTTTTTCAGTTTTAGTACTCATGTTCCGCCTCCTTTAACGTTTCATCTTCGGGTCGAAAGCGTCTCTCAAGCCGTCGCCCACAAAGTTAAAGGCAATAACTGCGAAGCAGATAAGGCATCCGATAGGAACCCAGATATATGCATACGCTTGTAGATATTCAACCTTTTGAGTGATGTTATTCATCATGTTGCCCCAGGTTGCCATCGGGTGCTTAACACCGAGACCGAGGAACGAAAGAGTGGATTCGGTAATAATAACCGAGCCGAGACCCATAGTTGCCTGAACGATAAGCTGAGGCATTACGTTGGGAACGAGGTGACGGAAGATACGACGGCTTGTGCTTAAGCCCGATGCTTCTGCCGCAACCATAAATTCCTGTTCGCGGAGAGAAAGGATCTGACCTCTTACCATTCTTGCAACGCCTGCCCAGCCAAGGAAGCCGAGTATCGCCATCATCCATACAAGTCTGGTCTTATAGTCCATTTCGAGCGAGTCGAAGAGTGCACCGGTAATGATAAGGATAGGCATCGAGGGGATACAGTAGAAGATATCAACCAAACGCATGATAAGGTTGTCTACCCAACCGCCAAAGTAACCTGCGATACCGCCCATGATAACGCCGATGAGCATTTCGATAGCAACTACTACGAAGCCAACGAGAAGCGAAATTCTACCGCCGTACATAATTCTTGCGAGAACGTCCATACCGTTAGCGTCGGTACCGAGAATATGCTCGGAGTTGGGCTCTTCGTAAATCTGAATCAAATACAACGCCTGATCGCTCCAAACGGTAAAGTCGTTTTGCTCTCTCTTGACAACAAATTTAACGTTATCCATCTGGACGTTGCCGTTATCATCCTTCTGAACCTTACCCTCAATAACAACGGGGGCGATTGCGGTAAAGGGAGTTTCGGAGCCTACGCCCGAGGAATCCTCAACCATCTTCATAACAGTCTGCTCAAACTCGAGAATAAACTCGATATTAAGCGCGGTCTGGTTGTCATAGCTCGAAGCTACGAAGGGAGAAAGGAATGCAAAATCCTTGCCGTCCTTGGTGATGATAATAGTGCCTTCATCATCCTTAACGCCGAAGGTCACGTCGTTATAGGTGAATTCGGTCGCGCCGGTAAATACCTTGGAATATACAGCGTATTTGAACTCGCCGTCCTTATTATAGGCATCGAAATCTGCGGTATTATAGAAAGTAGGAGCGTTTACGGTAGAAACGAAATAATATTTCGCTTCGCGGCCCTCGGAAACGTCGCAATAAATATCGTAATCGATCTTGGAGCCGTTTTTATC
>JAFYON010000106.1 GCA_017560145.1 Clostridia bacterium | reverse complement strand
GCAAAGGACGGGGCAGAACGTAATTTTCCTCCTCTACCTCGAATTCCTCAACGTCGGAAATTGCAGCGGAGGTGTCCTTTATGTTCTGGCGTATCGCCTTGCGCGCTTCCTCGATTCTTGCCATTTCAAGGCGCTTTGCATCCGCCTTTTTAAGCTCGTTAAGCTGCTCGAAGACTTGATTGCTCGATTGCTTTGCGGCATCGAGAATTCTTTGAGCCTGAGCGCGTGCACGGTCGAGCTCGGCTTCGGCACGGTCCTTGACCTCCTCGGCGTATTTTCTTGCCTCCTCGCGCACTCGAAGTGCTTCCGCCCGTGTACGCTCTGATTCGGTACGCTCCTTACGCAAGCTTTGCTCGGTTTCCTCAAGTCGGACTATAACGTCCTCGAAGCGGATATCGTCTTCGGCAAGAAGCTCCTTTGCACGCTCGATGACCGATTCATCCATACCCAAGCGAAGAGAAATTTCGAACGCATTACTTCTGCCGGGGATACCCGTGATAAGTCGGTAGGTGGGCTTTAGCGTTGCAAGGTCGAATTCGCACGATGCATTAAGAACGCCTTCGGTATCGAGCGCGTAAAGCTTTATTTCGGAATAGTGGGTGGTTGCGGCAACGATCGCGCCCGAGGCACGAACTCTTTCGAGAATAGCGATCGCAAGCGATGCGCCCTCTGTCGGGTCGGTGCCTGCGCCAAGCTCGTCAAATAAAACGAGCGAGCCTTTTCCACACTCCTTGAGTATGGAAACTACGTTGACCATATGCGAAGAGAAGGTCGAAAGTGATTGCTCGATGCTTTGCTCATCGCCGATATCGGCAAGAACGCCGTTGAAGATAGGCAGTGCGCTTCCGTCGTCGGCAGGAATATACAAGCCGCTTTGCGCCATCATCGAAAGCAAACCGAGAGTTTTTAAGGTAACGGTTTTACCGCCGGTATTAGGTCCCGTGATGATAAGCGCATTATCCCTTTCGCCGAATTCAACCGAAATGGGAACCACCTTGCTGCGCGGTATAAGAGGATGACGTGCGCGGATAAGACGGATAACCGATGCATCGGTTTTCGGACGGATGCCGAAGATCTCGGAGGAATAGGATGCACGGGCAAATATAGCGTCAAGGTCGATCATCGCCTTGAAGTCAACGCGGATAAGATTCGCAATTGATGCAACCTTTGACGAAAGATCGTAAAGTATCTTTTCTATCTCCTCTGTTTCCCTGCCCTTTAGCTCGCGGAGCTTGTTGTTTGCTTCAACAACCGCCATAGGCTCGATAAACAGAGTTTGTCCCGATGCCGACGAATCGTGCACAAGGCCCTTGATTTCATTTTTATGCTCGGCGCGTACGGGAATAACGTATCTGCCCGAGCGGATGGTAACCACCGCATCACGAAGATATTTTGAATGCTCGCCCGTGGTAAGGCGCGAAAGGATCTCGCGCACGCTTTCCTCCGCACGGCGCATTTCGCGACGGATACGGAAAAGCTCGGGTGATGCGTCATCGGCAATCGTATCCTCACCGATGATCTTCATATTGATCTCCTCTGCCAACGCTCTTGATTCGGTAAGCGTGGAGAAATACGGATACAACGCAGGAACATCCTTTCCCTCGGGATACCTTTTTACGTATCCGACGGCACGGAGCATCGATGCGATATTTAAAAGCTCGGTCAACGTGAGCATCGCGCCCTTTTCGGCACGGTCGGCGGAATCGACAACCCCCTCGGGTGCGGAAAACGTGGGCTTACCCTTAAGGGTAAGCAAATCAAGCGCTTGCTCGGTTTCATCGAGCAGACGCGAAATTATAACCTTGTCGGTTTCGGGTATCGTTTCGGAAACCAACGCCTTTGCGGGCGAGGTCGTTGCAAACGTTGCGACGAAATTTATTATTTTGTCATATTCGAGAATTGTTTTTGCTTTTGTAAAGCCTTTCATGGAAGTTCCTCGCAATGTTTATAAAAGGAAAGTGTTTTGAATCCTCTTTCGGCGCGCATAAGCAAATAGCGTTCTGCCGCATCCGAAAGCATTGCCTGATCGGATTCGGCAATGCGGAACGAAAGGAAGCGAGATAGCTCGCTTTGAGTAATATGTGTTACAGCCTTTGCGACTGCAGGTGTAATTTGAACGTATCCGAGACTGCCGCTTGCACAGCTCTTGCAATGCGTTACGCCCTCGGAAAGATTGAACATCGAAACGCTGCCAAGCTCGTCGCCGCAAACGAAGCAGCACTCGGTCTCGGGCATAAAGCCGCACTCGGCACAAAGGCGTAATTCAAACGCCGACTTGATTACCGTATTAGAGGATATTTTGTTTTCGATGGCGTAAAGCGAATTCAAAAGGAGGCGAAGAAGATTTGTGGATTCTTCACCGGGGACGGCAAATGCAGATGCAGCCTCGCAAAGATAGCAAGCGAGCGAATAGCCCTTGATATCCTCGCGGATGGGATAAAAATCGGCTATAAGCGATGCTTCGGTAAGCGTGTAAAAGCCGTTTTTTTCATAAAGAAGCATATCCGAAAAGGCAAACTGCTGGGCAGATTTTATGTAGGGTGAGGAGAGCTTTCTGACGCCCTTTGCATTGACGGTGATAACACCCAAATCGGATGCAAGAACGGTTAAAAGCTTACTTGTTTCCCCTTTTGGCGCCTCGCGAAGGACGATGCCTTTGATTTTATGACGCATTATTCAAGCTCATCCTTAAATCCGAAATCGGAAAGGAAGGAGGGACGGTCACGCCAGTTTTCCTTGACCTTAACCCAAAGATTGAGAAAGACCTTTGTTTCAAAGAGCGCTTCGGCATCCTCGCGTGCATAAGAGCCGATCTTTTTGAGCATCGCGCCGTTTTTGCCTATGATGATGCGCTTGTGGGATTCGCGCTCGCAATAGATTTCAGCGCGCACGGAAAGAAGTCCCTTCTTTTCGGTAAAGGACTCAACCGAAACCGCAACGCCGTGGGGGATCTCGTCATCAAGAAGGCGAAGAACCTTTTCACGAATGAGCTCGGCAAAGATCTTTCTTTCGGGTTGATCGGTTATATAATCCTCGGGGAAGAAATGAACGCTTTCAACAAGAAGCGGATCGAGCTCATCGAGAATATACTGAACGCCATCGCCCGAAAGCGCGGAAACGGGAATAACCGCACGGAAATTATAGCGGTTGGAAAGCTCCATAATCTGCTCTGCAAGCTTGACCTTGTTTGCGCGGTCGGTTTTATTGATTACAAGGATGACCTCCATACCCGACGAGCTGTATTTATCGAGTGCGGTAACCTCGTTGGGATTGAGATCGGTACCTGCCTCTACGACGAAAAGAACGATATCCGACGAATCGGCAACGTTGCCGACAGATTTCATCATATATTCACCGAGAAGTGTTTTGGGCTTATGAAGGCCGGGGGTGTCGGTGAAAACGTATTGGTTTTCGCCCTTTGTAAGTACACCCGTGATACGGTTACGGGTTGTTTGGGGCTTACGCGAAACGATTGCTATCTTTTCGCCGAGAAGTGTATTGAGCAGGGTGCTTTTGCCTACGTTGGGCTTACCTGCGATCATTATAAATGCTGTTTTAGTCATAATTACCTCTTAATGCCGAGCTTGTCTAATATTTCACGTTGCTTTGCTTCCATAACTTCCCTCTCGCCGTCGGTTTCGTGGTCGTAGCCGAGAAGGTGGAGTGCCGAATGTGCGGCAAGGAAGCAAAATTCTCTTTTGGGGGAATGTCCGTATTCCTCCGCCTGACGGTATGCGGTATCCCTTGAGATTATTATATCGCCCAAGAGAGTGAGAGTTTCGGGTGTTTCGAAATCAAGAAAAGGAAACGAAAGGACGTCGGTGGCGCGGTCGATACCGCGGTGCTCCTTATTGATCTCCCGAATTTCCTCATCGTCGCAGACGGTAACGTTTACCTCAAAGCGGTGGTCGGGATACGCCTCCGAAACTGCGGTGCGTATCACGCGCTTCATAAGCGTTTCATAAAGTTTGGGGATAGGCGCTGTAACGACGTCAAAATATATTTTGATCATTCCTTGGGTCTCCTTCTGAAGGATTCTCGTCTGGGCTGCTCGTCCTTCTTTTGCATTTGCTCGCGGTTGCGCTTTTCGTACGCAAGGATTATTTTTTGAACCAACGGGTGGCGGACAACGTCCTTGTGGGTGAACTTGAAGATGCAGATGCCCTTGATATCGTCAAGTATTTCCAACGCATCGACAAGACCGCTTTTGCGAAGGAACGGAAGGTCTACCTGAGTGATATCGCCGGTGACGACGGCTTTGCTGTTGTTACCCAAACGGGTGAGGAACATTTTCATCTGCTCGGGCGTGGTGTTTTGAGCCTCGTCGAGAATGATGAATGCATCGTCAAGCGTTCTGCCGCGCATATACGCAAGCGGTACTATTTCGATAATTCCCTTTTCTCCGCAGTTGTGGAAGCTTTCGTTGCCGAGCATTTCATTCAATGCATCGTAAAGCGGACGGAGATAAGGGTCGATTTTGCTTTGAAGGTCGCCGGGGAGGAAGCCGAGCTTTTCGCCTGCTTCAACGGCAGGTCTTGTAAGAACGATCTTGGAAACCTGCTTTTTCTTCAATGCGTTTACAGCCATTGCAACCGCAAGGAAGGTTTTACCAGTACCTGCGGGGCCGACACCGAAGACTATCGTGTTTGAATTGATCGCATCGACGTATTTTTGCTGGCCGACCGTTTTTGCCTTGATGGGCTTGCCCTTATTGGTAAGACATATACAGTCGTTGTATATAGCTCCGAGGTCGTTTTCCTTTTCCTCGCGCACCATGGTTATAACGTAATTTATCGTATTTTCATCGATGCTTTCGGACGTGCGGCTTACACGCTCGAGCTGCTCGATACACGTCGCCGCCATATTGACGTCGTTGGAGCTTTCACCCGAGATTTTGATAATGCCCTCACGCGATGCGATCGACACCGAAAAAGCATTTTCGATATTTTCGATATTTCCGTCCAACGTACCGAAAAGCTTTAAAACAAAGTCGATAGAAAGATCGGGGATTGATTTTTCAAACATATTTATTACACTCCGAAATCGGTTTACGCAATTATACATCATTATTATAACACAACAATATAGAAATCTCAATACAAATGATAAAATTAACTTGACGAAAAGAAAATATTTTGGTACAATCGTAAGCGGTATTACAATATTATTCACATGGAGGCTACTATGAAAAAAGTTCTTCGCATAGCCGCATTCTTGCTTATGCTTTGCATCGCCGCGGTTTCGGCAGTTGCCTGTGTTGAGGTAAGCGACGTTCAGGGCGTTGTTTCCAATGGCACCGATAACGAAAATTCCGAAAGCGCCAACAATTCCGAGGTATCCGACGAAAGGGTTCTTTTCGAAAACCTTCCCGAAAAGGATTACGGCGGAAAAACCGTTACTTTCCTTGTTCCCGGCGATTCTTTTTCCACTTACAAATCCTGCGAAATTATGGATCAGGAATCCTCCCCCGAGCTTCTTAACGAAGAGGTTAAAAAGCGCAACGAAATGGTTGAAAAGAAATTCAACGTAGTTATCGAAGAGATTCGTACCGACAGCACTCAGACCATGACTCAGATGATCACCAACGCTGTTACCTCCAATCTCACCGACTATGACGTTGTAATGCCCTATATTCCCGACGCCGCATCGCTTGCATTGAACAATTCGTTCTATCTTATGAACGATTTTGAATATCTCGACCTTACCAATCCCTGTTGGGACCAGAACGCGGTTAAATCGCTTTCGATCAACAACAAGAATTATTTTGCTACCGGCGACATCAGCTTGCTCGCGTTGGCTTGTACCCATGCAGTCGTATTCAACAAGGATATGATCAGCGAATATTCGCTTGAAGATCCTTACACCCTTGTTAACGACGGCAAATGGACCATCGACAAGCTTAAGGAAATGGCAAAGAAGGTTACCGCAGACGTTGACGGTAACACCGGTATGTCCTGCAAGGATAAATACGGTTTCCTTATCAACAACAACTTCGTAACTTCTATGTACGTTGGCTCCGGTCACTCTCTTACCGGTAAGGATGCAGAGGATATCCCTTACATCCAGATCATTGAAGAGCAGCAGACCGCATTCCCCATCTTTGAAAAGATCTTTGAGCTTGTAAACGACGCTCAGGCTACCGGCAAGATCGACGATACCGCAGGCTCTTATTATACCTCTGCAGTTTCAGGCGGCGGCTCCTGCTGGACCGCAGCTACCGAATCGGTTGCTAACAAGCTTGCACTTTTCAGAGCAATGGCTATTATCGATATCGTTGACCTCGGCAACTACGATTGCAACTTCGGTATCCTTCCCGTTCCGAAATACGACGAAGCACAGGATGACTATCACTCCTTCGTTTCTACTCTTTACGCAACCTGCGTTGCAATTCCCGTTTCCGCAGAGGATCCCGAAATGTCCTCGATAATCGTTCAGGCTATGTGTGACGCTTCTACCGACACCACCAAGAACGCTTACTTTGAAGTAATTCTTAAGCTTCGTAAGATTCAGGATAACGAAAGCGAAGAAATGCTTGACAAGATCTTTGACGGCAGAGTTTACGACTTGGGCGTTATTTACGCTTGGGGCGGAACCGGCAGCTCGATCGGTACATTTATGAACTCGGTTGCATTCAGCGGCAACCAGACCTTTACCTCCTCGCTCGAATCGATCACACCCACCGTTGAAGCAGATTTGCTTAAGACTCTTAACGCATTTGGCAAATAAATAAAATGCACAAAAAGCCGTCGATAAGACGGCTTTTCTTTTACGTTGTAACAGACTCAAAAACGCATTTGTTTACAATTTGTTCACATATTAGGCTATGATTTGTGGTATTCTATATATAATTATGAAATTGACGAGGTGTACTATGAACAACATCGAATATTTATACAAAGTCGACCCTGAGGTTGCAGGCGCGGTTGACAGCGAATTCAAGCGTCAGAAACGCAATATCGAGCTTATCGCAAGCGAAAATATTGTTAGCGAAGGCGTTCTTGCAGCAGCAGGTACTATTCTTACCAACAAGTATGCAGAGGGTTATCCCGGACGCAGATATTACGGTGGTTGCGAAGAGGTTGACAAAGTAGAAGCAATTGCTATCGAACGCGCAAAGAAGCTTTTCGGTGCTGAACACGCAAACGTACAGCCCCACTGCGGTGCAAGCGCAAACCTTGCGGTTTTCTTTGCTTTCCTTCAGCCCGGCGACACCGTTATGGGTATGAACCTTGCACACGGCGGTCACCTTTCTCACGGCTCCCCCGTTAACATTTCCGGTAAATACTTCAACGTTGTTCCTTACGGCGTTGATTCCGAAACTCATTTGATCGACTACGATAAGATGGAAGCTACCGCTGTTGAATGCCAGCCCAAGCTTATCGTTGTAGGCGCAAGTGCTTACCCCAGAGTTATTGATTTTGCACGTTGCCGCGAAATCGCCGACAAGGTTGGCGCGATCCTTATGGTTGATATGGCGCACATCGCAGGTCTTGTTGCTGCAGGCGTTCATCCCAGCCCCGTTCCTTATGCAGACGTTGTTACCACCACCACTCACAAGACTCTTCGCGGTCCCAGAGGCGGCTTGATCCTTTGCAAGGAACAGTATGCAAAGCAGATCGACAAGGCAATCTTCCCCGGTACTCAGGGCGGCCCTCTTGAACACATTATTGCGGCTAAGGCAGTTGCATTCGGTGAAGCTCTTACCGAAGAATACAAGGAATATCAGAAGCAGATCGTTAAGAACGCAAAGGCTCTTGAGATCGCATTGAAGGAAGAAGGCTTTGACCTTGTATCCGGCGGTACCGACAACCACTTGCTTCTTATTGACCTTCGCAGCATGGGCGTTACCGGTAAGGAGCTTGAGCACAATCTTGACGAGGTTCACATCACCGTTAACAAGAACGCTATCCCTGACGATCCCCAAAAGCCCACCATCACCAGCGGTATCCGTGTTGGTACTCCCGCAGTTACCTCCCGCGGTTTCAAGGAAGAGGATATGAAGATCGTTGCAAGATTGATCAAGCTTTGCGCTACCGATCTTGAAAACAGCCGCGAATATATCATCTCCGAAGTAGACAAGCTTTGCTCGAAATATCCTATTTACGAATAATTGATGGATATTAAGGTTTTTTACCAACTCCCCGATGATGCGGCAAATATCCGAGTAGACGTTTTTGTTGACGAACAGGGCTTTTCCGAGGAATTTGACAGCGACGACATAAACGCCATCCATTTTGTCGGATATATTAACGGCAAGGCGGTTGCCACAAGCAGAGTGCTTACTCTCGGCGACGGAAAATACCTTATCGGCAGAATTGCAGTTGTTAAGCTTTTCCGCGGAAAAGGACTCGGTTCTTTGATAGTGAATGCCGCAGAAGAACATATTAAAAGCATTGGCGGAAAATCGATACTCATTCATTCGCAAATGCGTGCAGCCGGATTTTATGAAAAAATCGGTTATACGAAGACGGGCGATTATGATGAAGAAGAGGGTTGTCCGCACTGCATGATGGTAAAACAAATTTAAAAAATTAATGCCTTTCAAGTAATTGGAAGGCATTTTTTATTGACATTGAATCGACAAAGTATTATAATTAATCATTCATAAGTATTTTATTTTCTGGAGGAAAATAATATGCAAATTGCATTTTCGGGAAAGCTCGGAAGCGGCAAATCGACCGTTTGTGATATATTGAATAAACAGTACGGATACAGCATATACAGCACCGGAACGATTCAAAGAAAGATCGCCGAGGATATGGGCATAACCACGCTTGAATTGAACAAGCGCATGCGAGAAGATCCTGCGCTCGACCACGTCATTGACGATGCGGTCGTTGAGCTTTCGAGAGAGCGCAAAGGAGAAAAGCTTATTTACGATTCGAGAATGGCTTGGCACTTTGCGGAAAACACCTTTAAGGTTTATATGTACGTAGATCCGACGGTTGCCGCAAGACGAGTTCTTTCGGCAGACAGAGGCAACGTTGAAAAATACGAAACGCTTGAAGAGGCGCGCGAAATGCTTATTGCAAGAAGCGTTGAGGAAAACAGCAGATTCAAAAAGATCTACGGCGTTGATAATTTTGATTACAACAATTACGATCTTATAATCGACTCCACCTCTGCCACCCCCGAAATGATCGCAAAGGTGATTGCCGAAAGCGCAGAGGAATTTGAGCGCGCTCCCTTTGAAAGCACAAGGCTTATGCTTTCGCCCTACGTTATCTTCCCTACCAAGCGTATTGAGGACGACGGTTCCGACGAGCTCGTTATTGCTTTGAAGGACGGAATGCATTTTGCAATTAATGGACACAAAAAGCTTTGCTCCGCTCAGGATGATAATTTTAGCTTTGTATCGGCGAAGCTGACAAGCGCAACTATCATACCCAATGCAGAAATGATCGCATTATACGAGGATAAAAACAATTTCAAATATCAAACGAAGCCCTTTTAAGTTGTGTTTTACAAAATTGACTTTTAAAAAGGAGCTGCAAAATATTTTACGAGGTACCATTATGAAAAAAACAATCTCATTACTTTTAAGTTTATTTTTACTCTTTTCGTTTGCTGCTTGCAACGAAGAGCCTGTTGACGATTCCTCGACGGTTGAATCCTCCTCCGAGGTTTCCGAAGAAAGCGTTGTTCTTGACGAATTCGTGCTCAGCGAGGACGTTGCAAAGATCGATTCTTATCTTGTAAACGATATCGACAGAAGTCTGCTTGCAACCAACGTTTTCAGAGGTCGTGAATATACGATAAGCAGAAGCACAGACCCTGCTTATTCCGACAACTCATTCAAATTGACCAACGGACAGTCTGTTGACGCTTTTGATTCTTACACGTTTTTGGGTTGGAAGGAACGACTTCCCGTTGCTATTGATTTCGATCTTGGCGAAAGCAAGCACAACATTGCAGATATCACCGTTGGCTGCTTAAGAGTTACCGATTACGGCATCGGCTTGCCCGAGTATATTTCGATCAAGGTATCCAACGACGGCAAGGATTACACCGAGATCGGCAAGATAGTTACCCCCCAAGGCGTTCCCAATTCGATGAAATACGAATATTCTTTTGCCTTCCCCAAGGGTTTGAGCGCAAGATATATTCGCGTTTACTGCTCGAAGCCCGATTATGCCTTTACGTTTATCGACGAGATCTCTGCTTACGATTACAACAGCGAGGGCACGATCGACAGAAACAACTCTGAAAATCAGGAGCAGTTCCTTACGATCGATGACTTTTACGATTATAACCTTAATCTCGGTGAATCCGCGGTTAAGGTAAGCAAGGATGACGCCGATTACAACAAGGAGCAAAATCTTGCTCGTCTTGAAGGTGTTGATTTTCAGATCCTCCACTTTGATCCCTTTGCGGACAATCATTCCAACACTCCCAAGAGCAGAATTTTCCTTCTTAACGACGGCCGTTATCACGGCAATTTAAACGCCGACTATTTCAAAAATCAGCGCGGCGGCGGGCGACATATCGTTTGCGACCTTGGTCACGTTATGGCGGTAAGCGGCACAACATTTTCGTTCTATGACAAATATACCTGGGGTGTTTCTACACCTACCGCTTATTACGTAAGCCTTAGCGAAAACGGTACCGATTGGACCACCGTGTATTCCTACTACAAGGAAAATTACGGCAAGGAAGAGCTTCTTGAGGATACTCACAAGATCGAATTTGCCGATAATTACAAGGCAAGATACGTTCGTTTGACCTTTGCGACCTGTCCCAACAACGCAATTTCGAGTTCGGTATATTTAGGCGAATTTGAGGTTACCGGCAAAAAGAACCCCGACGGCGCAGTTGCCGCGGTTGAGGATGATTCTCCTTACGGCAAATACGTAAGCACTGAGAAATTCGGTATTAAAAACATTTTGTTTGCTCCCATAACCGACGGTTATGGCAAGCATTGCACAACCGTTCACGTTATGTCCGAGGAAAGCGCATATACCTATCTTGCGACCTTTGATGAAAACGGCAAAGCGAACGGCGTGTTTATGGATTCGATAGCATTCTCGACGAGAGGCGAATTGAATAACCACAAGGACCGCAATGAAGGTATGACGTGGTTCTTTGACGAGCTCTTTTACGAAGGCGTTAACCTTGACGCTGTTGACAGTGCAAAGGGCAGACTTAATAAAGAGCTTGGCACAAACGATAAGGTAAAGATCTGGATAAGCATTAACGCGCCCGCAAACAACGACATCTTCAACGGCGAGGTTGTCACCACTGTTGAACAAGCGCAGGCTTGCGTTAAATGGCAGATCGACGAGATGATAAGAAGATACAACGAAAAGGATTATCAGAATCTTGAATTCGTTGGTTTCTATTGGCAGTTTGAATCGGTGAGAACCGTAACCGATATCGACACTATGATCTATATGAACGATTACGTTCACGATATGGGTTATCTTACCTTCTGGTGTCCCTATTACAGTGCAAACGGCATTTGGCTTAACCACTACGTTGGATTTGACATTGCTTGCTTGCAGCCCAACTATATGTTCTACGACACCGAGCCCACCCGTACCGATACGACAGGCGAGCTTGCAAAGCTTTACGGCATGTGTGTTGAAATCGAAATAGAGGGCGGCGTAATTAGCGACGAGGTTCTTGAGTTGTACCGTGCATATCTTAAGTCGGGCTACGAAAAGGGTTATATGAACTCTATCAAGGTTTATTACCAAGGCGGTTTGCCCGGTGCTTTCGTTCAAGGTCACAAAAAGGCCAACAAAAACGATACCGCGATGTATAACGAAACCATTCTTTATGCAACCGAGCAGCTAAACTCAGACCATTACGTTACAACCGAAAACGGACTTGACAATTTCACCGATATGGAGCTTAGCGTTAAGAACGGCAAGACCGAATCGATCAATATCGGCGATCTTACGGTTTATAAGTACCGTTACGTCACCACACCTGCTTACGGCTCGATAAGACTTGACGAAAACGGCACGTTGGCATATACCGCGATGAAGGGTTATGCGGGCGATGACGTTGTTAAGATCGAGATAGTCGACGGTGAATTCGGCAGCAAGATAATCACCGTTAAGGTAACGGTTACCGAATATTAAAAGCAAAGAGAACAGGATGATTCCTGTTCTCTCTTTTTTATTCGTATTTGGTTCTTGTAACAAAGGCGAACGTATCGCGTATCGTCTTTTTAATAAATGCGCCGTGGCCTTTAAGAATAAACTCGGTATTTAGATTATTCTTGTTGAGGTCACAAAGCCTTGTGCGGAAGGAATGCGACGGCATCTCGAGACAGACGTTGGATTTATCGTCCGAAATGAAGCCGACAAGATATTTTATCTGAGTATCGTTATTGTTCTTCAGTATATCGGTAAACAGCTTTGGCTCGCTATCTGCTTCCGTAAAGTAATCGACGCCCTCGTATACGTTTCCCTTTTCGGTTTCTACAGCGAACACGTAGACTGTGCTTTTTGTATTACGCTTTGCAAGTGAGAGCGCTTGACTGTAAAGTCTTTCAAACTTTTTTCGCTCTTGCCAAGGGATATAGCAAAAAGGATCGATGTTTCCGTGGAGCTTCGAAATGAAATCCTCGAAGTCGGAAAGAGCTTTATCGTTCTTCTTCATTTCGGCATACTCCTCTGAGCTCAGCATTACCTCTATTTCGAAGAAAAGGTTTTCGTGCTTATATTCCTCGGCTATGAATTCATATTTCTCAAAAAGCGGCACAGAGCCCTTCAGAGGGGTTCTGACGGCTTTTTCGCAGATCGGCAGAAGCTCGGTTAAGCGAGCAAGCGACGCTTTTGCCTTTTCCCTGTCGCCGAGTGAGATATAAGAAGAAGCGAGTCTTGTTTCGGCAGTGATACGATGGAAAATAAATATATCGTCATAACGCTTTGAGAGAGTATCGATAAGCTCCTTTACAAGAAGGCAATTTTTGATTTCCTCGGACGATTCAAAGACGTTAAGACAATTCTTGCCCGAAGCACTGTTCGGTGCACATTTTTGATTCATAAGGAAGAGCATCTTGGAAATATCCTGAAACAATACCTCTCGGCGTTGTTTATCAAAGCCCTCCGAATCCTTGCGGATAAAATGGCGAAGCAGTAAAATATCGTTCCAGCAGGCAAGATTGTTATCGTTACCGATGAATTCCTCCCAAAAGGCAAAGTTTTCTTCATCCTCGTTAGCGACGATAACGACCAGCTCACTTGCACGTTCGTTGGGCTTCATTTCAAGAAGCTTTTTGCAAACGGTTTCTTTTACCTCGATATATTTTTCGGTCGAAACGATTTTATCCTTTTTCATCCTTCTCGACGCATTATAATATTCACCGAGAAAGCGGTTCGAGCCGATATTGACGCTTTCCTCCAACAGATCGAGGTATTCTTTCTTTGCAGAAGGCTCGGGATTTTCGTTAAGACGCATTCTTGCCTTGATAAGCTCTTGGGTGATTATATGCAATTTTGATTTGCAGTTACCTAAAAGATCGTCGATCGAAACGTCGAAGAGCTTTGAAATCTGAGGCAGCTTTTCTATATCGGGATACGCCAAGCCCTTTTCCCAACGTGAAACAGATTGCGGCGTTACCGATAGTGCTTCTGCGATTTCGCTTTGAGTATACCCCTTCTCTTCACGTAGTTTTTTAAGATTTTCGGAAATCAGTGTTTTCATTATCTTCCCCTTTGGAGTTCTTTTCCGCTATGCGTTAATTATATCATCCAAAAAGATAAAAATCAATCGATTGTTAATTTAACCGCTTCAACCGACAAGTGATAAAAAAGTCCGTCAAGTAAAACTCGACGGACTTTTATTATGCATTATTTATCTCTTGTTGAGCATGCTGAGGATATCATCGATATCGGTAT